>JANOBW010000477.1:0-7227 GCA_031411855.1 Opitutia bacterium
TTCGACGCCAATCTCGCGGATGCAGGCGAAGGAGGCGTCGCGCATGAGCTGATACTCCTTGTCGGTCAGTGTCATGATCGGGGCCACCGTGATGGAGTCGCCGGTGTGCACGCCCATGGGGTCGAAGTTTTCAATCGAGCAGATGATGACACACTGGTCCTTGTGGTCGCGCATGACCTCCATCTCGTATTCCTTCCAACCCAGAAGACATTCCTCCACAAGAACTTGCGAAACAGGAGACCATTCGAGGCCGCGGGCGCAGAGGAACTCAAACTCCTCGCGGTTGTAGGCGATGCCCGAGCCGGTGCCGCCGAGGGTGAAGCTGGGGCGGATGATGACCGGCAGGGTGCCGAGGCCGTCGAGGGCCAGGCGGGCGTCCTGCATGTTGTTGACGATGTAAGACTTCGCCACATCGAGGCCGATCTTGACCATGGCCTCCTTGAACAGTTCGCGGTCCTCGCCCTTGCGGATGGCCTCGACCTGGGCGCCGATGAGCTTCGCGCCGTGTTTGGCGAGGATGCCCTTGGCATGGAGGTCCATGGCGAGGTTGAGCGCTGTCTGGCCGCCCAGGGTGGGCAGGATGGCGTCGGGTTTTTCCTTGGCCAGAATGAGGTCCATGGACTCGACCGTGAGCGGCTCGATGTAGGTGACATCGGCAAACTCGGGGTCGGTCATGATCGTGGCCGGGTTGGAGTTCACGAGGATGACGCGGTAACCCTCCTCGCGCAGCGCCTTGCAGGCCTGCGTGCCGGAATAGTCAAACTCGCACGCCTGGCCGATGATGATCGGTCCGGCGCCTATGATCAGGATGCTCTTGATGTCAGTCCGCTTTGGCATTGTGCAAAATAGCCGCTGAACAAGGCCCGGGGGCGAAAGCCCGGCAAGGGGAAAAAAGGGGATTTCAGATTTCAAATTTCAGATTTCAGAGGCGCGAAGGGCAGGGGAGCGAGGGGGAGAGGCAGTTTTTACCCCGGATGGCGGCAGATTGGCGGGGAGAGAAGGCAGCGTTGGGGTGGCGAGAAAAGTGATCCGCCTCCCTCCGTTTCCGTTTTCCAGTTGAATGCCTCCCCGGCTTCCGCCTCGTTCCCTCCTCACGTTTCCATGAGCTTCACCGCCCGCCTTAACGCCGCCTGGCGTTCCTCTTCCTCGCTGGTCTGCGTCGGCCTTGACCCCGACCTCGCCAAACTGCCCGTCCCGCTGCGGGGCAAACCCGGGGCGATCTTTGAGTTCAACCGCCAGATCATTGACGCCACCCACGACCTCGTCTGCTGCTACAAGCCCCAGGTGGCCTACTACGCCGGGCAGGGGGCCGACGAGGACCTGGCCCGCACCCTGACCTACCTCCAGGCCCGTTACCCGCATATTCCCGTCATCCTCGACGCCAAACGTGGCGACATCGGGGCCACCGCCGAACACTATGCCCAGGAGGCGTTTGTCCGCCACCGGGCCGACGCCGTCACCGTCAACCCCTACATGGGCGGCGACACCCTGGAACCCTTTCTGAAATACGGCGACCGCGGCGTGGTCATCCTCTGCCGCACCTCCAACCCTGGTTCGTCCGACTTCCAAATGCTCGACGTCGGCGGTGGCAAAAAACTCTACGAACTGGTCGCCGAAAAGGCCGCCCGGGACTGGAACTCCCGGGGCAACGTTTCCCTCGTGGTCGGGGCCACCCATCCGGCCGAACTCCGCCGGGTGCGGGAGATTGTCGGGACCATCCCGCTGCTCGTCCCCGGGGTCGGCGCGCAGGGCGGGGATGCCGCCGAGGTGGTCCGCCAGGGCCTGGCCTCGGACGGGCAGGGTCTGATCGTAAACTCCTCCCGCGGTATCATTTATGCCTCGTCCGGACCGGACTTTGCCGAGGCCGCCCGCCAGGCCACCCAGGCTCTGAAGGACGAACTCAACCGCGCCCGCGGAGCCTGAGCGGAGCGTTTCATCCGGCCCGGTCAGAGGACGTTCGGGCCGGAAACGCCACCTTCCACAGATCCCGCCAGCCCGCCACTTTGGCGCCTTGGCGGGCGTTGGCCGCGCCGATTTCCCAGGCCAGGCTCCATTGCCGGATGAGGGCCTGCCAGCCTTTCACCGCCGTGCCTTTCTCCGGGTCGTAGATGTGGCCCGGTTCCGAGCTCACGCCGTTGAGTTCAAAGAGGGTGAACTCTCCGCGTCGCAGCGCCTCCTCGGAAGGGGAGCGGAGGTCGAAACGGCCGAAAAACAACCCTTCCGCCCGAAGCATGAAGGAATCGAGGGCGGCGGCCAGGGCCGGGCTCGACAGGTGGTTGCGGTCCAGGAAAACCGCTCCCAGGCAATGGTTGCCCAGTTGGGTGAGGGCGACTCGTTCCCCGGCGGGAAGGACGCCCTCCAGCCGGGCGGCGTGGAGTTTCTGGAAGTGTTTCCACAGCAAGGGCCCGCGGGGATGTGCCAGGATGAGTTCGGCCAGGGTTTGGACACCGTCGCCCGTCACTTCGGGCAGATGTTTCCCGGTGACGGAAAAGACGAAACCTGTGGGTTCGCCCGGTTTGCGGACGTAAAACACCCCGAACTCCTCCCCGGGGATAAACTTCTGGGCGATAAGGGGCTCGTTCGAGGCCTTGAGCCGGCTTTCGGCCTCGGCCGGGGAGCGGACCACGGCCACCCCGGTGCCGCGTTCCCCCACATCGGGTTTGAGGACCAGCGGCCAGGTTTCTCCGGCAAACTCCCGGACCAGCCGGAGGCGTTCCTCCACCGGACCGGCCGGAATGAGCCGCCAAGGGGCGACGGGAGCGCCGGCGCGGTCGAGCCGGCTGAGGATGTCGGACTTCGACTCACCCTGAAGTCCCCCGAGCGGCAGGGCCGGGTTGACGGCGGTCCAGGCCAGGGCGCGGCGGTGGCGGGGCCAGAGGACCAGCGCCATGTGGAGGACGACCGGGGTGTAAACCACCCAGGTGGGCCAGAACTCAAAACGGGTCAGCCGGTGCCAACGGGCCCGCAGGAGGATGCGCCGGCGGGGATCGAGGAGGGTTTTGACGGTGAACATCGCCGCCCCCACCATGACCAGCACACCGACCAGCACGGCGGCGGCCAGCGGCGCCCCGGCCTCCCACCGGCGGATGGCGGTTTCCCCCAGCCGGGCCACGGCCAGGACGGCGAGGATCGTCCAGAGGCTGGAGGCGGCGAGAAACGCGAAGGCGAAACGCAGGGCCGGGACGCGCAGATAACCGGCGGTAAACCCCGTCAGGCTGCGGGTGCCGGGCACGAACCGGCTGATGATCAGCACCCAGAGCCCATGGCGTTCAAACCAGGCCGAGGCCCGTTTCAGTTCCGGCTCGGAAGGGCTGAACCGGGCGACCCAGGGATGGTGGCTGCCACGGCGGGCCAGACGGCCCACGCCGGCCAGGGCCAGGTCGCTGACAAAGATGCCCAGCAAGGCACCCAGGACCGGGGCGGCCACGGTGGACTTCCCCGAGGCGATGAGCAAACCGGCCGCCACGACGGACGCGTCCTCGCTGACAAACGTGCCGAAAAACAGCGAGAGGAAGATGGCGAGTTCGGAAGGCACGGGAAAGGATTCAGTTAGGGAAACGATGGGCTGAAGGAAGCGAGAAGATGGAAGCGGTGGGGTTGGTCGGAAGGAGAGGCGGGGTCTTGCAACCAAAGTGTGTTCCCTGTCCGTTCGACGCCCGCATCACGCCTGGGAGCGCTTGGCCCCACACTGTCGTGTGGGTGTGTGGCCGAGGCAGGGCCGGTCCGGAGCCCGGCGTTCCCGGGGCAAGGCCGCCACACACACCTACGCACGGCGTTTTTCACTCACTTATGATTGGCCGAGTCCCGAAGCGGGCGAAGAGGATCACAGTTCAGATCCATCCCGATGAGGGTGGCCCATGCCCGGCAGGACCCCGCCGGGTGATGAGGTTTGGGAGGCGGGTTGGTTCACTTCACCCCCGAGGGCTAGGGCAACCACCGCTCAGACGAAAGGAACCAGGGGCTAGTCCGGTTTGGACCACCCCGGAGGGTTCTGTGAACCACCCGAAGCGGTGGTCGCAACCGCTTTCGGGGCGTTGGATATTCCTCCGTGTTGGTGGTTCGAACCCTCGCTGGCCCTGTCCGGACCACCCTCTGGGGTGGTCCGAACCCCCGGTTTCTCTGGTGGTAACCCGTGTCTTGGCGTTTGGTCTTTCTCCGTTTCGCCGGTCCGAACCCCGGTGGTCTGGTTCGGGTTACCCGCAGGGGTGGTGGTCACCTTCGTTTCGACGCTGGCAACCATCGCCGCTGTGGTCGGGACCACCCTTGGGGGTCCTTCCTGCCACGGGGGAGGGTGGTGGGTAACCCGGCTTGGACCGGTCTTCCGCGCAGGGAAGTGGGGTCGCAAGGCCGGGATGGTCTTCCCCTTAGGGCGCAAAAAAGGGCGGAGCCGTTTCCGACTCCGCCCTAAGTTCAGTGTCTCCGGCCGGTCTTATTTGCCCGTGGCCCAGAGGAGACTGTTGCGGAGGATCTGGCGGTAGGCCTCGGTGTCGCGGGCCGCGCCGTCGTGGCCGAGGACGTTGCAGACGATGCGGCCTTTTTGCCCTCCGACGGTCCAGACCATGGCGTGGTCCTTGCCGGTCTGTTTGCTGTGGGCGATGGCGAGAACCTCGGTCTTGGGGCCACCATCCTCGAAGGCGATGTGGTAGAGTTCGTCGCTGATGGTGAAGGTGGCGGGGACGCCCTTCATGATCGGGTGGCCGGGGACGAGCACCTTGACCTCGAACTCGCCATACTTGTCGTGGGAGGAGGAGCCTCCGCCGATGAGCTGGCGGTTGTATTCGGGCCAGTTCTTGAAGTTATACCAGAGGCCGGGGTGGTGGATGACGAGCGGTTTGCCGGCGGCCACAAAGTCCTCGATGGCCTTGCGGCCGGCGGGGCTGAAGGGGCTGTTGGAGCTGATCGAGAGCACGTCGGCCTTGGCCAGGAGGGAGGGAAGTTCGTCCCAGTTTTCCGTGTAGCCGGTGACGGCGAGGTTGTCCTTGGCCAGGATCTCGGCATCGGCCTGGCGGAAGAACTTCTGGAAGTTGTGGGAGGAGCCGCCGCCCATCATCGCGACCTTGAGGCCGGGGCCGGCGGGAAACGCGAAGGGTTTGGCCGGGGCCGGGCTCTGGGCGTCATCCGGGCCGTCGGCGACAGCGGGGCCGGTCTCGACGGTGACGGCGGCGATCAGGGGGGAGACGACCGAGACGGAGCTTTCCAAAACGATGGACTTGATGACAGCGTCGGCGCGCTTGGTGTTGAGGGCGAGGTAGCGGACGCGGCGGTTGCCCTTGGTCAGGTTGGTGGCCTTGGAGCCGGGGGCGTCGTGGTCGCCAAGGAAATCCACGAAGTGTTTGCCGTTCAGCAGTTCCCACTTCTGGGTCTGGCCGTCGGCGTAGAGCGCGGTGACGGTCATCACGACCCCTTTGTAGTCGGTATAGGGGGAGCCCCAGGCGCCGGTGCCGCTGAGGAGGTGGATGCGCGCGGCGGTCTGGCCGACGGGGATTTCCACCGACTTGGGCAGGCTCATGGAGTGGACGCCCTGATCGGGGCCGCCCTTGAGGATGATGAGGCTGAGGCCGGAAGGGGACTTGGCGGGGTCGAGGAGCTCGAAGAGGATGCCGTCGTGCTGGACGAGTCCGAACTTGTTGGGGAAGATGGAGTCGCCCGGGTTGGCGAGGTTGCTGAACAGACCCTTGCGGATGTCGGAGGTGGCGGCGGCGCGGAAGTCGAGGATGTGGAAACGGCCTTCCTCGGCGCAGATGAAGCTCAGGAGGTTGCGGAGATTTTCAGCACCCAGGGCCTCGAAACCTTCGGGCATGAGGGAACGGCCGGTGTTTTCCAGGGAGGCGATGTCGGCGCGGGCGATCTCGGTGTCGCCGGCCATGGTGCGGAGGGTGACGGAGCCGCCGGCATCGCGGGCGATGATGCCGGAGAGGGTGGAGCCGTCCTTCTTCTTCGCGTTCCAGACGTGGAAGCTGGGGTCCACCTCGCGGTTGGGGTCCACGATGTGGACGAGGAGGTCGCGGGGGCCGTGGGCGCCCATGCCGGTGAGGACGGGGCCGACGTTTTTGCCGATGTCGCCGAACTGGTGGCAGGTGGCGCAGGCGGCGGTGAAGAGGGCCTTGCCCTGGGCGGCGTCGCCGGGCTTGGCCACCTCGTCGGAGAGGCGGGCGATGGCGGCGTTCTTGTTTTCCTCGTCGGCACCGCGAAGGCCACGGATGACGGCGACGGCCTGTTCGGCCACGGCCTTGTCGGGGTGGTTGCGGAGCTGATGGAGCTGGGGGGCGGTCACGACGCCGAGGGGGATGCGCTTGGCCTCAAGTTCGGCCAGCAGGAGCTTCGTCCAGGTGGGACGGCGGAGAAGGAGATCGAAGGCGGCATCGCGGGATTCCCCTTGGAGGCGGCCGTAGGCCCCGGCGATGAAGCGGCCGGTGGTGTCCCCGCCGCCAAGGCCGGGGCTTGCAGCGTCGGTGTTGGCGGCGAGCTGTTCCAGGATGCCCTTCTGAAGGGCCGTGGAGCCGGATTGGAGGATGGGGCCGAGTTCGGAGACGAGTCCGGCGCGGGCGGCCTCGGGGAGGCTGGCGAGGGAGCGGAGGGAGTCGAGACGGGCGGAGTCGGGCACGGAGCCGTCCTTCAGGCGGGAGAGGAGGCGCTGTTTTGCTTCGGCAACGAAACTTCCGGCGTCGGCCGGGGCCCAGGCGAGGGCGAGGGGGAGGGTGGCTCCGGCGATCTCATCGCCGGGGGCGGCGAGGAGTTTCTGGAGGGCGGCGGAAAGCGCGGGGGTCCAGGCGGGTTTCAGTTTGCCGGCGAGGGGGACGAGGGCGCGGAGGACGGCGGCCTGGGTGGCGGGGGAGGCGGCGGAGGAAGCGGTTTCTTGAGTGAGGATTTGTGCCTCAATAAAGGATCCGTTTTCTTGAAGTATTTTGGCGGCGATCAGGGCGGCTGGGGTGGCTAGGGCATCGGAGGCCGGGGCGGCGAGGATCTGGCGGAGGGCCTCGATGGGGGACTTGAGGAGGACGCCGGTGGCGGCGGAGCGCGACCAGTTGTCGTCCAGGGAAGGATAGAGGGCGACGACCTCGCCGATGACGGCCGAGGTCACCTCGCCGGCGGCCTTCTTTTCGAGATCGCGGAGGCGGGCCAGCTGGGGGGCCTGCGGCAGAACCGACGGGAAGGAGCTGGTGGCGGTCTCGCCCTTTTCGGCGAGGAGGCGCTGGGCGGTGAAGCGGACTCCCTTGTTCGGGTGGG
>JANOBW010000478.1:0-11442 GCA_031411855.1 Opitutia bacterium
CCCAGGTCATCGCCCGCCGCATCCGTGAATGCCACGTTTATTCGCGCATCTACCGCTTCGACACCCCCGCAGCCAAACTCAAGGCCGACGGCGTCACCGGCATCATCCTCTCAGGCGGCCCCTCCTCCGTCTTCAGCCCGAAGGCTCCCATTCCCGACAAGGCCCTTTTTAAGCTGGGTCTGCCCGTTCTGGGCATCTGCTATGGCCTGCAGCTCTTCGGCCACCTTCTCGGTGGCAAGGTGGCCAAGTCTGAGCGCCGCGAGTATGGCCACGGCATCCTCAGCGTGAAGGACTCCGCCTGCCCCCTTTTCAAGAAACTGAAATCCAGCCTCAAGGTCTGGAACAGCCACGGCGACAAACTCACCGCCCTGCCCAAGGGTTTCACCGCCGTCGCCACCACGGAAAATTCCCCCTACGCGGCCGTGCAGGATGCCTCCCGCCGTTTCTATGGGCTCCAGTTTCACCCCGAAGTGTTCCACTCCGAGTCCGGCACCGACATCATCCGCAACTTCCTCACCGGTGTCTGCGGCTGCACCGGCGACTGGACCATGGGCGACCTCGTCACCGAACAAATCGCCCAGATCCGCGCCACCGTGGGCTCCAGCAAGGTCATTCTCGGCCTTTCCGGCGGGGTGGACTCCTCCGTCGCCGCCGCTCTCATCCATCGCGCCATCGGCGACCAGCTCACCTGCGTGTTCGTGGACAACGGCCTCCTCCGCCTCAATGAGCGCGAAGCTGTCCAGAAGCTCTTCGGCGACAATTTCAAGATGAACCTGCGGACGGCCAAATCCTCCGCCCTTTTCCTCAAAAAACTCAAGGGCGTGACCGATCCCGAGAAGAAGCGCAAAATCATCGGCAAAACTTTCATTGAGGTCTTTGACTCCGAGGTAAAACGCATCGGCAAAGTGGATTTCCTCGCCCAAGGAACGCTCTACCCCGACATCATCGAATCCGTCCCGATTGACGGCAACCCCGCCGCCCTGATCAAGAGCCACCACAATGTCGGCGGTCTGCCGAAGAAGATGAAACTCAAGATCTTGGAACCACTCCGCGAACTCTTCAAGGACGAGGTCCGCGCCCTCGGAGCCGAACTCGGCCTGCCCCGCGACGTTCTCTGGCGCCAACCCTTCCCCGGGCCCGGCCTGGCCGTCCGCGTCATGGGCGCCATCACCAAGGACAACCTTGAGGTCCTGCGCCGCGCCGACGCCATTTTGATTGAGGAAATGAAGGCGGCCGATCTCTACTACAAGGTCTGGCAAAGCTTCGCCGTGTTCCTCCCCGTCCGCACCGTCGGTGTGATGGGAGACGAACGCACCTACGACCACGTCATCGCCCTTCGCATCGTGGACAGCGTGGACGCCATGACCGCCGACTGGAGCCGCATTCCGCATGAGATCCTGCAAAAGATCAGCTCCCGCATCATCAACGAGGTCAAGGGCGTCAACCGCGTTGTTTACGACATTTCCTCGAAGCCCCCGGCGACGATTGAGTGGGAATGATGGGAAACCCCAAATCCCAATCCCCAAAGAAGCTTCAAACTCCAAGTCCAAACTCAAAGCGGGCCTTACACCCACTTGAAGTTTGGAACTTGTTGATTCTCTCGGGTTTGGTGATGGGAGCTTGGTGATTCTCCGCTCACGCTTCCGGGATCACAAACGGCGCGCGGTAGTTGCCCTTGAGCTGGGCGTTGGCGGCGGCGTTGCCGGGGAAGGTTTCCTTGGCCGGATCGAAGGCCAGCGAAGGCCCGAAAGTGAGCGGCGTTTGCGCCAGTTGAACCCCGTTCGCGGCGAGGTGCTCGACCATACGACCGATGGCTTCCGAACCGGGTTTGTCGGCCTTGACAGCCTCGCGCGCGGCGTTGGCGTCGCCGGCCTGGCCAAGACGCTGGGAGATGTTGCCAAGGTGGCAGAGACCGCTGGAAACGTGGCCTTCCTCGACATCGCCGTGCAGGCTGGCGGATTTGCGGGACCGCATGGCATCGAGCCAGTTGCCGAGGTGGCTGACGGAGCCCTTCCACGATTGGAGTTTTTTGCCGTCTTTGTCAAAAGCCGTGGCCTGAGTGTAGTCGGGCACCACCAGATGGCCGCCTTCGCAATAAACCACCACGCCCACGCTGGCACCGTGGATCTCATCCATCTCTTTGGAACCGGATTTTGAGGTCAGGCCCCGGACCTCGAAGAGCAGGGGAGCCTTTTCGTAGGCGTGAAAAATGGCCTGGGTGTTGGGGGTCTCGCCGTCGTCCACGTAGCCAAGGCGGGCGCCAGCACTCCACACGCGGGGCGCGAAGCTTTTTTCGCCGAGGAACCAGCGGGCGATGTCCATCTGGTGGATGCCCTGGTTGCCAAGGTCACCGTTGCCATACTCCCAGAACCAGTGCCAGTCGTAGTGGACCGGGCCGTTTTTGGGGTTGTTACGGTGCGGGGCCACGACCTCGCGGGGACCACACCAGAGATCGTAGTCGAAACCATCCGGGATCTTCTGCGGGCCGGTCGTTTTGCCAATGGAGGGGCGTGGTTTGTAGCAAAGGCCCTGGGCGTAAAGGATCTTGCCGAGGTTGCCTGCCTGGACCCACGCGACGGCCTGGGCCAGGCCCTGGATCGAGGAACGGCTCTGCGTCCCACACTGGACCATGCGGTCGGAAGCGCGGGCCACCTGGACGAGGCGGCGGCCTTCCCAGACGTTGTGGGAAATGGGTTTTTCGACGTAAACATCCTTGCCGGCCTGGATCGCCCAGATGGCCGCAAGGCTGTGCCAGTGGTTCGGCGTGGCGATGACCACAGCGTCTATCTCTTTGCTGTCGAAAACTTTGCGGAGGTCGGTGAAGGTGGCGGCGCCGGGATTGCTGGCGGCCTCCTTGCGCAGGACGTTTGAGTCCACATCGCACAAACCGCTGATGCGCATGCCTTTGAGATCCTTGGCATCCTTCAGGTGGTTTTTGCCGCGGCCGTTGAAACCGATGAAGGCGGTGCGGACGTCGGAGTTGGCCCCGGGAACTGCGGCCCAGTTGCGGGGTGTCAGCGCGGCGGCGGCGGCACCGGCGGCGGCAAACTTGAGAAAGGAACGGCGGTTCAAAGAGCGGCTCATGGGGTTTTGGAAGGAGGGGAAGGGTGAGAAGTGGGACGGCTGTAATCGCCCCAGAGTTCCGCAATCTTAGCAGCCGATTCGTCCCCGGTGTGCAGAACGAGACGGTAGCGAAGAGTCAGGCTGCCCCCGGCAGGAATGACCATGTCGCCAGCCGCGACCGGTTTCTTGGCAAAGTCATGGAGGCCAAAGGGATTGACGCCAAGCAACCCATAGTCGCGGGCAAACCACCACGTGGGGGTTTGGTAGTTTTCCGGATGATTCATCAGGGCCGCGCCAAAAGGTTTGCCGTCCACCTTGCCGGAGATGTCGCCCCAATGGCCGCGTCCGCCAAAGGCCTCGGGGCCGGACAAACCGCTCGAAAGCACGATGCGTCCCCCACCCTTAGCGGTCATTTCCTCGCGGGCTCGGAAACCAAACACGGCCTCCTTGGTGTCGCCCAGCTTCAGAGAATGATCCGGCAAGGCCAGGAAGGTCAGGCTGAAGTCCAGGACGCGTCTTTCCGCCGAAACCTCCTTCACCTCCAGCGTGCTTTCACTCTGGCAAACGAGCGTGCCGTCGGGCTTGAGCCAGCGGCTTGAAAAACGGGCCGCCGCCGAATCCCCCGCCTTCATCGCCAGGGTTTTGTCGTGCTCAATCCGGCCCGACTTGGCCCCTTCGGTCCAGAAGTCCAGGCCATTGACCACACCATGGCCCCACCAGATGCCACGGTGGTGCGGATGGTCGCTTGATTCCTCTCCACGTTTCTCCATCGGCCAGGCCCGTGACAAAGGGACTTCGCCCGGACCGATCACGGGATAGAAGAAGGGTTTTGAGCCGGGCAGTTTGTCCCCTCCCGGAACCGCCTTGGGATTTTTCCAATAGGCGGTGACCATCTTCCCCTCGGCCAGAAAACGAATGCAGTCGGCGTTTTCCTGGAGGGAGAAATGGGACGGTGCTTCCTCCGCAGCCAGGTAAGGCAACACCAAGGCGGAACACAGCAGGGCAAACAAGGGGCGCATAGGGGAATGCGACGATTCCCCGGAGAAGCGGTTCCCACAAGCGCAAAGGCATCCGCAGACCTTTGGGTATTCGTGCTTGAAACCTGGTGCTTCCGACCCGAAGTGGCCGGCCGGTCAACCCACCTGCGGCAAACCGCGGGCCTGTTCGCCAATCCAGGACAGTTCGTCGGCCAAAGCAGCCACCTTGCCCACGATGATGATGGCGGGGCTGCCAAAACCTTGGGCCACAACATCTTCGGCGAGATGGCCGAGGGTGCTGCGGAGCGTGCGCTGGTCGGCGCAGGCCGCCCATTGGACCACTGAGCAGGGCGTGGTGGGATCCAGACCACCTTCCAGAAGGCCGTCTCGGATGTGGCGGATGCGGGCCATGCCCATGTAGATGCAAACGGTCAGACCCGTCGCGGCCAGTTTGGCCCAATCCACCGTGGCGCGATCGCGCTCCTCATGGCCGGAAACAAAGATGACTCCCGTGCTCAAACCACGATGCGTGAGTGGCGCTCCCGAGTATGCCGAAGCGGCCAGGGCGGAGGAGATGCCCGGGACAATTTCAAAGGCAACTCCGGACGCGCGAAGGGTCAGGGCCTCCTCGCCACCTCGTCCGAAGACGAAGGGGTCGCCGCCTTTGAGACGGACGACATTTTTGCCTTCCAAGCCTTTCTCAACCAGAAGCTTCTCGATTTCAGCCTGGGGCTTTTCGTGGCAGCCGGCGCGTTTGCCGACGAAGATTTTTTCGCAGTCGGGACGTGTGCAGTCGAGCAGGGAAAGGTTGATCAGCGCGTCGTAAACGAGAACGTCGCAGGACGCGATCAGGCGGGCCGCCTTGAGGGTGAGGAGGTCGGGATCGCCGGGGCCGGCGCCAACGAGGTAAACGATGCCTGGCATGGAGGGGGGAAAATTCATTCGTAGTGGGTCCACATGCGGATCACTTTGACGATGTGTTCGGTCTCATAAACTTGGTAAACGAGACGGTGTTGGATGTTGATGCGCCGAGAATAATATCCCGCCAAGTCACCACCCAGTTTTTCGTAAGGTGGCGGGGTCTGATACGGATTTGAGGAGAGAATGCCCAACAGCCGTTCGACTTGCGGCTTCAAATGAGAAGATGCTACAGTTTTGGCGTCCTTCTGTGCCTGTTTTCCGTAGTGAATTGTCCACATCACCAGTCAAGTTTGCTTGAACATTCGGAGAGGGGTTCAGCACCGCCTTTAAGGATGGATTCCTTCATGCCGGGAATCGAAACGAGATAGAGCGTTTCCTGAATACTCCGCCAATCGTCCTCGGAAATGAGAACCGCGTTGGAGCGCTTGCCTGTGATTTGGATGGGCTCATGGCTTGCGGCGGCTTCGTCAAGAAGTTGGTAGAGTTTGGCGCGGGCTTTGGTGGCGGTGATGGTGGTCATGGCAGAAGCGTGCGCAAAAGCGTCCGCTAAGTCAAGTGATGGTGCGTGTGCGATTTTATGCAGCAGTTCGCGTGCCGCGTTCAGATCTCGAAATCGGCCCGGGCGCGCTCGTGCAGGCCGCACTCGCGTTTGAGACCGTTAAACCGCGACTGCTCGGCGGTCATACCGTCGGCCAGGGGTTTCGAGGAGTGGGCGTCGCCGATGGACACATAACCCTGATAAACCAGGGGGTGCGGCGGGAGGTTGTTTTTCTCGAAATACTCGCCGACCTGCTCGTCCGTCCAATCGAGGATGGGATGGACTTTGACCATGCCGCGCTGGCCCTCGGCGAAGCGGAGGGTTTTGCGGGTGCTGGACTGGGAACGGCGCAGGCCGCTGAGCCAAGCCTTGGCCTTGAGTTCCTTCAGGGCGCGGTTCATCGGCTCGACCTTGACCATGTCGTTGTAGCGGTCCACCCCGGCCTCGCCCTGTTCCCAGAGGTGGCCGTAAAGGGCCTGGATGCGGGCGGCCGACCAGTTCGGAGTGTAGTAGCGGACGTCGAGTTTCAGATCCTTGGCCAGTTGATCCGCATAGAGATACGTTTCGGCGAAGAGGAAGCCGGTATCAATGAAGACCACCGGAACCTGCGGTGCGTGGCGGGCGATGAGGTGAAGCATCACGGCGGCCTGCGCGCCGAAACTGGTGGTGGCGATCAGGCCGTCGCCAAACTGCTCCGCGGCGGCACGGATGCGGCCGGCGGCGTCAAGGTTGGCAAGACGTTCGTCGAACGAGGGTTCAACGGCGGCCGAGGAAGCCGCGGCGGAAGTGGCGGAGGAAAGCATGACAGTGCCCCGGAGGGGCAATTAAGAATTAAAAATTAAGAATTAAAAATTGCCGAAGCGGGGGTGTAGGGTCGGCCCTTGTGGCCGGACCGAAAACGTTGGAAATCTTATGGTTACGTCTTGGCCTTCGGCGGCATGGCCACAAGGGCCAGCCCTACCGAGTTAGGCGAAAGTTTCCTCAGTCCCCAGCCGGCTTGGAACCAGGACGGGCGGGCTGGGCCTCGGGGGCGAGGTTGGCGTGGAAATCACGGCCGTTGTCCGAGGCGGCGACATAGCCGGCGCGGATGACGAAGTCGCCGAAGCGCTCACCCTCGTTCCGTTCCTTGGCGAAACGGTGGATGATGGGGCGAAGCGTGTTGGCGATCTCGGTGTCGGGCAGCGAGGCGCGGTAAAGTTTGTTGAGGCGCTGGCCGTAAAAGCCGCCGCCAAGGTAGAGGTTGTCTTTGCCGGGAGCGCGGCCCACCAAGTCGATTTCCGCGATGTAGGGGCGGGCGCAGCCGTTCGGGCAGCCGGTCATGCGGATGGTGATGGCGTCGTGGCGCAGGCCGGCCTCGTCCACGATGACATCGAGTTCGTTGAGGAGGTCGGGCAAATAGCGCTCGGACTCAGCCAGGCCCAGGCCGCAGGTGGGCATGGAAACACAGGCGAGGGAGTTGAGGCGGAGGCCGGTCTGAAGGTGGGACTCATGGAGGCCGTATTTCTTCAGAATACCTTCCACGACAGGCTTTTGCGCGGGCGTAACACCGCCGATGACGAGGTTTTGGTTCGCGGTGAGACGGAAATCTCCGGTGTGAATTTTGGCCACCTCACGGAGGGCGGTGCGCCACATCTGGCCGGGCACGTCGCGGAGACGGCCGTTCTGGATGAAGACGGTAAGGTGGGAGTTCCCACGGTGATCCTGGACCCAGCCGTAGCGGTCGCCGTTGTTGTCGAAGGAGAACGGACGGACCGGTTCCAGCTTGAAGCCGAGGCGGGAGTTCAGTTCGTTGACGAACCATTCCACACCACGGTCATCAATGGTGTATTTGAGTCGGGCGTGGGCGCGGTTGGTGCGGTCGCCGAAGTCGCGCTGGAGTTTCACCACCTCCTCGGCCACCTGGAGAAGTTTGTCCTTGGAAGCGTAGCCGATGACATCGGCGATGCGGGGAAAGGTTTCCTCCTTGCCGTGGCTCATGCCCATGCCGCCGCCGACAGAGATGTTGAAGCCGGTCAGTTTCCCGTCGGGACCGGAAATGGCGATGAAGCCGAGGTCGTGGGCGTAGATGTCCACATCGTTCGAGGGCGGGACGGCCACGACGATCTTGAACTTACGCGGCAGGTAGGTCTTGCCATAGATGGGTTCGACTTCGGGCTCGGCGTCGGGGGTGAGTTTTTCCTCGTCCAGCCAGATCTCGTGGTAAGCGCGGGTCTTCGGCAGAAGGTGGAGGCTGATGCGGTTGGCCCAGTCGTAAACCTCCTCGTGCAACTCGCTCTGGTGCGGGTTGGGGTTGCACATCACGTTGCGGTTCACGTCGCCGCAGGCCGCGATGCAGTCCATCAGTTCCTTGTTCAGCTCCTGAAGCGTGGGCTTCATCGCGCTCTTGATGATGCCGTGGAGCTGGAACGCCTGCCGGGTGGTCAGCTTGATCGTGCCGTTGGCGTGCGAGTCGGAGAGACGGTCGAGGGTCAGCCACTGCGCGGGTGTGCAGACGCCCCCGGGGATGCGCACGCGGATCATGAACTGCCAGGCCTTGTCGAGCTTCTGCTTGCGGCGCTCGCTGCGGAGGTCGCGGTCATCCTGCTGGTAAGACCCGTGGAATTTGATGAGCTGCGTGGAGTCATCGGATATGTTTCCCGTGCTGGTATCAGCAAATTCGGCGGCAAGGTTGCCCCGCAAATTGCGGCTCGAGGCCTTGATGCCTTCGTTGGCGTGCAAGGGCTTGACTTCAGTGGTGTCGGACATGGACTGGAAAAAGATTTTCAATGTAAACTTGACTCTGTTACCTTTGTTTCACAAGAAAAAACTTTCAATTTTGTTCAACTGATTCAGTTGTCACTAAGCAAGTCTCTTTTCTTCAACATCTTAACCACATGAGCGAAACGCCCAGACTTTCCACCGGCCCTGCCGGGGAAGCCTACCGCACCCGCGCCGACCGAGAACAACACCTCGGCCAACGGGGGCTCGTCGTGTGGTTTTTTGGGCTCAGTGGATCGGGAAAAACCACCCTAGCGGCCGCTCTAGAGAAACAGTTGTCAACCAAGGGTTTGGCGGTGACCTCGCTCGACGGCGACCGCCTCCGCACCGGTCTGAACAAGGGTCTCGGTTTTACCGCCGAGGACCGCCGCGAGAATATCCGCCGCGCGGCTGAAGCGGCGAAGCTTTTGGCCGACGCCGGACTGGTCGTCGTGGCCGCTTTCATCACCCCGTTTGCCGAGCTGCGCGACAGCGTCCGCGCCATTCTGGGCGACGATGTCGTGATCATTTTCGCCGACAGCCCCGTGGAGGTTTGCGCCACCCGCGACGTGAAAGGCCTCTACCAGGCCGCCGCCAGCGGTGCCGTTTCCCACTTCACCGGCACGGCCCAGGCCTTCGAGCGTCCGTCACCTGAAGAGAAGGTCGTGACCATCGCCACCGACAGCGGCACTCCCGCCGAAGCCGCCGAAACCCTTGGCAAAGAGCTTCTTCCACGCATCCGTCCGACCAATTTTTAATCTCTAATTTTGAATTTTTAATTCCAACCGTATGCCCGATTATCATCTGGACCACCTCTCCCAACTCGAGGCCGAGGCGATCTTCATTCTGCGCGAGACCTTCGCCCAGTTCGAGCGCCCGCACCTGCTCTTTTCCGGCGGCAAGGACTCGATCGTCATGGCCTGGCTGGCCCGCAAGGCCTTCCGCCCGGCGCCCATGCCGTTCCCGCTGCTGCACATAGACACGGGACACAACTTCCCGGAGGCACTCGAATACCGCGACAAGTTCGCCGCCGACATCAACGCCAAGGTGGTCGTCCGCTATGTCGAGGACTCCATCAAGGCCGGACGCGTCAACGAGGAGAAGGGTCCCTTCGCCTCCCGCAACGCCCTCCAGACCGTGACCCTCCTCGACGCCCTTGAGGAGCTTCAGGCCGACGCCGCCCTCGGTGGCGGACGCCGCGACGAGGAGAAGGCCCGCGCCAAGGAGCGCTTCTTCAGCCACCGCAACGAGTTCGGCCAATGGGACCCCAAGAACCAGCGTCCGGAACTCTGGAACCTCTTCAACGGCAGGAAGAACCATGGCGAACACTTCCGCGTGTTCCCGCTCAGCAACTGGACCGAGATGGACATCTGGATGTATATCAAACGCGAGAACATCCCCCTCCCCTCCCTCTACTTCTCGCACACCCGCCGCGTCTTCAAACGCAGCGGCTCCTGGCTGGCCGACACACCCTTCGTGACCATCCAGCCGAACGAAACCGTCATCGAGAAGATAGTTCGTTTCCGAACTGTCGGCGACGCCACCTGCACGGGGGCCGTCGAATCCCCCGCCTCCACCCTCGACGAGATCATCGCCGAGGTGGCCGCCGCCCGCACCACCGAGCGCGGCACACGCTCCGACGACCAGCGCTCCGAAAGCGCCATGGAAGACCGCAAACGCCAGGGCTACTTCTGAAGACCTCCCGGCAACGCGAACCCAGCACACACGAACACGAACCATGACCACCGACATCTTACGATTCACCACCGCCGGCAGCGTGGACGACGGCAAATCCACCCTCATCGGACGCCTCCTCTACGATTCCAAAAGCATCTTTGAGGATCAGCTCGACGCCATCACCAAGACCAGCCAGCGCCGCGGCGACGCCAACCTCGATCTCTCCCTTCTGACCGACGGCCTCCGCGCCGAACGCGAGCAGGGCATCACGATTGACGTAGCCTACCGCTACTTCGCGACCCCGCGCCGCAAGTTCATCATCGCCGACACACCCGGCCACATCCAATACACCCGCAACATGGTGACCGGCGCCTCCACCGCCCAGCTCGCCATTGTGTTAGTGGATGCGCGTCAAGGAGTTATCGAACAGACACGCCGCCACGCCTTCCTCGCCAACCTCCTCCGCATCCAGCACATCGTCGTGGCCGTCAACAAGATGGACCTGGTGAACTGGGACGAGGCCACCTACAACAAGATCCGCGACGAGTTCAAGGCCTTCGCCTCCCGCCTCGATTCCATTGTGGACGTGGCCTTCATCCCGATCAGCGCCCTCCATGGGGACAACGTCGTGGACAAGTCAAAAAACTCACCGTGGTATCAGGGCCCCAGCCTGCTCTACCATCTGGAAAACGTCTATCTCGGCCCCGACGCCAACCACGTGGACGCCCGTTTTCCGGTCCAGTGCGTGATCCGTCCCCACGACGACGAATACCACGACTTCCGCGGCTACGCCGGTCGTGTCGCCGGTGGCGTCTTCAAACCCGGTGACGATGTCGTCGTCCTCCCCGCCGGTTTTGCCACCAAGATCAAGGCCATCCACGGCCCCGACGGTGAGCAAACGGAAGCCTTTCACCCTCAAAGTGTTACGATCGAGCTCCAGCACGACCTCGACATCTCTCGCGGCGACATGATCGCCAAACCGAACAACCAGCCCTCCTCCAGTCAGGACATCGAGGCCATGATCTGCTGGTTCTCGACCAAACGCACCCAGGCCAAGGGCCGCTACGTGCTCCGCCACACCTCCCGCGAGGTCAAGGCCGTGCTCAAGGACATCCGCTACCTGGTGGACATCCAGACCCTTCACAAGGTCGAGAACGTGGTGGATCTCGGCATGAACGACATCGCCCGCGTCACCATCCGCACCAGCGCCCCCGTCCTGCACGACCCCTACCGCCGCAACCGCCAGACCGGCGGCTTCATCCTCGTGGACGAAAACACCAACGAGACGGTCGCCGCCGGCATGATCCTCTGAGTCAAAGGAGGCGGGACGCCCTCGTCCCGCTTGCCTTCATCATCCCACCCTTCGCCGGGGTGGGATTTTTTTTGCATAACTCAGGTGATTGATAGGCAACGGTTAATACGGTTTCGACAGTTTTTCAGACAAACGAGCGTAACAAGGGGGCGTGAGCAGCTTGCTCCCGCGATTGGCACAGAGACGACACAACCGGAGCAAGCTGCTCCCGGCCCTTT
>JANOBW010000479.1:0-9842 GCA_031411855.1 Opitutia bacterium
GTGGAGCTCCCTGGTCCGCTTGGTGCGGGTTTCCAACTCCTCCAGCTTCACCTCCGCGCTCAACAGCGAGGCCTTGGCCGAGGTGAGGGCCACGCGACCCTGGCTGACGTTGCGCTCCTCATCCACCGGGTCGAGGCGGAGCAGAAGTTCGCCCGCCTTGACCTCGTCGGACACGTCGCGGGGCAGTTCCACCACCTCGCCACTGGCCTTGGATTTGATCTCCACCTCCAGCAAAGCCTCGACCTTGCCGGTGCACTCCACCTTCTGAACCAGGTCGGCGCGCGTCACCTTGGCGGTTTCCGCCGCGGGGACATTCCGCTCCGAAGCCGGAGTGGTATGGCTCCACCAATACCAGCCCCCCCCGGCCAGACCGAGGAGAAGAAGCGAACCTATGAGTTTTTTTACCATGCGAGGGTGAGACTGAACAGCGTAACAGCCGGGTAGTTTCCTTCACCCGCGCAACAAGTGAAAAAACTTTTAGGGCTCTCAGCCCGGAGCCAGCCAGACAAACGGCTTCCAGGGCAGATTGCGCAGCACGAAAAACAACATGCAAACGACGAAAACGGACCAACCCAACCAACGGGGCGTTGGTTTGTCCCTCAGCCCCCGCCAGGTTCCGGGAGGAAGCAGCCGCAGCACATACCAAAATCCGAGCGGGGGAAGACTGGCCACCAGCAGCGCGTTGGCCCGCAGGGCGCCGGCCAGGTCACCGTGCAGCAACCGGTGCAAGGCCCGCGTGGAACCGCATCCCGGGCAGTGCAAATCGGTCAGGCGGTGGAACGGGCAAGGCGGCAGCCAGGGTGATTCCCCCGGCACCTGAAGATAAAGAAACACCGCTCCGGCCAGAAGCAGGAGCAGGGAAAGAAATGTGGTGAGCGGGCGGGAACTCAGGGCGTAAAGGGATTCAGCCCATTGGGACATCCGGTTCGCCTTCCGCAAGCGCCGGAAAACTCATGCGTGCCATAATTCCCGCTCTTAAGGACCTTTTCTCTCCACGCTTGCCGAACTTCCACGGTTTCGTGTGTCATACAGGTTATCACTTACCACCCTGCACCCGTGATCGCCCCGAAACTTATCCTCACCACCGTTTCCCTGCTGGGACTGACCACCGCGCTCCCCGCCTTGGACTTTGTCCATGAGGTCGCCCCCATCTTGAAGGAGCACTGCGCCGACTGCCACCTCGGGACCAAAAAGAAAGGCGGCTTTTCCATGAACACCCGCTCCCTTCTGATCGCGGGCTCGGAAAACGGGGCCGTCATCGAACCGGGCCACGCCGACAAGGGCCTTCTGCTGGAGGCCGTCACGTCGGACGACGAGGATGTCCGCATGCCGCCCAAGGGCAAACGTGTCACCCCGGCCCAGGTTGAGATCCTTCGCAAGTGGATCGCCGCCGGAGCGGTCTGGGAGGACGGTTTCACCTTCGGGGCCAGCGCCTACGAGCCACCCTTCAAACCACACCGTCCCGAACTCCCGCCCGCCGTGGACGGACGCACCCACCCCGTGGACCGGATCGTGGACAAATACCTGGCCGACCACAAAACCGCCCGCCCCGCCCCGGTCGGCGACGCCGTTTTCTTCCGCCGCCTCTCCCTTGACCTCCTTGGCGTCCTGCCCGACTCCCGCGAGGTCGAACAGTTCGTCAAGGGCAACGCCCCCGACAAACGCGCCAAGCTGGTGGAAACCCTCCTCAGCCGCGACACCGACTACGCCGAACACTGGCTGAGTTTCTGGAACGATCTGCTGCGCAACGACTTCCAAGGCACGGGCTACATTGACGGCGGCCGCCGACAGATCACCGGCTGGCTTTACGAGGCGCTGGCCACCAACAAACCCTACGACCAGTTCACCCGCGAACTGCTCGCCCCGCCCTCCGACACTTCCGACGGATTCATCAACGGCATCAAGTGGCGCGGCGCGGTCAACGCCAGCCAGGTCCGCGAGATCCAGTTCGCCCAGTCCGTTTCCCAGACGTTCCTCGGCATCAACATGAAGTGCGCCTCCTGCCACGACAGCTTTGTGGACCGCTGGAAACTCAAGGACGCCTACGGCCTCGCCGCCATCTACTCCGACCACCAGCTCGAACTCTTCCGCTGCGACAAGCCCACCGGGAAAACCGCCGTCGCCGCCTGGCCCTTCCCCGAGATCGGGCAGGTGGACGCCAAGGCCCCCCGCGAGGAACGCCTGAAACAGCTCGCCGCCCTCATGACCCACCCGGAGAACGGCCGCTTCACCCGCACCATCGTCAACCGCCTCTGGCACCGGCTCCTGGGCCGCGGCATCGTCCATCCCGTGGACGCCATGGACACCGCCCCCTGGAGCGCCGATCTGCTCGACCACCTCGCCGTCACTTTCAGCGACAACCACTACGACCTGCGCAAGATGCTGGCCTACATCGCCACCTCCCAGGCCTACCAGTCCGCCCCGCTTTCCTCCCCCCCCCCGCCCGACCCCGCCAAACCGGAGTTCCGCGGCCCCGTCGCCCGCCGCCTCACCGCCGAACAGTTTGTGGACGCCGTCTGGCGTCTCACCGGCTCCGCCCCGTCCGCCCCGCACAAGACCATCAAACGCGAAACCAAGGGCGGCGACACGGAGTTCTCGGGCAAATGGATCTGGTCCTACGCCTCCGCCTCCAGCAGCGCCCCGGTCGGCGAAACCATCTCGCTGCGCAAAACCGTGCGGCTGGACGCCGTCCCCGCCTCCGCCCGCGTCTCCGCCACCTGCGACAACGCCTTCCGGCTCTACGTCAACGGCGTCCAGCTCCTTTCCTCGGACGACTGGCAGGAGCCCGTCGCGGCCGATCTGACCGGTCTCAAGGCCGGCGAAAACACCATCCTGGTCGTGGCCAGCAACGGCGGCACGACCCCCAACGCCGCCTCCTTCATCGCCGACATCCGGATCGAGACCGCCGCCGGAAAAAAAATCTCCCTCCCCAGCGACGCCACCTGGGAGTGGAGCAAAACCGTCCCCGACGCCCAGGGAAAGTTCGCCAACGAACCAAAGGATTGGAAACCCGCCGCGCTCCTCGAAAAACAAACCGGCTGGCCCAGCGTGAAACCCGCTCTCGCCGCCAACCTTGGCATGACCACCACGAAGACTCCGGTCCGCGCCGGCACCGTCCCGAGCGACCTCCTCATGCGCGCCCTGGGCCGACCCAACCGAGAGCAGATCGTCTCCATGCGGCCCGACAACCTCACCACGCTGGAGGCCATTGACCTGGCCAACGGGGCCATCCTCTCCAACTACCTGAAGCAGGGGGCCGCCGGCATGCTGAAGTCTAAACCCACCCCCAAGGCCTTGGTGGAAAACGTCTTCGGACAGGCCCTCAGCCGCCCGCCCACCGAGGCCGAACGCTCAGTCGCCCTGGCCGCCCTGGGCTCCGCCCCCAAGCCCGAACAGGTCGAGGACCTCCTCTGGCTCGTCATCATGCTCCCCGAATTCCAGTTCGTGCGGTGACAAACCACCGCACGAGAATTTCCGGCCCTCTCCTGCCTCGTCGCTTCTCTGCCTCTCCCTTCTGAAATCTGAAATCGCCGGTTTTCCGGCCCTCCCCTGCCTCGTCGCTTCTCTGCCTCTCCCTTCTGAAATCTGAAATTTGAAATCTGAAATCGCCGGTTTTCCGGCCCTCTCCTGCCTCGTCGCTTCTCTGCCTTTCCCTTCTGAAATCTGAAATTTGAAATCTGAAATCCCCCTATGGCCAGCTATCAAAAATTCGAAGACCTGCCCGTCTGGCAGACGGCGGCCGAGCTCTACGAACACGTCGAACTTTTCCTCGAAAACGCCCCCAAGCGCCTCACCGCCTCTTTTCGCGATCAGTTGTCCCGGGCGGCCCTTTCCGTCTCCAACAACATCGCGGAAGGTTTCGAACGTGGCACGACCAAGGAACTTATCGCCTTCATTTACATCGCCCGCGGCTCGTCCGGCGAAGTTCGTTCCATGATCCATCTCCTCAACCGCCGCGACTGGATGAACTCACAAAAGGCCGAACTCGCCGAAATCACACGACTGGCAGAATCCGGCTCCCGCCAACTCCGTGCCTGGGCCGAATCACTGCAAAACTCCGAACTCACCGGCACCCGGCACCTGAACGACAAGGAACGCGGCAACTACCAAAAAGCGGAAGCCCGCAAACAAGGCCAAGCCGCTTTTCAGGAACTCCTGAAACAGCACCTGCCCCAGAGATGATTTCAGATCTGAAATCCCCCTACCTCTCCCTTCTGAAATCTGAAATTGCCGGTTTTCCGCCCCCCTTCCTCTCCCTTCTGAAATCTGAAATTTGAAATCTGAAATCGCCGGTTTTCCGGCCCTCCCCATGCACCCCATCTTCAACAACCGCCGCGACTTCCTCAAGGCCCTCTCCGCCTCCACCCTCGCCGGGCTCATGGCCGGCGCCCCGCGCCTCATGGGCGCCGATGACGCCAAGGTGCTCATCCAGCCCAAGGCCAAGGCCGACTCCTGCATCCTCCTCTGGCTCGCCGGCGGCATGGCCGCGCCGGAAACCTTTGACCCCAAGCGCTACGCGCCCTTCCAGGTCGGCCTCGACGTCAACAAGATCCTCAGCACCTTTGATTCCATCCCCACCTCGGTGGACGGCATCCGCATCAGCCAGGGCCTGGAAAACATCGCCAAGCTGATGAACCGCGGCACCCTCATCCGCTCCCACATCCAGCCCGACCTCGGCAGCATCCTCCACTCCCGCCACCAATACCACTGGCACACCGGCTACGTCCCCCCGCAGACCGTCGCCGCCCCCCACATCGGGGCCTGGATGGCGAAGGTCCTGGGGCCCCGCAACCCGGTCATGCCCGCCTTCATCAACATCGGCCAGCGCCTCGAGGGCATTGGCGAATCCGAGGAACTCAAGGCCTTCACCACCGCCGGTTTCTTCGGCGCCGAGTTCGGCCCCTTCAACCTGCCCTACCCCGAGGAGGCCGCCCGCTCCGTCCGCCCGCCCTCCGGCATGGAGGCCTCGCGGTTCACCAACCGCTACCAGCTCTACCGCAAACTGGTGGACCAGAACCCTCAGCGCGACTTCCTCAGCGACCACCAGCAGGAGTCCATGATCCGCTCGATGGACAACGCCTACCGCCTCCTCAATGCCAAGGAACGCGAGGCCTTTGACCTGACCCTGGAACCCGAAAACGTCCGCAAGGCCTACGACACCGGCCGCTTCGGTCGCGGCTGCCACCTGGCCCGCCGCCTCGTCGAGTCCGGCGCGCGTTTCGTCGAGGTCACCACGGAATACGTCCCCTTTGTCCACTGGGATACCCACGAGAACGGCCACGCCACCTACGCCAAACTCAAGGACGAGATAGACCGCCCCATCGCCCGCCTCATCCTCGACCTGGAGGAACGCGGACTGCTCGACCGCACCCTGGTCGTCATCGCCAGCGAGTTCAGCCGCGACATGATGATGGAGGGCAAACCCGGCTCCAACGCCAACGACCAGTCCCGCGCCAAGACCGACGTGCTTAAAGAGGCCAAACACTACGGCCTCCACCGCCACTTCACCGCCGGTTCCAGCGTCATGATGTTTGGCGGAGGCGTGAAAAAGGGCCACCTCCACGGCGCCACCGCCGACGAACGCCCCCTCGTCTCCATCAAGGACCCGGTCACCATCAGCGACCTCCACGCCACCATCTTCACCGCCATGGGCATCAGCCCCAAAACGGTCTTCGACATCGAGAAACGCCCCTTCTACGCCACCGAGGACGGCAAGGGAAAACCCGTCGAAAGCATCTTCGCGTAGGACCCGCCAGGCCCTGGTCTTTAAGGCGTAAGCCGTCCCGCCCTTAGGCGGAACGAAACTCATCAACGCCAAGGACCTGTGGTGCTGGGGAATGCTGGTTCCGCCTGAAGGCGGGACAACAGGCGAAAAGCATCATCTCACTCCGCGTCCGGCCAAGGCAGCGGGGCTGCAATGCGCTTCCCATCATCCGCCGAGGGAAGAAACAGCGGGGCCTCCCGGATCTTGTGGAGCCAGCGCCAAGCCTTGCCTGAGTCGCGTTTTTGCAGTTCCCGCATGCCCGCCCCGGTGTCGGTGCACCAGAGCACTTCCATCCGGCCCTTCTGCTCGGAAGTGCGGCCAATGACACGTCCCAGCAGCGGCGGCGAGGCCAGCGTGGTCACCGGGACCGCTTTGCGTTCCAACACCAGGAAACTGTAAGGCAGGCTGCGCAGGTCCACGCCCAGAATCTGGCCGAACCTGACCCAGCCGGGATCGCTGAACGCCACGGCCGGGGCCTCCCCGAAATGGTGGCACCAATGGCCCTGGTTCGCCTCCGTCCGCAGACCGCAGACCAGGGCGTGCGGACAGGGCGCGACGGGGCGGAAAAGATCGGCCATCTCATCGCGATACTTCGGCAGCAGGCGGCCCATCGGCGAGGTCCCCGGCTCCACCCAGACGACGGCGGCGGCCCGGCGGAGCATGGGTTGCAGTTTTTCCAAACCGCTGAGCGACAGTTCGTTGGCCACGTGGCTGATGATGACAACGGCACCCTCGGCGGCGGCCTCGGCCTGGGCGGCGTCCTTCAGTTCCACGATCTCGGCCTGCGGGAAACGCAGCTTCGCCTTGTCCCGGGCAAAACTCCGGGCGATGCCGGAGCGGTCCCACAGGCTCAACCGGGCGCCCTCGCCTTCCGGTTTTCCGTAGGCGTCGAGCCAGGCGCGGCCGGCCACACCGGAGCCGCAGCCCCAGTCCAGAATCGGGGCCTCCGGCGGGACCCAGCGACGGGTCTTGAGCTCGCGCAGCACCGACTCGATTTTCCAGGCGATGCGCTGGGCAAAGGTGCGGTCGTAGAGCTCCACATCCTCCCGGCTCTGCCAATAGTCGGTCGGGTCGGCGGAATGCTTCAAAAAACGGTCGCGCATGGCGGTAAGCCGTTTCCAGTCAGTCTGTTCCCATTCGGGGGTCATCATGGCGTTTGAGAGAGTTCGGGCGAATCCCACAGGCTCTGGCGGACGATTCCAAAACGGCGCCGCAGCTGGCCGGCCTCCTCCCGTGAACGCGCGCACAGGGCCGCGTCGGGCCGCTCCAGGCGCACGCCCGAGATCATCACGTTTTTGTGGGTGTGCTCGGTGGAAATGAACTCAAAGACCCGCGTGCGGTAGCCCGAGGCGGAAAGGGCCAGGGCGCGGAGCGCGTCGGTCAGGGATTCCGACATCCGCTCGCATTGGATGCCGTGGTCAAGCATCCCGGCCAGTTCCGACGGAGGGCGCAGTTGGGGCCGCACCTCGCGGTGGCAGCAGGGTGCGGCCAGGATCAAAGGGGATGTCGCGGCCAGCGCGCGGACGAGGGCGTCGTCCGTCGCGGTGTCGCAGGCGTGCAGCGCCGTCACCATCGTGCCCTCGGCCAGCGGGGTGTCCGCGATGCCGCCGGCGGCAAACCTTAATCCTTCACAACCAGCAGATTGCGCGGCCCTGGCGCAGGCCGCGGCCAATTCCGGACGCAGCTCGACCCCCGTGACCTCCACGGGTCTTCCGGCTGAGGCAAGCACCTCCCAGGCGGCGAAAGTGAGGTAGCCCTTGCCGCTGCCAAGGTCGGCCAGACGGAGGGTTCCCTCCGGCAGCACCGCCGCCGCCAGGTCATGGCGGAGCAGCTCGGCAAACTTCTGGATCTGGCCCTGTTTGGCGGCCATGCCGGGACGCACCTGGCCGCGTTCATCAGTCACGCCGAGTTCGCGCCACCAGGGGGCGGAAAAATCCAGCGAGTTGGCCTTGGGGCGGTCGTGAGCGGAGACGGGCGCGACCACCTCGGGAGCCTCCGCCGTGGTCCGGCGGGTCAGCTTGCCGGGTCGGTCCGGCCAGAGCTCCAACTGCCAGGCGGCGGTTTTGGTTTCCAGCAGCGCGCTCAGAAAGGAAGTCCCAAGCAGCTCGGCCGCAAGGGCTTGCGCGACCTCAGGGGCGGGGTTTTCCATCGTTTCCTGGCGCTCGGTGCGGCGCGTCACCTGCCAGCGCAGGCCGGCCTTCAGCACCACAGGACGGATGGTGACGCGTTTGACCGCTCCCGCGGTTTCCGTCGGTTTGCCGAGAACCAGGCGCAGAAAGCTGCCATCGGCGGCGGACTTCCCCAGGCCGTCCAGCAGCTCTTTCCGGGTGTCGCGGGGCGCGCTCACGCCAAGCCTTCGGCGAGCACCTGCTCGACCGCCTCGTTGATGCGGGCCTGCGGAAACTCGGCCTCCTTCTTCGCCGCGAGATCGCGGATCTTCACCATGCCCTTGTTGTTTTCCTCCGAGCCGATGATGAGGGCAAGCTTGGCCCCGCTGGCGGAGGCGGCGGCGAGCTGCTTCACAAAACCGGTGGTCTTGATCGGCACCTCGACGGCATGGCCGGCGGCACGGAGGCTGGCGGCGAGTCTCAGGGCGGAATGGCGCTCGGCCTCGCCCCCGACCACGCAGTAAAGATCGGGAGCCTGGATCAGTTTCGGCAGCAAACCTTTCTCTTCCAAAAGGATGCGCAAGGTCACATCGCCCATGGCAAAGCCGGTCGCAGGCATCGGCTGGTAGCCGAGTTTCTCCACCAGGTTGTCGTAGCGGCCTCCGCCCGCCAGGGCCCGGCCCTTGCCCGTGGCCTCAAAGGCCTCGAAGACAAAACCGGTGTAATAGGCCAGCCCGCGCACCACGCCCAGATCAATGCGGATGCAGTCGGCCACGCCAAGGGCCTCCAGTTGGCGCAGCAGGTCGGCCCATTCGCCCAGACGTTTGTCAAGGCGCGCGCGGATCTCGTCACCCAGCTCCTGGGCGCTCAGAAAGGCGCGGAGGGCGTCGAGACTGCGGAGGGATTTGAGCTTCTCCACCTGTCCGAGGAAATCCAACGCCCTGGGGCCAAACAGCGGGGTGAGCTTGCGGATCTGCTCGTCCAGTTTGTCGCGTTCCATCTTGTCCACCACCACCAGCACCTGGGAGGCGCGGTCGCCCTCAAAGCCGAGACCCGACAGCCAGCCCAGCCACAAATCCCTGTCGCTCAGACGGATGGCGAAGTCCGCGGAAGTCAGCCCATGGGCCTTGAGCGCCTCGGCGCAGAGCGCGATGAGTTCGGCGTCGGCCGCCGGTTCGCTTTGGCCGAAGATGTCGCAGTTCCATTGGTAAAAGGCGCGGAGGCGGCCTTTCTGCGGGGCCTCGTAGCGGTATTGCTCGCCCACGCTGAACCACTTGATGGGCCGCTTGAGGGAGCCCGCCTTCTCGCCCACCAGGCGGGCCACCAGCGGGGTCATCTCCGGGCGGAGCGTGACGGCCCGGCCTCCCTTGTCGGTGAAGTTGAAGAGCTGGCCCACGATCTCCTCGCCGCTTTTCTGGGTGAAGATTTCCAGCGGCTCCAGCACCGGCGCGTCGTATTCGGCGAAGTTAAAAAGGCGCGCGCTCTGCCTCCAATGGCGGAAGAGGTGGTTGCGGACGGCGCAGTCGTCAGGCAGGAAATCGCGGAAACCGGGAAGGCTTTGGAACATGGGCGAGGTGGTTCGGAATAAATAAAAAGGCCGCCGACCCTGGGGACGGCGGCCGGGAAAATCCAGCGGGGCTTATTTGCCTTTTTTGGCGGCCTTGACCGGGGCCTTGGCGGCGGCCTTGGCCGGGGCGGCGGGGGCGTCGCCCTTCGGCAGCTTGAGCTTGGCCAGGCTGGCCTTCAGCTCCTTGCCAGCCTTGAACTTGATGACGGCGCGGCGGGGGATGGAAACGTCCACATCGGGCTTCTGCGGGTTACGGCCGACGCGGGCCTTGCGGATTTGCATTTCGAAGACACCGAAATTGCGGAGTTCGACATCCTGGCCGCGGGCCAGGGCGGCGCGGAGGTGCGTGAAAGTGCTGGAAACGATGTCGCGGATCAGGTTCTGGGCGACTTCCTTCTTCTGC
>JANOBW010000480.1:0-12011 GCA_031411855.1 Opitutia bacterium
CCGCCGGCTGGACGGTCAAAATGTATAAGGCCGCCGGCTCCAACACGGTCACCAGCCTCGCCGCCGTGGACAGCCTCATCTCCACCCCCGCGCTCCAAGGCACGGTTGTGGTCAGCGGTGTCACCACCCAGACACCGATCACCAAGACGGGCGTGGCGCGGATCAACTTCGCCAACAGCGCCAGCGCGGGCGTCTTTTCCGGCGACACCTTTCCCGCCGAGTTCGGCCCCAACACCGTCACCCAGATGTGCCTCGTCAGCACCGCCAACCTGGTGGTCAACTACGCCGACGACTACACCTTCAGCATCAACAACGACGACGGCGGCCGCCTCCGCATTGATGTGAACGGAGACGGCGACTTCCTCGACCCCGGCGAGGAGGTCATCCTGGACGATGCCACCCACGGCGTCCTCACCACCAGCAACGACTGCCACCTCGCGGCCGGAGTCCACAAAATCGAATACACCGTCTTCCAGGCCACCGGCGGTCTGGGGGCGGAGGTTTTCTGGACCAACGCCCAGGGGCAGAACCTGCTCCTGGAACCCGCCGCCGCACCGCCGGCCATGGTCACTTCCGACCTGATCATCAGCGAGTTCCAAGCCAGCAACAGCGGCACGCTGAAGGACGCCGACGGCCAGAACTCCGACTGGATCGAACTTTTCAACGGCACCGCCGCGCCCATCCCGCTGGCCGGCTACGCCCTGACGGATGAGGCCTCGCTTCCTTCCAAATGGAAATTCGCGGCCAACGCCCCCGCGCTCCAGCCGGCCCACTATCTCGTCGTTTTCGCCTCGGGCAAAAACGTGGTTTATCCGGCCGGCGAGATCCACACGAACTTCAAACTCGCCTCCGGTTTCACCCTGCCCGCCACCACGGGTTATCTGGGTCTGGCCAAGGACGACGGCACGGCCACCAACACCTATGTCACGGTCAGTTCCTTCACCTACCCCGAGCAGAAAAAGGACCGTTCCTACGGTGTTTCCAGCTCCACGCTCACGCCGGGTGTCATCCTGGTCCCCACCCCCGGCGGCCGCAACTACGCCACCTATCTCGGCTTTGTCGGCGACACCCACTTCGACCATGACCGCGGCAACAACTACACCGCGCCGTTTGACCTCGCCATCACCACCACGGACCCGGCCGCCGCCATCCGCTACACGACCGATGGTTCGGAACCGACCGTTTACCGGGGCCTCGTTTACACCGCCCCCCTGCACCTCGACAAAACCAGCGTGATCCGCGCCGCCGGTTTCCGTCCCGGTTACGCCCCGACCAACATAGACACCCAGACCTACATTTTCGTCACCGATGTGGTCACCCAGAACCGCGCCCAGGCCATCGCCCAGGGCTGGCCCAACGAGGCCAACGGGGTCGCCTCCGCCACGCTCAACAGCCAGGTCTTCGACTACGGGATGGACCCCCTCGTCACCACGGGCAACGAGGCCGCCATCCAGGCCGCGCTCAAGGCCATCCCCACGCTTTCCCTCGTGGTGGATCCCGCCAGCCTCTTCGACAAGACGAGTGGCATCTTCGTCAACGCCGGCCAGCGCGGCAAAGCCTGGGAACGCCTGGCCTCGCTGGAGCTGATCAACGACGTTTACGCCGATCCCGCCCTGGCCGCGAAAGACCCCGCGCTCGGCGGCAACGGCCAGTTCCAGATCACCTCCGGCGTGCGCATCCGCGGCGGGGCCAGCCGCGCCGCCGGCAACCCGAAACGCGAATGGCACCTTTACTTCCGTTCCGAACTGGACGGCTCCCTCAACTACCCGCTCTTCGGAGCAGGCGGGGCCGGCAAGTTCGACCAGTTCGACATCAAGACGTCCAACAACTACTCCTGGTCCTTCGCCCCCACCAACCAGAGCCTGACCTACACACCCGTCGGCGGCTCCTCCACCGTCAAACGCATCAACATGAACACCATGATGCGCGATGTCTTCGGCCGCGACACCCAGCGCGACATGGGCCAGCCCCACGGCCACGGCCGCTACTACCACCTCTACGTCAACGGCGTTTACTGGGGCCTGAACGAGATTGAGGAACGCACCGAGGCCTCCTTCGGCGAAACCTATCTCGGCGGCGACAAGGCTGATTACGACGTCGTCAAATCCGCCGCCAGCGCCAACGCCTACAGCACCGAGGCGACCGACGGCACCATGCTCCAGGGCACCAGCCTTGCCCCCGGCAGCGCCTGGGCCCGCCTCTGGTTCCGCTCCCGCGAACTGCGCAACACCGTCGGCCTGACCGAGGCCCAGAAGGACGAGCGCCTGCTCGATCTCATGGGCCTGAAGCCGGACGGCACGCCCTGGAATGATCCCGCCGGGCACCCCGTGCTTCTCGATGTGGACAACCTGGCCGACTACCTCCTCACCTCCTTCTACTGCGGCAGTTACGACGCCCCCATGTCCACCTTCGCCACCACCGGCTCCAACAACTGGTTCGGCATGAGGGACCGCAACGGCAACGAGGGTTTCACGTTCTTCGCCCACGATTTCGAACACGGCCTCGGCACCGACTGGCAGAGCGGCGCCGGCGCCTTCACCTACGCCCGGGGCAGCGGCACCGGCGCGGTCAGCGTGGCCTCCGGCCTCCAGATCGGCACCCAGGTCAACGGCCTCGCCTACGCCGTGGCCGGCTGGCAGCTCCAGTCCAGCGACGCCCGCAGCTTCGACCGCACCGGCCCTTGGGGCGGCGGCGACGGTGTCACGGGCGCGTCCGACACCACCGCCAACACGAACGCCAAACAGGAGCGCAACTGGAAGGGCCAGCTTACCTACGAACTCAGCGGCCAATACCTCAAGAGCAACCCCCACCTCCTGCATGAGGATCTCTGCTTCAGCCGCGAATACCGCCGCCTCTTCGCCGACCGCGCCTACCGCCATCTCGGGCGCACCGGCGGGGCCCTGACCCAGCCGGAGGTCTTCAAACGCCTCGACGCCCGCGCCGCCACCCTGGCCACCGCCATGATCTGCGAGTCGGCCCGTTGGGGCGACACCAAGGGCCAGGCCCTGGCCGACTACCAGGTCTCCTCCTGGACCAACGCCAAACAGTTCCTCTACGACTGGGTCCAGCGGGGCAGCAACCAGGCCTTCACCGCCTACCTCGGTGATCCCACCAACCCGGCCAAGGCGGGCATCGGCCGCGCCGGTGAGATCATCAAGCAGCTGCAAAACTACCGCGACAAGGTTTCCGGCTTGGGGGTCACCTTCGATGCCTCCACCCCGCCCAACCCGGTGGACGCGGCCCTGCTTTCGCTCCCGCTTTATCCCCTCGTCGCCGCCCCCACCTTCGACCTCGCGGCCGGGATCTACCCGGACAACACCGTGCTCACCCTGGCCAACCCCAACACGTCTCCGGCGGGCACAATCTACTACACGACCGATGGCTCCGACCCCCGCGCGGTCCTTACCGGAATCCCCTCCGCCACCGCCGTCAATGCCGGCGGCGCGGCCACCGCCCCGGTCACCCTGACCGCCACGGGAACCCTCCGGGCGCGGGTTTATGATGCGGCCTCCGGCAACTGGAGCGGCCTGACCGAGACGAGTTACATCATCGGTCTGCCCGCCACCCACGCCACCTGCGTCATCTCGGAAATCAACTACAACCCCGCCGGCAGCGTCAGCCCGGGCGGCACCGCCAACCTCGGGACCGCCGCCGATCCTCAGCTCTACGAGTTTGTCGAACTGCATAACCTCACCGCCTCCACCCTCCAGCTCACCGGGGTGAACTTCAGCCTCGGCATCACCTACACATTCCCCGACGGAGCCACCCTCACCCCCGGCGGACGCCTCGTCGTGGTCAGGGACAAGGCGGCCTTCTCCTCGCGTTACCCGGCCGTGCCCCCGGGCATGATTTACGGACCCTTCGCCGGTGCCCTCAACAACGGCGGGGAACGCGTCAGCCTGCTCGACGCCACCGGCGCCTACCTCCAGTCCGTCGAATACAACCTCGCCGGGGAAACCTGGCCCTCCGCACCCCGTGGCGACGGACCCACGCTCGTCTTTCTCACGCCCGACGCCCCTGCCGCCAGCGCGGCCAACAGCAGTCCGTCCGAATGGGTGTCCCACCCGGTCAACCTCGGCAACCCCGGCGGGGCCGACCTCGGTTACACCGCCTTCTTCCTCACCCATCAGGCCAGTGCCGACGGCCAGGGCGACACCGACCACGACGGCGTTTCCGACCTCGTCGAATACGTCCTCGGCACCAACCCGTCCACCTCGCAGTCCTTTGGCGGCGGCCCCGGCCAGCTTCCCTCCGAAGGACTCGCCAACCTCGTGGTCGGAGCCAATCCGGCCGAGCCCTACCTCACCCTCGTTTTCACCCGCGCCCCCAACACCGCCGATGTCACCGTGGCCGTGCAAACTTCCGCCGACCTCGGCGTCACCGTCCCCTGGGCCAGCGACGCCGTGCCGGTCAGCTCCACCACCAACCCGGACGGCAGCACCACCCACGTTTACCGCTGCCCCCAGCCGTTTTCGACCGGCAACCGGGGCTTCATGCGTCTGGAAGTGACCCTCCCCGCCCCCTGAACCGGGCTCCCGGGCCGGGGTGGAATGAACCGCCGCGCCAACCCACGGTCGCACCCATCCCCTCACCCCATGCAGTCCCGCCTTCTCCATCTATTTCCCCTCCTATTTCTCGGTGCCCTGCTTCCGGCCGCGCCACTCACCAAGGAGGCCGTCCTGGCGGAAACCCTCCGGCCCTACGACGGGCCCACCGTGCGCGGGGTGGACAGCTCCACGCTGGCCGGCAAGGTCGTCTGCGGCTACCAGGGCTGGTTCAACGCCGAGGGCGACGGGGCCGAGCGCGGCTACACCCACTGGACCAAGAAACGCGGCATCCCCTCGGCCGAAAACATCAAGGTGGACCTCTGGCCGGACCTCTCCGAACTCGCTCCCGGCGAACGTTTTGCCACCGAGTTGAAACTGCCGGACGGCAAACCCGCCGAGATCTTCAGCTCGTTCAAAAAGGAGACCGTTCTGCGGCATTTCCAATGGATGAAAGACTACGGCATTGATGGCGCGTTTGTGCAGCGTTTCATCACCGACCTGCGCGACCCCCGCGCCCTCCGCCACAACAACACCGTGCTGGCCAGCTGCCGCGAGGGTGCCAACCGCGCCGGACGGGCCTACTCCGTCATGTATGACCTGAGCGGCCTCGGGGCCGGGCGCGTCGGGGAGGTCCGCGAGGACTGGAAACTGCTTCGTGAACGAATGAAAATCACGGCCGATCCGGCCTACCTGAAACACCGGGGCAAACCGCTCGTCACCCTCTGGGGCATAGGCTTTTCCGACAAACGCGCCTACACCCTGGCCGAATGCCGCGAACTGGTGGAGTTCCTCAAAAAGGACGGCTGCTCCGTCATGCTCGGCGTGCCGACCTACTGGCGGGAACTCAAAAACGACGCCCTCAACGATCAGGCCCTGCATGAGATCCTCGGTCTGGCCGATGTGGTAAGCCCTTGGACGATAGGGCGTTACCGCAACCCAGCCGAGGCCGCCCGCCACGGCGAGAAACTCCTCAGGCCCGACCTGGCCTGGTGCGCCGAACACAAACTCGACTACCTCCCGGTGGTCTTCCCCGGCTTCAGCTGGTTCAACATGAAGGGCGGCGACTTCAACCCCATCCCCCGCCTCAAGGGACAGTTTCTCTGGTCGCAGTTTGTCTCCGCGAAAAAGGCCGGGGCGAAGATGGTCTATGTGGCGATGTTTGACGAGGTGGACGAGGGCACGGCCATCTTCAAGGCCACCAACCAGCCCCCGGTGGCCGAGGGTGCGAAATTCCTCACCCTCGAAGGCCTCCCCAGCGACCACTACCTCCGCGTCACCGGCGCGGGAGCGAAACTCCTCCGCGGCGAACTGCCCGTGACGGAAACGCTGCCCGAGCTCGGGCACTGAGCTGAAAGGGATAGTTGATACCCTGGCCGTTGGCCTGGGTGAGGAAAAGCCGCGCCCTTGGCGCTTTGACGCAAAGCGTCCGGATGTTTCCAGAATGACGCAAACACTGGCAATCAGGTAGTGTTTGCGAAAGTCAGCCACCACCAATCGTTCTACCCTTTACGTCAAAGGCCCAAAGGGTCGCGATTCCCTCAGCCCAGGTCGAAGGCCTGGGGTTTATGCCGTTGACAACCAGCGGCCTGAAGGGCCGCGATAAGGCAAACCTCCATGCCGCAATCCCTCAGCCGAGTCCTTGTCCATCTCGTGTTCAGCACCAAAAACCGTGATCGCGTTCTCTCACCCGCCCTTCAAGCGGAACTCCATCCGTATCTGACCAGCGTTTTAGATAACATGGACTGCCCGTCCCTCCGAGTCGGGGGAATGGAAGACCACGTGCATCTTTTCTTCGGCCTGTCGCGGACTCACAGTATGGCCGAAGTGGTGGAAAAAGTGAAAACCAGTTCGTCGAAATGGATCAAAACCAAGGGGCCGGCGTTTTCGGGTTTCCACTGGCAGGCCGGATACGGCGCGTTTTCCGTCAGCCAATCCGACGCCGAGACCGTCGAGGCGTATGTGAGAAACCAAGCGCAGCATCACCGGAAAATGACGTTTCAGGAGGAATACCGGCGCCTGCTGGATCGCTACCACATCGTTTATGACGAGCGGTATGTGTGGGATTGAGGACGCCGTAGCGCGGCCCTTCAGGCCGCAATCAAATTCAACCGGAGACCCAGCCCGTTGGGCTGGGCTGAGGAAACGACGCGCCGTTGGCGCTCAAGGCAGACGACGTTTCAAGGCCCAAGGGGCCGCCCCCGCGAGGAAGCATGGTGACGTTTCGCGCCGTAATTTTGCGCGCGAAAACGGGCACCGCAAAATGGAATGCGAAACCGCATGGAGTTCCGTCGTGAATCCAAGGCCCAGGTAGCCGTCGCTGGCGCTCAAGGCAGATGACGTTTCCAAGGCCCAAAGGGCCGCCGTTCCCTCAGCCCAGGTCGCAGGCCTGGGTTATGGTCGCAGAAGAACCGGCGGGCTGAAAGCCCGCGCTATCAACGCCGGTCAGCTCTTGCCAGTTTGCGTAAATCAGACAGGGCTTTCGGGATGCCCCCAAAACCACGCGCCAAACGTCAAACCTCAGGCTCTGAATTCGCCAAATGGTTTCGCCCCTTGGTTGAATGCCTCCGTGAGTTGGGCTCGGCCAAGCCACGTGAGGCAGCTGACTGGATTGCAGAGAAGGAAAGATTGCCGGCATCGTTTAGGGAAGCCGTTAATAAAAACGGCGGTGAGCGCTTCTTAAACCAGGTTTGTTTCGCCCGTCAGTATCTTCTGTGGGAAGGTATTATTGACGGTTCGAACCGTGGAATCTGGACGCTGACTTCTCAAGGAATGAAAGCGCGTCTGACGGACGAGGAGGCTCAAAATATCGTCACAAAATGGACCCGCCACTGGACCTCTTTGCGTCGCCAAACTGACAAGGCAAGCCAGCTCCATAACGATCACCCTCAGGCAGAATCAGACGACAATCCGCTGATTCAAGAGGAGAACAAAGAAAGTGATCTTTTGGAAACACTCCGCTGCCTCTCTCCCAAAGGCTTCGAGCATTTTTGCCGCCACCTTCTTCTTGTCCATGGCTTCGAAAACGTGAACGTGACAGGACGTTCCGGAGACGGCGGAATTGACGGAGAAGGCATCCTGCAAATCAACCCGTTCGTGAGTTCTGTGGTTGTTTTCCAGTGCAAACGCTACACCCGCTCCGTTTCACGGGAAGAGGTCTCGCGCCTGCGCGGCGACGCAGGAGGACGTGGGGACAAAGCCATTTTGCTCACCACCGGCACGTTTACCGCACCGGCACGTCAAGAAGCGGCGAGAACTACGCCCCGTGTTGAACTCATTGATGGCGAACAGATTGTGGCTATGTGCGAGGAAAAAGGGATCGGGCTGAAACCGAGGACAGTCTACGACCTTGATCCCCAGTTTTTTGAACAGTTTGGGGACTGAGCCACCTCCTCACTTCAGCTTAAACAACAGATCCTTGCTTTCGACGTTTTCGCCGACGTTGACCGCCACTTTGTCCACGAGGCCGTCCACGGGGGCGTAGAGGGTGGTTTGCATCTTCATGGCCTCGATGGTGGCGAGTTTCGGTGACTGAATCGGACATTCCACGAGGAAAAACATGGGGCGATTAGGACTTGGAAATCTTTCCCACCGTTTCCATGAGGACCGGCACTTCACCCTGGGTTTTCGGCTGGAGATTTTTCAGAGTTTGGGGCGCAAGAGGTGTCCGAAAGTTCACCTTAACCGCGTAACCTTTGCCCATGCGGGTGAGACCAACGGCGGCATCGGGGGCGATGGATCGAAGATGTTCGCTCATGGCGGCCTTGGCCGCACGCGCCTGGGGAAGCGTCGCCTTTGATTCACGGCTGGTCCGGGGCTTGGTGAGCGTTTTCATGAGGTCAAGGTGCGGACAAAGAGCTCAAAGGGCGAGTTCGATTTTAAAAGCCTTGAGAACCGGATGAAGTGGATTCGCGTAGGTCAGCCCCTGCCCATTTTGGCCACCTTGCTTAGTTCCGGCAAAGAGAAGCGCCACGGCATGACCTTCTTCGACGATAAGCGAGCCACTGTCACCCCCCTGGCTGAAAGCCTTGAGGCCGTCTCCTTCGATTTCAATCTGGTTGTCGAAACGCAGGTCGCCGATGCCGTATCCGACCACCACATTGTCCAACTCGAAGGCGGTCACACGACCGCGGGTCAATCCTGTGGTCCGGCCAATCTTGGCCACGGGTGTTCCCGCCTCGAGAAAATCACTGCCCAGACCTTTCAGTTTACCCAAGCCGCGAAGTTTATCCGGTGAGGGCTCAATACCATCATCAAGCCTGGCAATAGCCGCATCCATCAGATTGGAAGCAGTTTTCCTAAGTCGTTTGAAGGTGGTGAGTGAGGCGATTTGGTCGTCAGGATTCACACCGCTGTCAAGAGCCCCAGGATGGAGGATCGCATCCCCTTTCTTCGCCTTGTTTTCATTGGCCAAAACGTGGTTGTTGGAAAGTAAGTGAAGACTCGGCTCACCTTTGATCCGAACGAAAGCACCAAGGCTGCCAGCGGTGACGAGATGATGCCCGACGGAAGCGCCAATGAGTAGAGGGCGAAGTTGCTTTTGCGTCCAACGAACCGCCTGCTTATGGATGTGACCCACGAAGCGAATGTCCACCTCACCACATGATTTTCTTCTTATCTCCTCAATGGCTGGAGATTGTTCAAGACCCGGAGTTTGAATACGGACCGCGAGTTTGAATTCTTTGCCCACCTGAGAAACGCCCACGGCAATCGTTTGGAGCACGGAGGACGGACTGACTCCCGCCATGAGGCGGGCCGGTTGAACCCGCAGTGCCGAGGCTTTTATCCCGGCGGAACCTTCGGATAACAAACCATTGGAAATCAGCAGTTTGAGTTCACGAGCAGATTCAATTTTCATTGCGGCGTTGAATGAAGGATGTGATAAGCCCCTCCTCACTTCAGCTTAAACAGCAGGTCCTTGCTCTCGACGTTTTCACCGACGTTGACCGCCACTTTGTCCACGAGGCCGTCCACGGGGGCGTAGAGGGTGGTCTGCATTTTCATGGCCTCGATGGTGGCGAGTTTGTCGCCCTTTTTGACGGCGTCGCCCGACTTGACGGCGATGGCGGCGATGAGGCCGGGGATGGGAGCTCCGACCTGTTTGGGGTCGTCGTGGTCGGCCTTCTCGCGGGCCTTCTTGGTGGACTTGATGGAACGGTCCTGGACGCGGCTTTCGCGGGCGCGGCCGTTGAGCTCGAAGGTCACGTCGCGGTAGCCGTCGGCGTCGGCCGGGGACACGTTGATCAGCTTGATGATGAGGTGTTTGCCGGGCTCGATGTCGAAGCCGATCTCCTCGCCGACCTTGAGGCCGTAGAAGAAGGCGGTGGTGGGGAGGACGGAGACGTCGGAGTAGAGGCGGCGTTTTTCCACGAAGGCCTTGAAGACATCGGGATACATGAGGTGCATCCAGAGGTCGTCCGAGGTGGGCTCGGTGCGGTATTGTTTCTTTAACGAAGCTTTGACGGCGTCGAGGTCCACCGGGGCGGCGCGGTCGCCGGGACGGCCCTCATGGACGGGGCGGTCGCCGAGGACGGCCTTCTGGACATCCTTAGGCCAGCCGCCGACGGGTTGCCCGAGGCCGCCGCTGAGCATGTCCAACACGCTGGCAGGGAAGGGGATGGAGCCGGCGGGAGCCTTGACGATGTCGGCCGGTTCGAGGCCGCGGGTCAGGCAGAAGATGGCGGTGTCGCCCACGACCTTGGAGGAGGGGGTGACCTTGACGATGTCGCCGAAGAGCTGGTTGACCTCGCGGTAGAGGCGGACGACCTCGGGCCAGCGCGCGCCCAGGCCCATGGCGGTGGCCTGCTCGCGGAGGTTGGTGTATTGGCCGCCGGGCATCTCGTGGTTGTAAACCTCGGCGCTGGTGAACTTGGGCGAGGTGTCGAAGGGCTCATAGGCCTGGCGGACGGCCTCCCAGTAGAGGGTGAGGCCGTCGAAGGTGTTCTGGTCGAGGCCGGTGGCGCGCTTGGTGTGCTCCAGGCTGGCAATCAACGAGTTAAGACCCGGTTGGCTGGAAAGGCCGGAGAGGGAGGCGATGGCGGCGTCGGCGATGTCCACCCCGGCCTCGGCGGCCTTGAGGACGGACGCGCCGGAGATGCCGGAGGAGTCGTGGGTGTGGAAGTGGACGGGCAGGCCGGTCTCCTCCTTGAGGGCCTTGACGAGGCGTTCGGCGGCGTAGGGTTTGCAGAGGCCGGCCATGTCCTTGATGGCGAGGATGGTGGCGCCCATGCGTTCCAGTTCCTTGGCCAGGCTGGTGTAATACTTCAGGGTATATTTTTCGGAGCGGGGGTCGAGGATGTCACCCGTGTAGCAAAGGGCGGCCTCGCAGATCGCGCCGGCCTCGTTGGCGGCGTCCATCGCCACGGTCAGGTTGGGCAGGTAGTTGAGCGAGTCGAAGATGCGGAAGATATCCATGCCCGCCTCGGCCGCGTGTTTGACGAAACCGCGGATGACGTTGTCCGGATAGAACGAGTAGCCGACACCGTTCGACCCGCGTAACAGCATCTGAAAGAGGATGTTGGGGATCTGGGTGCGGAGGGTGCGGAGGCGTTCGTAGGGGTTTTCGTGGAGAAAACGCAGGGAGGTGTCGAAGGTCGCGCCGCCCCACATTTCGAGGGAGAACAGGCCGGAGCACTCGCGGGCCATGTAGCCGGCCACGGCGGTCATGTCGTGGGTGCGGACGCGGGCGGCAAGGAGGGACTGGTGGGCGTCGCGGAAGGTGGTGTCGGTCAGCAGGAGCGGTTTCTGTTTCAGAATCCACTCGGAGAACTTCTTGGAGCCCAGCTTCTTATGGAGATCGCGCGTGCCTTGCGGGATAGGCGAAAGCGGGTTCCAGGCGGGGACGATGCGGGGCAGTTCCATCTTGGGCACGGGGCGGCCTTTGACCTGGTCGTTGCCGTTGACGATGACATCGCCGAGGTAGGCGAGGAGCTTGGAGGCGCGGTCGCGTTTGTGGGTGAAGTTGAAAAGCTCAGGGGTGGTATCAATGAACCGGGTGGTGGCCTGGCCGTCGGCAAACACCTTGTTGCTGATGACGTTTTCCAGGAACGGGATGTTGGTCTTCACGCCCCGGATGCGGAACTCGCGGAGGGCGCGATCCATGCGCTGGAGGGTGACGGCGAAGGTGGGGCCGGAGGTGGTGCATTTGACCAGCAGCGAGTCGTAAAACGGGGTGATGACCGTGCCCGCATCTCCTTGGGCACCATCAAGACGCACTCCGAGACCGGCCGGGCTGCGGTAGCTGACGATCTTGCCGTAGTCGGGCGTGAAACCGGCCTCGGGGTCTTCGGTCGTGATGCGGCACTGGACGGCGAAACCGTTGCGTGGGATCTTGTCCTGCTCGGGCAGCGCGATGGCCGCGCCGTGGAGTTTTTCCCCTTGGGCGACAAGGATTTGCGTGCGGACGAGGTCCACGCCGGTGATCTGCTCGGTGACGGTGTGCTCGACCTGGATGCGTGGGTTCATCTC
>JANOBW010000481.1:0-12715 GCA_031411855.1 Opitutia bacterium
ATCACGGAAGATCCGCATGGTCGGGAGGCCTTCCAGACCCATTCCCACGCTGACCACGGGGAAGATCACGAGCATCCGCACCCGGCCAAACCCGCCGAAGCGACCAAGCACAACTAATGATTAAGAACTCATCATTTTTAATCCTTAATTTTTAATTCTTAATTTCTCATGGCCCACGCCCACACCGCAGACGCCCCTGAACCCGCCATCCTCTCCGAGGTGAAGGCGGCAGAGTTCCCCCGTCGTCCCCTCATTGAGAACCAGCGCGATTTCGCCTGGATCACCGAAAAGATCTGCTCCATTGCCGAGGAAAAGACCCCACGTTGGTGGTGGTGCTGCTTCGCTGTCGCCATCTTTGTCTGTTCCTACGTCGGCATCGCCCTCGCCTACCTCATCACGAGCGGCACCGGCACGTGGGGTCTGCGGGGCCCTGTCTATTGGGGATGGGCCATTGTTAACTTCGTGTTCTGGATTGGAATCGGCCACGCCGGAACCCTCATTTCCGCCATTCTCTGCCTTCTGCGGCAAAAATGGCGCACATCCATCAACCGCGCGGCCGAAGCCATGACGGTTTTTGCCGTCTGCTGCGCCGGTATTTTTCCGCTTTTCCACGTCGGACGTGTCTGGTTTGCCTGGTGGCTCTTCCCGCTGCCCAATGCCAACGCCATCTGGCCCCAATTCCGGTCCCCTCTCGAATGGGATGTGTTTGCCGTTTCGACCTACGCCACCGTCTCCGCCCTCTTCTGGTATATGGGGATGATTCCCGACCTGGCTGTCTTCCGCGACCGTTCCAAAACCAAGCTCCGCCAGATCGCCTACGGCATCTTTTCGATGGGCTGGCGCGGTTCCAACCGCCACTGGTCCAACTTTGAAATGGCCTACCTCCTCTTGGCCGGCCTCAGCACCCCGCTGGTGCTCTCCGTCCACACCATTGTGTCCTTCGACTTCGCGGTCGCCAATCTCCCTGGCTGGCACACGACCATCTTCCCGCCCTACTTTGTGGCCGGTGCCATTTTCTCGGGTTTCGGCATGGTGCTGACCCTCATGCTCCCCCTCCGCGCCATCTATGGCCTGCACGATCTCATCACACAGTATCACATTGATTGCATGTGCAAGATCTGTTTGGCCACGGGAACCATGGTGGGCTACGCCTACAGCATGGAATTCTTCATCGCCTGGTATGGAGGAAACCCCTACGAAGGCTGGACCTTCATCAACCGCGCCATGGGGCCCTACTGGTGGGCCTACGCGCTGATGGTATCCTGCAACGTCATCACCCCCCAGTTTTTCTGGTTCAAGAAGTGCCGGGAAAGCCTCTGGTTTGTCTGGATTCTTTCCATCATTATCAACGTGGGCATGTGGTTTGAGCGTTTTGTCATCACGGTGACATCACTGGCCAATGATTTCATGCCCTCCAATTGGGACTATTACACCCCCACCTTCGGGGACATGATCCTCTATTTCGGCACCTTCGGATTCTTTTCGGTGCTGTTTCTTCTCTTTATCCGGTTCCTTCCCATCATGCCGATGGCGGAGCTCAAGATGGTCCATCCCAAGGCCGACCCGCACGCCCACTGATCTGCCTAGCCCACATCCGCCATGGCCAAAACCTTTGCCCTCGCCGTCACCTTCAGTGACGCTCCCTCGATCTACCACGCCTCGGAAAAAATCCGGGATGCCGGGTTTACCAAATGGGACGTGCTCACCCCCTATCCGGTCCACGGTCTGGACGGGGCCATGGGCATCACCCGCTCCCGCCTTCCCTGGTTTACCCTCATCGGTGGTGTCACCGGCTTCACCACCGGTAACCTGCTCACCTGGTTCATGGGAGAATATTCCTACCCGCTGCTCTTGGGAGGCAAACCCTTCTGGAGCGCCATCTTCCCGTTTCCCGTCCACTACGAGTTGACCATCCTGTTCGCCGCCTTTGGCACCCTGGGGGGCATGTTCCTGCTCAATCAGCTCCCCCGCCACAATCATCCGATCTTCAACCACCCGAACTTCAAGCAGTTTTCGGATAACAAATTTTGCCTCTACATTCAGAGCGACGACCCCAAGTTTGACTACGCCCGGACCCGCAAACTCCTGCAGGACATTGGCGGAACCGAACTGACCGAAGTCGCCGACGAAGCCTGAACCAACCCAAGGCCATCCGCCATGCGCTATTTTCTCGCCCTCTACGTTTTCGCCCTCGTCGCCACAGTCGCCATCCTTGGCTTGCCGGACTCAAAGTCCCGCAAGCCCCCGTTGGAAATCTTCCCTGACATGGATCACCAGGCGAAATACCAACCGCAGCTATCCAACGATTTTTTCAAGGCGGACCACCGCAATGACCGTCCTGTGCCGGAAGGGACCGTCGCTTTCACCACCAAGGGAAACCTCCAGTGGCCCAAGACCCAGCCCCATGACGCCTACCGCGAGGATGATTATCTCGCCACGGGCAACGGTCCCGATGGAAAACCCGCCACCGGCATGCCCAAAGGTTTGGTCATTGACGAAGCCTTGCTCGCCAAAGGTCAGGAAAAATTCAACATCTACTGCTCCGTCTGCCACGGTCCGGCTGGTGACTCCAACGGCATCACCAAGAAATACAAGATGGGTGGCGTTCCCACCTACCACTCCGAAGTGATCCGCAACATGCCCGACGGCCAGATCTACCAAACCATCCGCAACGGGGTCCGCACCATGGGGCCCTACGGTTCCAAACTTTCCATTGAGGACCGTTGGGCCATCGTCGCCTGGGTCCGCGTCCTGCAACACGCCCAAAACGCCTCCGCCTCGGATGTTCCCGCCGACCAGCTCCCGAATCTGAAGTAAATCCGGAAACAATTTCCAGCACCTTGCCTCCCTTAAAAACACAGCCCACATGCGCATCCCGAACAGTGTAGGCCAATTTTTAATTTTTAATCTTTAATTTTTAATTTCTCCATGAGCGCTCACGCCTCCACCGCCGACCTGACCGACGCCTCCAACGTCGGGCCCTCCGGCGAGCCCGCCACCAAGGCACTCACCCTCGGCATCATCGGTGTCCTCATCGGTGCCGCCGGGCTCTTTGTGCCCGCCAGCGTCCACGATGTGGCCGACGCCGGCCGCCCCTGGCTGGGCTACCTGACCGCCTTTGGTTACTGGATGAGTTTCGCCATCGGCATGACCATGCTGACCATGATCGGCTACATCTTCGACGCCGGCTGGTCCGTGGTGCTCCGCCGCCGTTTTGAACACGGCATGGCCGCCCTTCCTGTGCTGGGCATCATCCTTGGCATCCCGGTCCTGCTCGACTGTTTCGTCTTCAAAGGAAAAATCTGGCAGTGGATCAACCCCGAGGCGACCTTTCCCGGATCCCACGACACCATCCAGACCGAAGCCGCCTATCAGGTCAAAAAAATCATCCTCAGCCCGGTTGGACTGATCGGCTCCACCGTGGTGGTTTTCACCGTTTTCCTCCTCATCGCCAACCGCCTCCGCCACCACTCCTTCGCTCAGGACAAGGACGGCTCCACCAGTCACACCACTGCCTGCCGCAAATGGTCCGCCTTTGGCATTCCGGCCTGCGCCCTTTCCCTTTCCCTCGGAGCCATCATGTGGTTCAAGTCCCTCGACTTCCACTGGTTCTCGACCATGTATGGAGTCTGGTATTTCGCCGCCTCCATCTGGGGCACCCTGGCCGTCACCACGGTCATCATGCACAACGCCAACCGCCCGGGTGGCTACCTGCAAGGCGTCCTGAAGCCCACCCACTTCTACTTTGTGGCCTCCATCATGCTGGCCTTCACCGTCTTCTGGAGCTACATCAGCTTCTCCCAATACTTCCTCATCTACGGGGCCAACCTGACCGAGGAAAACTTCTGGTATAACATCCGCGAAAAGGAAGGCTGGTTCGCCATCAGCATGGTCCTGATCTTTGGCCACTTCTTTGCCCCCTTTCTTCTGCTTCTCGGCTACGCCCGCAAGTTCGGCAACTGGATCTACGGCATCGCCTTCTTCGTCCTCTTCATCCATGGCTTTGACCTCTACTGGAACATCCTGCCCGGCAAACTTGCCGCTGGCGAGCACGGTGTCGTCATCCGCCCTTTCCTTGGAGTCCATCTGATCTTCGACCTGGGTTGGTTCGTCGGCTTCGGCGGTCTCTGCGCCTGGGCCTACTTTCGCAGTTCCTCCCGCCAAAAGGTCATCCCCATCCGCGATCCGCGCATTGAGGAATCCCTCCACGCCGCCCACTGATCGGCCAACTTAAAACACAGCTCCCATGTCCACCTCGAGCGCTCCCGGATTTTCTGTCCGCGTCATCCTCTCCCTCGCCGCCTTGGCGATCATTTTCGGCGTGACCTTGTCGGCTGTCCGCAACCATCAGCCGGTCGCGGTTGACACCGATGTCTCCCAGCAACGCCTCAGCAACAAGGCGGACTACCAAAAGACCAATGCCGAAGTCCTCGGCTCTTATGGGGTGGTTGACAAAGACAAGGGTGTTTACCGCATACCGGTGGCCCAGGCCCGTGCCAAGGCCTTGGCCGACCTCAAGGCCGCCCAGCATAAAGACTAACTTCAAACTTTCAGGGACCATGTCCAACACCACCTGCCCAGTCGCTCCCGCGGCCCTTTATCCCGAAGCGGATGCCCGCGAGTCCAAGACTCTCGCCGCCTTCGACACCAGCCTCCAACTGCCGGTCGTTCTGTTTGCCCTCAAAGCTGGCGGATGGCTCATCCTCGGACTGCTTCTGGCCCTCATCGGATCAGTCCAGCTCTTTAACGGCACTTTCCTGACCGATTGCGAATGGTTCACCCACGGCCGCGTTCAGGCCGCCGCTGAGACCCTTCTTACCTTTGGCTGGGGCGGCAATGCCCTTCTGGGGCTCGCTTTCTGGTTACTGGTCCGTCTCACCCGCCGCGCCCTTCCGTCTCCTTTGCTCCTCATTGTTGGAGCCATTGGTTGGAACTTCGGGGTCGCCTCCGCCCTGGTTGGCACCCTTGTTCTGGGTGACCAGACCGGTTTTGTCGGGCTTCAGGCTCCCGCCTACTCCGCTGTCATTTTCGCCTTCTCACTTTTTGTTTTCGGGGCTTGGGCCCTGGCCGCCCTGCGTGGATCCGGCAGCGACCACAGTTACGTTTCCGAATGGTTCCTGCTGGTCGCCATGACGGTCTTCCCCTGGGCCTACGCCAGCGGCTTGCTCGTTTCCGTCATTTTCCCGGGGCGTGGAGTGGTCGCGGTGCTGGCCTCAACCTGGACAGCGCACACCGTTTACGGCCTCTGGCTGGCCCCGGCCGCGTTGGCCGTGATTTTCTACTTTCTGCCCAAACTGAGCGGCCGCGCCCTCCCCAGTTACCACCTGGCCGTTCTCGGTTTCTGGGTTTGGGTCGTCATTGCTCCCTGGACCGGCACCACCAGCCTTGGGGGCGCACCGGTTCCGGTCTGGATCACCGCCGTCGGTGGTGCCGCCACCTTGGCCTTGCTGATGGCTTACACCCTCCTCGCCAGTGGCATGGGAACGGCACTCTTAAATGCGAGGACCGACTCGGACGGGATTCTCCCCTGGATCCGTTTTGCCGCCCTCGCTTTTCTCGTCCATGGCCTCCTGAGCGTTTTTCCCGTGCTTGGATACGATTCCCTCCGCTTCACCCATTTTTCCTCCGGCCTGAGTTTCATTGGAATTGCCGGGGTGTTTTCCATGGCCGCCCTGGGGGCCTATTATTACATTCTGCCCCGCGTGGTGGGTGCCCCCCTCCCGGTCCCCGGACTCGTTGGATTCCATTTCCACAGCTCGGCTCTGGCGATTGTGGTCGGTGGTTTCGCCCTGTGCCTGGGAGCTGGTCTCAGTTTGGGAGAGGCCGCCGTCCAGGTCCATGACGGCAAGGCCGCCTTGGATTACACCCAGCTCTCCAGCCTGGCCAGCACCTCCCTCGCTTTCCAATCCGCCGCCCTCCTGATCCTCCTGGTCGGAGCGATTGCCTTCCACCTCCAAACCCTGGCCTTGTGGACCCGGATCTGCCCCTTCCTGTGCGCCTGCCGCTCCCTCCGCGCCAACTGAGACCCACCCAGCCATGAAATCAGCACCTTTCTTCCTGCTCGGCGCCCTCGCCTCCACCGTCTGCGCCTGGTCGGCCTTGGTTTTTGTCCCACTCTCCTCTTCCGATATCGGCGGCCTCAACTCCATGACGGAACAGGCCGAGAAGGATGGCTCGCCCCAGGTTGGTGAAACCCGCTTTCCCCGCATGGAAAACGGCCAGCATGCCCAGGGAGCCCTCCTTTACGGTTCTCTTGGCTGCAATGCCTGCCACACGCAGCAAGTCCTCCCCGCCACTGAGGGAGCGGATTTCGAACGCGGCTTCGGCCGCCGTGGATCCGTCGCAAGAGATTACATCAATCAGGACCGTGCCTTGCTTGGACAGGTTCGCGTGGGGCCGGACCTCGCCAACGCCGGCCTCAAACTGACCGATGCGGATGCCAAGAAACAGGCTGAACTGCTCGCCCGTCTGCACCTCTATCTTTACAACCCGCGGGCCGTCAACGCCCACAGCACCGCCCCCGCCTACGCTTTCCTCTACGAGGTGGTTGCCGCCGGCACCGCCAAGGCTCCCGATGCTTTCGAGATCCCCGAGGGTTTTGGTCCCCACGGTGGTCCTTGGGCCGCGGTCCCCACCGAAAAGGCCCGCCAACTCGTCCGCTACCTCCAGTTTCTCAGCCAGGACTACGACCTCCCCGAGGCCAAACGCGTTCAGGAAAAACCCAAGGCCCACGGCCATGGCGAGGCTCACTGAGTCTGAAACCTTTCACAACAAACCTTTGACAACATGCGTGACGACACGCCCCAGCAACCCCTGACCGACGAGGCCCTCAAAGCGGCCCACGCCCGCCTCAACAGCGAAAAGCCGACGGCTTCACAGGGCTTCCCCCTCACCCCGATTTTTCAAATCGGGGTTTTCGCCACCATGGCCTTTGTGGCCGGGGTTTATCTGATCCACAACTCGGGCAAATTCAGCAACAGCTCCTTCACCACCGCCCCTGCCGCCGCCGAAGCCGCCAAATCTCCCCTTGAGGAATTCCAGGCGATTGTCAAAAAGGGCGAGCAGCAATACGCCATTTGCGCCGCCTGCCACCAACCCACCGGACAAGGGCTCCCCGGAGCCTTCCCACCCCTCGCCGGCTCGGAATGGGTTCACGGTGACCCCGCCCGCATGGTCAAGGTCATCCTTTCCGGCATTGGCGGTCCCATCACTGTCAAAGGCGCGAACTTCGCCAGCGCGATGCCCTCCCACGCCCAGCTTTCCGACAAAGATATCGCGGCCATCGCCACCTTTGTCCGCACCAATGAAAAGTGGGGCAACAAGGCCTCGATCGTCTCCGAAAAGGAAGTGGCCGAAATCCGCGCCAAAACCGCCCACCCGGCGGCCTGGACGCCTGACGAACTTCTCAAACTTCATCCCCTCGGCGATGAGGCCAAATTTCCGTTCGTCGCCCCGGGCGGTGCGCCCGCCGACGCTCACGGCGCGACTCCCGCCGGAGCCCACGGGGCCGAATCCTCCGCAACGCCAGCCGGTCCGGATCCGGCCGTTCTCGCCAAAGGAAAAACCGTTTACGCCACCATCTGCCAGGCCTGCCACCAACCCAATGGCAAAGGCCTTCCCGCCGTCTTCCCGCCGCTCGCCGGTTCGGAATGGCTCCACGGTGATGCCGAGCGTTCCATCGCCATCGTCCTGAAAGGCATGATGGGGGCAGTCGAAGTCTCCGGAGGTAAATTCAACAGCGTCATGACAGCCCAGGAAGGTGTCCTGACCGACCGAGACATCGCCGCCGTCCTGACTTATGTCCGTGCCGGCGAGGACTTCGGCAACAAACTCCCCCCCGTCTCCGCCGAGCAGGTCAAGGCTGCCCGTGAGAAATTCAAGGCCAAGGCCGGGATGTGGAACCCTGAGGAATTGCTCAAACTCTACCCGCTCGCCAAGTGATCTTCAAGCCGGGGCCAAAACCCCGGCTTTTTTGCGCCCGCAACCGGCGTCACCACCGGCCGCAATCCTGCCAGTGCCGGGCCTCACCCGACCAAGGCAACCGGAGGTTCAGTGATCCCGCTTTTTTAGGTTTTCCTCAATTTTGGCCACCGGATCGAAACCATACCTGGTCTTCAGATAGTCCTGCACCACATAAAGATAGGCTTCGTCATAAATCTCCCTCGGTCCGAAGTTTCTGACCCCGAATGTGACGGTCACCCCATACTGTTCGGAAGAAATCCGCCTCAGTTCCGCGTCAAACGGCGACGGCTCATCAGTCAGGTTGTATCGGACCAACCCCCGCTCCACATCTTTTGCGGCCGCCTCGCGCCCCATCCTGGCCGCCTTCAGTTCAAGCGGCACCTCGTCATCACTGTGCGAGGGACCGCTCTGGCAGCCCTGAGTCAACAACAGCAAAACACCCAGGCAGCTGGCCTCAAGAAATGCCAAACAGCGCCGTGTGAAACTCCCCATGGGATTCAAGATCGTCATAAAAATCATCTGCGGAAATCTGAACCAATCTGCGGTTTCAAAAACAGACTCAGCCTCCCAGATAGGCCGCGCGCACCTCGGGGTTGTTTTTTAACTCCGCCGCCGGCCCGGACAGGATCACCCGGCCCGTTTCCAAAACATAGCCGTGGTGCGACAAACCCAGCGCCAGATTCGCGTTTTGCTCGACCAACAGAATGGCCAGGCCGCGGTCGCGGTTGATGGCGGCGATCTGTTGAAAAATCGCGCGGGTCAGAAGCGGGGCGATGCCGAGGGAAGGCTCGTCCAGCATGAGGCAGCGCGGACGCCCCATCAGCGCGCGGGAAATGGCCAGCATCTGCTGCTCGCCGCCGGACAGTGTGCCCGCGAGTTGCGGCAGGCGCTCGGCCAGGCGCGGAAACAGGCCGAGCACATAGTCGCGGTCGGAACGGATTTCAGCGGCGTCCCGACGCAGATACGCGCCCATGCGGAGATTTTCCTCCACCGTGAGATTGGCAAAGACCATGCGGCCTTCCGGCACGTGGCCCAGGCCCAGTGCGACAATCTGGTGCGGCGGCAGGCGCGTGATGTCGGTGCCGTCAAAAGTGACCCTTCCGGCCCGTGCGCGGATCAGCCCGGAGATCGTCCGCAGCGTGGTGGATTTGCCCGCGCCATTGGTCCCCACAAGCGTGACAATCGAGCCGGCCGGAACCTTCAGGGAAACTCCGTGCAGGGCGGTGACGTTGCCATAGGCGGCCTCCAGGTTTTCCAGTTCAAGCATGGGCCGGTTCCCCTTCCGTTCCGAGATAGGCCTCGATGACCCGGGGATCGCGGCGGATCGCGGCCGGGTCGCCCTCGGCGATTTTTTCCCCGTATTCCAAAACCACGATCCGTTCGCACACGCCCATGACGAGCCGCATGTCGTGCTCCACCAGGAGGATGCTGAGATCGAAGCGGTCGCGCACCAGGCGGATGAGCCCCATCAGGCTTTCCTTCTCCACCGGGTTCATCCCGGCGGCAGGTTCGTCGAGGAGAAGCAGTTTCGGACGCGTCGCCAAAGCGCGGACAATTTCCAGGCGACGCTGGTCGCCATAAGAAAGACAAAGGCAGGGTTCGTCGGCGCGTCCGGCCAGGCCAAAGATGTCGAGCAGGTCCAGCACTTCCGTCCGGATCATCGTCTCCTCCTCGCGAAAAGCCCGGCCGCGCAGCAACGCATGGATGATGCCGTGCTGAAGGTGGTGCAGACGGGCCGCGCGCACGTTGTCGAAAACCGAGAGACTTCCGAAAAGCCGGATGTTCTGAAACGTCCGGGCCAACCCCAGCCGCGTGATCTGGTGGGGCGCATGGCCGGGCAGGGAAATGCCGTTGAAGAGGACATCGCCGGAGGTGGGGCGGTAAACCCCGGTCGAGAGGTTGAAGACCGTGGTTTTTCCCGCGCCATTCGGCCCGATCAGGCCGACCAGCTCGCCCGGCCGCACCGCGAAAGAAAGATTCCCGACCGCCCGCAGGCCGCCAAAACGCAGGGTCACGTCGCGCAGTTCAAGTCCGGTGCTCACGAGCGTTTCGCCTTTCCGAAAAATTTGCCGACCGGAATCAGCCCCTGGGGACGGAGGATCATCATGCCGACCAGCAGCAGCGCGAAGACGATCATGCGGTATTGCTCGAAGTCGCGCAGGAACTCGTTCAGCACGGTCAGGACAATGGCCGCGATGACCACGCCAAGGGTGCTGCCCATGCCGCCGAGGATGACCATGACGACCACGTCCACCGACTTGAGAAAGTTGAAACCCTCCGGTGAGATCGTAGTCCGCAGGTGGGCGTAAAGGCCGCCCGCCAGCCCGGCGAAGAAGGAACCGAGGACAAAGGCCACAACCTTGTAACGGACGGTGTTGATGCCCATGGAGCCGGCCGCGATCTCGTCGTCCCGCACGGCCAGAAAGCCGCGTCCGTAGGTGGAGTTCACGATACCGGCCACGACATAGACGCAGAGCGCCGCCAGGGCGAAAACCCAAAAGAAGTTCGTTGACGAATCAATACCCTTGAGTCCCAGAGCCCCGCCGAACGCGCCGTCGGGCGACGTGTTCTGGAGGACCACGCGGATGATCTCGTTGAACCCCAAAGTGACGATGGCGAGATAGTCCCCGCGCAAACGCAACGAAGGCAGCCCGACCAGCCAGCCGGCGGCGGCGGCGGCGAGCCCGCCCAGGGTCAGCGCCGTGAGAAACACCAGTCCCTCGGCGAACCATCCGCCCCCGCCAAGAACCCGCAGCATCGGCCCGCCCAACTGGAGCGTGACGATGGCCGAGCCGTAGGCCCCGACCGCCATGAAACCGGCGTGCCCAAGCGAGAACTGGCCGGTGTGGCCGTTGACCAAATTAAGGCTGACCGCGAGGATGACGTTGATCCCGATGTTGAGCAGGATGTCGAGGTAGTAGTCGTTGATATGCGACGCCCCGAGCGAGACCAGCAGGCTGGCCAGCACGGCTCCGAAAAGGGCAAGATGGGCTCCGGTGGGTTTCATCTTAAACAGGCCAGGCGAAGCCGCCAAAGAAAGTGGGACAGGCAGCCTGCCTGTCACTGCGAACGTTTTTCCAAGGCATTTTTAAACCACAGAGACACAGAGGCACAGAGAGTCGTGGTGGTCCAGACGTCGCCGCGTTTTCGTGCGTTGGTGAATTGAAAAGGAGGAAAAACGTTTTACTCGAACAACTTACACCTAAGGTAAAACTCTCTGTGTCTCTGTGTCTCTGTGGTATACTTTCCCTCGGCTGCCTTGAAGCAAAGACACAAGTAACAGGCAGGCTGCCTGTTTCACTTTGGGAGGAAGGGGGCGCTCTCATACCTTTTCGCGTTCGGTCCGGCCCAGCAGTCCGGACGGTTTCAAGAGCAGGATCAGAATGAGCACCACAAAGGCCACGGCGTCGCGGTAGCCGGAGGGTATCCCGATGGCCGGGCCGTAGCCCGCCACGAGGGTTTCCACCACGCCGATGAGAAGGCCGCCCAGGGCCGCGCCGGGCAGGCTGCCGATGCCGCCGAGGACCGCCGCGACAAAGGCCTTGAGTCCGGGGAGAACGCCCATGAACGGCTCGACCGAGGGGTAAAGCGAGGCGTAGAGCACGCCGCCCGCGCCGGCCAGGGCCGAGCCCAGGCCGAAGGTGAAGGAGATGACGAACCCGTTGTTCACCCCCATGAGAGAGGAGGCGGCGGGGTTGAGCGACAGCGCCCGCATGGCCAGCCCGAGGCGCGTGCCCATCACGATCTGCCGCAGGCCGAGCAGCAGCACGGCGGCGGTGGCAAACACAATGAGCTGGGCGCGGGAGATGCTCAGGCCGTCACCGATTCCGAAGGCGCTGCCTCCGGGGATCAGTTCGGGGAAACTCCGCTGGGTCGCGCCAAACCAGAGCTGCGCGCAGTATTCCAACAAAAGGGAAACGCCGATCGCGGTGATCAGGACGTTGAGCCGCGGACGCGACCGGAGCGGACGGTAGGCCAGCCATTCCAGCGCCATGCCCAGCAGCGCGCAAAAGAGCATCGAGGAAGCCAGCACGGCGATGAGCAGCACCGGCCAGGGCAGCCCGCCGAGCAGAGGGGCCAGCAGCTGGTGCGAAAAAATCCCGGCAAACGCGCCCACCATGAAGACGTCGCCGTGGGCGAAGTTGATGAACCGCAGCACCCCGTAAACCATCGTGTAGCCCAGCGCGACCAGGGCATAGACCGACCCGAGGAAGACCCCGTTGAGCAATTGTTGAAGGAACTGTTGCAAGACGGGGACTGTTGAAGATCAGGGTTTTACGGTTTCGACGAAGACAAACTTTCCGTCCTTGATGGTCAGGATCACCGCCGACTTGTTGGCGTTGCGTTTGGCGTCGAGGGTGATGCGTCCGGTGATGCCGTCGAAGTCCTTCGTCGCGGCGATGGCATCACGGAGGGCCTTGCCCTCGGTCGTTCCGGCCCGGCGCATGGCGTCCAGCAGGAGCATGGCGGAATCGTAGCCGAGGGCCGCCATGGCGTCGGGTTCAGTCCCGTTGGCGGCCTTGTAGCGTTTCACGAAATCGGCGATCTTGGGCGACTGGTCCTCCAGCGAAAAGTGGTTGGAAAAGAAGCTGCCTTCGATGGCCTTCCCGGCCACCTCGACGAGCGAGGGAGAGTCCCAGCCGTCGCCACCCAGAAGCGGGACGGTCAGGCCGAGTTCGCGGGCCTGGCGGGCGATCAGGGCCGTCTCGTTGTAATAGCCGGAGGCGAAGATGGCATCGGGGTTGGTGGCCTT
>JANOBW010000482.1:0-4296 GCA_031411855.1 Opitutia bacterium
GTTGGGCACGTTCGGGACGAGGCCGAAGGCGTATTCGAGGGCGTTCTTGATGCCGTCGTTGTCGGGGTCGGCGCCGGCGAGGGCGTCGGATCCGGTGAGGCCGTAGGTGCCGGTGAAGGTGACGGTGACGGTCTCGGTGCCGTCGCCGTTGTCCACAATGGCGCGGGTGTAGTCGGTGTTCAGGACGGCGTCGGTCCAGCCGGTGTCGCCGAGGTCGAGGTCGGCGGTCTTGACCTGGACGCCGTAGGTCACGCCGGCGACTCCGCCGACGGGGCGGCGGTAGGCGAGGGTGAGGAGCTGGCCGGCGGTGGCGGAGCCCACTCCGCGGTATTCGGCCTGGGTGTTGGGCACGTTCGGGACGAGGCCGAAGGCGTATTCGAGGGCGTTCTTGATGCCGTCGTTGTCGGGGTCGGCGCCGGCGAGGGCGTCGGATCCGGTGAGGCCGTAGGTGCCGGTGAAGGCGACGAGCGGATCGCCATTGATGACGCTGATGACGCCGGTGGAGGCGAAGGCCGAGGTGTTCCAGGCGAGGCCGCCGGAGAGGGCGGGCAGGACGAGGTCGGTGGCGACGTTGAAGTTCGTCACGTCAATCGAGCCGGTGGAATCAATCAGGTCAAAGGACTGGCCGGCGACGGGGATCAGCCCGTTGAGGGTGACGGTGACGGTGCCGTCCAGGGCGAGGGCTCCGGTGACGGTGAGGGCGTCGTAATCGGTTCCGCGGGCGCCCTCATCCCCGAGTTGGAAGGCGAAGGCGGCGGTGGGGGAGACGGTGGCCGAGGCCAGGGTGAGAAGGCCGTTGGCGGAACTGCCTCCGGGGGTGACGGTGCCCGCGATGGCGGTGGCGCCCAGGGAACCCGCGCCGGTGAGGGTGCCGGAGGCCCCGACGGTGGCGGCGTTGGCGATGGTCTGGCCGTTGAGATCAAGGGCTCCTCCCCCGACGGTGACGGCACCGGTGCCGAGGGCGGCGGCGTTGCCGACGAGCAGCGTTCCGGCGGAGACGGTGGTGCCGCCGGTGTAGAGGTTGGCGGCGGTGAGGGAGAGCGTTCCGGCCCCGGCCTTGGTGAGGGCTCCGGCGGCGGAGGCGAAGTCGGCCGACTGGTTGCGCAGCACGGCGGAGACGGTCAGATCGGTCCCGGCGGCGGCGTCACCCACGTTGAAGGTGGTGTTGGCCCCGAGGTGGTTGGAACGGCCGCTGGACGAGGCGATGGAGGAGGCGGCGGAGCCGCCCACGGTGACGGAGCCGCGGAACTGATAGCCATCGTAGCTGGCCGGGGTGCCTTCGGTGGAGGCCTGGGTGAGGGTGCCGCCGTTGAGGGTGACGTTGCCGAGGGCGTTGTAGCGGGTGACGTTGAACGTGCCGCCGCTGACCACGACGGAGGGCAGGTTGGCGTTGCCGACGCCGTTGCCGAAGACGTTGTTGGTGGTGCCGAGGATGGTGGCTCCGGCGTTGACGGTGACGGTGCGCCCGGCGGCGGTGGGGCTGCCCAGGGCGGTCGAGCTGGCGGTGCCACCGGCGACGAGGGTGCCGTTGTTGACGGTGACGTTGCCGGTGTAGCTGTTGCCGGTGGTGTTGTTGGCACCTTGGATGGTGAGGATGCCCGCGCCGGTTTTGACGAGGCCGAGGTTGCCGGCGAGGAGTCCGCCCGCCGTGGTGCCGGTGCCGGAGACGCCGTAGGTGTAGTCCGCGGTGTTGTTGACGGTGAGGGTGGCGGGGGTGGCGGAGGTGTTGGTGATGCCGCGGTTGTTGGCGGCGGTGCCTCCGATGTAGATCAGGCCGGCGGTTTCCTGGTTGAAGCCGTTGAGGTCAAGCTGGGCGGCGTTGCCATCGCTGTTCTGGCCGATCTGGACGGTGGCCGCGACGGGCAGCGCGTTGTTGATGCCGAGTTTCAGGCCGCCGGCGTTGACCACGGCGGTGACGCCCCAGATGTTGCCGGTGGAGTTGATGGTCCAGGTGGTGGCATCGGTCTTGTTGATGGTGGCCCCGGGGAGGTTGATGGTGCCGTTGAGGATTCCGGAGCCGGCTGCCCCTCGGAGGAATAACGTGTTGCCGGCCGGGAAACTTCCGCCCGGGGTCACGGAGATGTTGCCATTGACGGTGAGGGTGCCGCTGGTGATGCTCAACTGGGCGATGCCACCGACGCCGCCACCGTTCACACCGACGGTGATGGGTCCGCTGAGGGTGGTGTTGCCGGTGGACACGATCTGGCTGCGCAGGCTGATGGCGCCGTTGAGGAAGGTGGTCAGGTTGGTGGTGAGGCCGGCGGGAACCTCGACCCCATTGAGGCTGAGGGTGGTGGCATTGCCGCTGGCACCGAGGGCCGGGTAGTTGAGGGTGATGGAACCGGAGGTGGGCAGGGCGGGCTGGGTGCTGGCGGAAACAGTGGTGAGGCCGGTGCTGTTGGCGTTGACGGTGATGGCCCCGGAGTAGCCGGAGTTGTCGCCGGCGAGGGCGAAGGTGCCGGCCGCAGTGCCAGAGGACTGGAGGGTGAGGGCTCCGGAGCCGCTGAGGGCTCCCGGGAAGGTGAGGGTGGTGGCGGTGGTGACGTTTTGGTTGATCACGCCGCCGCCGGTGCCGACGGTGATGGAGCGGGTGCCGCCGAAATTCACGGCGGTGGTGGTGCCGTTGTATTGCAGGATGCCGCCGCCGCCGAGGGCGATGGAGTTGGCCGCCCCGGCGTTGCCGAGGCTGAGGATGTCGGTGAAGACGAGGCTGCCGCCGGAAACCTTGGTCTGGCCGCCGTAGGTGTTGGGGCCGACGAGGGTGAGGGTGCTGGAGCCGGATTTTTCGAGATTGCCGGAGCCGGTGATGCCGCTGGCGGAGGAGGTCAGCGTGTAGTTGTTGGTGCTGGAGGTGACGCTGGTCTTGAGGGGGGCGACGCCGCTGGTCACGGTGATGCCGGTGACGGACGGGCCGTCGCCGAAGACGACGCTGTCGCCGGCGAAGAAGTTATCCGAGGCCACACCGTCGTTCCAGTTGGCGTTGACGTTGTTATCCCAGACGGTGGTGACGGCGCCGAGGCCGGTCCAGTTGAGGGTCTTGGTGCCGGAGATGGAGACGGTGACGGTGCCTCCGCCGATGGTCACGACCGGGGCGGTGCGGAAGTTGGCGGCGTTGGCGAAGGTGAGGGTGCCGGCGCCGGCGCGGGTGGTGTAGTTCAGGGCGGTCCAGGGGCCGGAGCCGGAGGGGAATTCGGAGAAGTCGAGGGTGCTGGTGCCGTTGAGGGTGAGGGTGCCGACGGTGAGGACGGCGGGCGAGACGGGGCTGAAGATGAGCCCGGCTCCGGTGCTGGAACCGAGGGTGAGATCCTTCAGGGTGACATCGCCGACGAGGGACGCGCCATCCGCGACGGAGACGGCGGAGTTGGCGAGGTTGGAGGCGAGGTTGAGCTGCCCGGAGGTGACGGTGGTGGCTCCGCTGTAGGTGTTGTTTCCGGCGAGGGTGAGGGTGCCGGTGCCGATCTTTTCAACCGCCACGCCACCCGCGCCTGAGCCGTTTTGGAGGTTGCCAGCGAAAACAGCGGAGCCGTTTTGGTGCCCGAGGAAGAGCTTGGCCGGGGTGGCCGAGGTGTTCACCACGGTGCCCCCGAGGGTGGTGGTGTGGGTGAGGTTGGAGACGGCCTCCTGGCGACCGTTGAGGTCGAGGGTGCCGCCGGAGTTCAGATTGACGGTGGCGGCGTTGTAAATGAGGTCGCCGTAGGTGGCGGGATCGGCGCCGACGGGGGCCAGATTGACCGCGGTGCCGGGAGTGGTGACGTTGTCGTAAACGCCGGCCAGTTGGACGGTGCCGCCGTTGTTGATGGCGAGGGTGCCTCCGACGGCGTGGATGGCCTGGGAGACCGCTCCGGTATCGCCCTTGGCCAGGACGAGTGTGCCGGAGTTGGCGGTGAGGGCGCCGGCGGAGTTGTCCCCCGTGCCGCCCAGGGTGAGGGAGCCGGTGCCGCTCATGTCGAGGGTCACGCGGTTGATGGTGCCCTGGTAGGTGGTGTTGGTGGACTGGAGGATGCGGAAGACCCCGGTGCCGGCGGTGCCCTGGTTCAGAGCGCCGGAGGCGCCGGAGATGCTGGGGAAGGTGTGGGTGAGGTTGGCGGGGTCGAGGGTGCCGCCGTTGAAGACCAGGTTGGACGTGGCCGGGACGCCGCCGACGGCGCTGGCGGTGACCTGGCCGCCGGTGAAGGTGGTGGAGCCGGAGTAGGAGTTGGCGGGGTTGGAGAGGGTCATGGTGCCCGCGCCGACCTTGGTGAGGTTAAACCCGCCGCCGACCACGCCGCTGAGGGCGAGGGCGGTGGCGCCGCCCAT
>JANOBW010000483.1:0-10338 GCA_031411855.1 Opitutia bacterium
CGGCGCTCGGCGCCGATTGGTGGAACGACTCCGGCGTCCCCTCCGAACTCTCCGAGGCCGTTGCCCTCGGCGCCGTCGGCGGCACTTCGAATCCCGTGATTGTCTCGCAGGCGGTCAAAGCCCAGCCCGCGCTCTGCCATCCGATCATCGACCGTCTCCTGGTCGACCACCCGGCCGACACCGAAGACGATATTGCGTGGAAACTCATCCACACCCTCGCCATTGACGCGGCCTCGCGCCTGATGCCGGTCTACGACGCGACCCGCGGCGTGAAAGGATTTCTCTCCGCGCAGGTGAATCCGAAATATTACCCGAGCTACGACCTGATGGTCACCCAGGCGACCCAGCTCGCCTCACTCGCGCCCAACATCGCGATCAAAGCGCCCGCCACCGAGGTCGGCATCGCCGCGATCGAGGAAATGACCGCCCGCGGCATCCGCGTGAACGCCACCGTCAGCTTCACCGTATCACAGGCCCTCGCCGTCTCCGCCGCCCTCGAACGCGGCCTCAAACGCGCCCGTGCCGCGGGCCGCGACGCGGACGCCATCCGTCCCTACATCACGCTCATGATTGGCCGCGTCGACGACCAACTGAGACGTGTGGCCGAAGCGCAAAAGCTTTCCGTCACACCCGGCGCCATCGAGTGGTCGGGCATCGCGGTGTTCAAGCACGCGCACCGCATTTTCAAGCAACGCGGCCTCCCCGGCACGCTCCTCGCCGCCGCCTACCGCCACGAGAACCACTGGTCGCAGATCATCGGTCGCGAAGTCTTGCAGACGGTGCCCTACACGTGGTGGACGAAATTCAATGTCTCCGCCACCGCTCCCGCGGTGACGCTCGAACAGCCCGTGGACGACGCGATTCTCGCCGAGCTCCGGGCTAAGTTTCCCGACTTCATCCGGGCCCACGACGAAGACGGGATGAAGCCCTCCGAGTTCCTCGGCTACGGCGCGACGCAGCACACCCTCAGTCAATTCCTCGGCGGTTATGGCGATTTGATTTCGTCGGTCCGTTCGCGCATGCTCGCAGTCTGAAAAGCACCAAACTCCAACTTCCAAGCTCCAGCGAATCCCTCAACCCCCCAGTGCCAATCCCCCACCTCACGCGAGTTCGCGAAGCTTGATGCTTCGTTGAAGCTTGGATCTTGGAGCTTAGATTTTTCTTATGAACACCCTCGTCCCCCACTACATCGCCGGCGAATGGCTGCGCTCGACGCAGGTCGCCACCACGCCCGTCTTCAATCCCTCCACCGGCGACGTCATTGCGCAGTGCCCCGTCGGCGGTGCCGCCGAAGTCAACGCCGCCGTGGCCGCGGCGCACGCGGCCTTTCCGGCGTGGAGCGAAACCCCCGCGGTCGAGCGTGCCCGAGTATTTTTCCGCTACCGTCAGCTCATCGAGCAAAACTACGACCTGCTCTGCGCGACCGTTTCGCGCGAGCACGGCAAGACGTTCTCCGAGGCGCGCGGCGACGTGCATCGCGGGATCGAGAATATCGAATACGCCTGCGGCGTGCCCACTCTGCTCTTCGGCGACACGCTCGAGAATCTCGCGCGCAGCGTCGACTGCGAGACGCTCAACCAACCCCTCGGCGTTTGCGTGGGCATCACCCCGTTTAACTTCCCCGCGATGGTGCCGCTGTGGATGTTTCCGCTCGCCCTCGCCTGCGGCAATACCTTCATCCTGAAGCCGAGCGAGAAAGTCCCGCTCACCGCCGTCCTGCTCGCAGAGCTCTTGGAAAAAGCCGGGCTGCCCAAGGGCGTGTTCAACATCGTCCACGGCGGACGCGAGGCGGTCGACACGCTGCTCACCCACCCCAAGGTGCGCGCGATTTCGTTCGTCGGCTCCACGCCCATCGCAAAATACATTTACGAAACCGGCACGCGCCACGGCAAACGCGTCCAGGCCAACGGCGGTGCGAAAAACTACATCGTCATCATGCCCGACGCCGACATCCCGCGCACCGTCGAGGCCCTGTCCACCGCCGCCTTCGGCTGCGCTGGGGAACGCTGCATGGCCGGCTCCACCGCCCTCACCGTCGGGGCCGCCGCCGAGCGTCTCCTGCCCTCGCTCGTCGAGGCCGCCCGCAAGATCAAGGTCGGCCCGACCGACCGTCCCGCCCAGCCCGACATGGGCCCCCTCATCACCTCCCAGCACCGCGACCGCGTCATCAGCCTTGTCTCAGGCGGCGAGAAACAGGGCGCCAAGATCATCTGCGACGGCCGCGAGGCCAAGGTCTCCGAGGCACCCGGCGGTTTCTATGTCGGCGCGACCATCGTGGACGAAGTCGCGAAGGACCTGACCATCGCCCGCGAGGAGGTGTTCGGCCCTGTCCTCAACGTCATGCGCATGGACGACCTCGACGCCGCCATCGCCCTGGCCAACGCCTCCTCCTACGGCAACGGCACCGCCATCTTCACCAACAACGGCAAGGCCGCCCGCGAGTTCAAACACCGCGTCAAGGCCGGAATGGTCGGCATCAACGTCGGCGTGCCCGCCACCATGGCCATGTTCCCCTTCACCGGCTGGGACGACTCCTTCTACGGCGACCTCCACATCCAGGGCAAGGAGGCGGTGCAATTCTATACCCAGCAGAAGGTTGTGACGACACGATGGCTGGGCGAGGGTGTGGGCGACGTCTGGCGGAAGTGATCAGACCACAAACAACCGGCCTGCCATCCTGTCCCTCAACACTTTTCAGGGCGGGGGCGGGTTCAAAGGAAGTGGCTTACCCAGCGGGCGGGCCAGGTGGCGGTAGAAAAACGAGTCGGGATTGGCCACGTATTGGCGGGCCACATTGGCCTGCAACTCAGGCACGTGGGAACAATAGTTGACCGGCGGGGGAAAGCCGGGCGGCCCCCAGGTGCGGACGGTTTCGTGCAGGGCTCCAAAGGCACCCAGCAGGCAAACCACCAGCAGGGCGCGGGTGTCCGTGTGCCATCGGGCCGAAACCAAGGAGCGGGCCACCCCGGCCCACATCAGAAACAAGGCCGGAATCGGCACCCGCATGCACCAGTCGTTGTAATCCCCCAATTTGTAGAACGGCACGGCCAGAACCACCGCTCCGGCGGTCCAAAACAGCCAGCGCAGCCCGGGTTTGCGGGAACGCCGCAACTCGCGGCAGAAAATGAAAAACACACCCACCTCCAGAATCAGAAAGAGAAACAGCCGGGGCCATTCCAACCTCAGGTCGTGGGCCTGCCAGAGAAAACCCGAAGGCAGATCGTTCGCCTTGGAGGCCAGAAACAGGACGGCGCAGGCCAGCAGCGGCACCGCGCAGAAGTTGGCCACGGACAGGGCCTTTCTCAGACGGCGCCACAGGAAGGCTCCGACGGAACCAATGCTTCGCCAACGAAACAACGGCACCCGCCAGACGCGGCCCGGTTCCAGGTGCAGGAAAAAGGCCGCCACCGCGAAGGGAATGAGCCCGATGACGGTGAAGGGCGACCAGAAGGCGGCCAGGGCCACCAGGAACCCGGCATGCCCAAGCCCCCTCCGGTCAGCCAGTTGCACGGCCAGCAATCCGGTGACCGCCCAGGCCGCGATCGAATGCTGGGGGGCCCAGAGAAGTTGCGAGGTGTGCCCGGGGAAGTTCAGAAAGGTGAAACCAGCCCACCAGTCCAGATGGGCCGTGCCGGGCTGCATGGCCCCGCCACTGATCAGCCGGTCGCCGACAAAGTCCAGCCCGTTGGCCAGAATGAAACAAAAGGCGGCCAGGAGCGGGAGCCTTCCCGCCAGGATGACAAACCAGAGTGCAGAAATCATCGCCCCGAGCATGGTCCAGACGAGGATGGTCAGGTTGGCCCACCACCATCCGGCCAGCTTGCCCACCACGGCGGAAGGCACATAGTAGGCCAGATAGTAAACCATCGGCGAGGCGGTTTCCCCCGCGGGATAGGAGACAGGCCAGGGACGCTCCGTCAGATCCCGAAGAAAGGCGAAGTGTTTGATCCAGTCCCCCGTGAAATAGGAAAAGCCACCCGCCCCCGAATAAAAGCTCCAAAGCCCGACCAATCCCAGCGCGCCCAGCAAAGGCCACAAAGGAAGGGTCTCCGCCCCGGGGTCACTCCTTCGGCTCCGGTAATGGGCACGCGTCCCTCTCCAAGCCGCCGCTCCCCCGACCAGAAGGACGCAGGCCAAAGCGCCACCGACAACCGGCTTCAACCAGCCCAGCAGCCAGAGGAGAACAGGCAGGCCCAGATAAACCAGGGTGCCGAGCTCAAGCCAGACGACCAAACCGTCACGCCCGACCCGGGGTGAACAAAGCCGCGTCACATGGGCAGGGCGTCCGGTCACACAAAGGCGGCTCAACGGTTGGGGGCGCGAACGCTGGGACGTTCAAAAAAGGAATCCTCCACCGGAAGATTCACCTCCACGGTATCAAAGACAAAACGATTGAAGAGGGTCGAGTCGCGGTAGGATTCCAAAATGGCGGGAAAGGCCAGCCCGTTGGCGGACTTGATCGTCCCCGTCTCCTTCATGATCAGGTTCTTGTCGTGAACGGTCGCGAAAATTTTGCCGGTCTCCGCCGAAAAATACCGGTCATAGGTGATGAAACCGTCGTAAGTGGTGAGAACCCGGAAGCAATCCTTGCCCTCAAACGCGGTCTTTCCCTTGTAAAGCGAGAGACCGCCCTGCCCGGCGGGACTGGTGTAAAAATAGAGGTTTTCAATCGAGTTGGCCCGGGCATCCTTCCATTCGGTTTTGTCCATCACATCCATCGTTGACTGACCGGACTTGCCCTCCCGCCTGACCCACCCGCCCATTTCCGTGATGGCCCGCATTTCCAAATACTGGCCAAAATCGAGATCCACCCGTTGCAGCCAGGGACGTTTGTAAGTGGCCACCACCTTGGCGGAACGTTTTTCCAAAACCGGCTTGTTCTCCGAATCCTTCTTCCCCGTGTTCACATAGACATCAATCAGACCCGTATAGCGGACCGATTGGACCGTGTTGAGCAGCTCCTCCGATCCCACATGGGAACGTGCCTTGGCGAGGACATCCGCAAGTTCATCGGCGAAGGAAACTGCGGCGGGAAGTGCGAGAAGGACTGAACAAGTGATCGTTCGAAAAAACATAAGCTTAGAAAACCCAAATCCCACCCCTTTCGGCAAGCTTCAAGCGGAATATCAGCTGAGGGAGAGACTTGGAGGTCACTTTACTCGAATTGGTCTGGGAACTGCAATTACCTTACACGCGTCAACCAATTAAACGTTTTCACCTATGCACTACCATCCCGGGCTCTTTTTCAAACTCACCCTCTTTGTCTTCCTGACATGGAATCTGGCGGTTTTTGCCTCGGCGGAAAAGACGAACCTCCTTTCTCCGGCCAATCAACGTAACATCAAGGTGTTCGGACAAGCCATGGCCCCACCCATCCTGGGGTTTGAGCCCGGGCAGGGAACCCTCCGGATTTCACGCAAGGAAGGCCCTCTCCAATCCTGCCTCGTGGCCATGGCCCTGACCTCCCCGGACTCGGCCTCGCTCATGTTGCCCAAGGCCGGAAACAGTGTCGGCGTGCGTTTGGCCCTCAGTTACCTCCCCTTTTCCGGAGCCTACCTCCCCAAGGCGCCCCGGATCTTTTTTGCCAACAGCCCCTGGGCCGAAACGGATCCGAGCGGCCAGCTGAAGGTGACGGCCGGCACCCTTTCGAAGGCCAAGGCCTGGGGCCTGATTTTGGGACAGGGAAACGAGATGCCGAATTTCTGGATCCGACCCGAGGGCGGCCAAACGTTCCTGACCAGTTCGCGCGACGGGCAGTCCGTCGGTGTATGGGCGCAAAATCTTGCCCAGCAGCCGTTTTGGAAAAAAGCCCCCCCGGTCGAGCTCATCTTTTCCCTCACGCGCCTGGAAAACGGCGGGCTTCGCTACTACGGATTTTGCGCGGGAAACGAATGCCAGACCGATCTGGCGTCTCCCCTGCCCTTTCAGACCGACCATCTCTGGCTGGACCTCTCCAATTCCAATGCCAAAGAGCTGCTCATCTCCACTGCGGAGTTCATAACCATCTGAATTTCAGCAATTTGTATAGTAACATTATCCCGGACCGCCCCGTGGTCCGCGTCCCAAAAAGCCTTTGACGAGGCCTGCCAACGAGCCCCGGCCGAAACCTGGATTTGGGATGCGGTCCACCCAACCTACGCGGGCCACCAAATCATGGCCGAAGCATGGGAAAAAACCGTGAGAAATTTTTATCCCTGAACCACCGCTTCCTTGACCAGCGCCCAAACCTTTCCTTACTCACCTTATCGCGGCCAACTTCCTGGCCGCGCCTACAACCACCAAAACGCCATGGCAAAGTCACAAGACGCCAAAAAAGACACCAAAAAAGCGCCACAAAAGACCCTCAAGGAAAAAAAGCTGGCCAAACTTGAAAAGAAAAAAGGCAAGTAAGCATTCTTTGGAGAATGCCCTCTGCAAAGAGGTCAACTTACCAAGCCGGCTTTTCATCGTAACCGTGGGCAACACCCACGGTTATTTTATGTAGCAACCTCATTTCCGACCATTTAAATATCATAAACACCTTAAAATCAATAATTTAAAAATTTAACACTTTTTTTATAATTCATGGCAGCATTGCAAAATCATAGTTAATCAACACCAACCCTCAAGCTTACCAAAGTTATTCGTATGTTTAAAAAAGTGGATTCATGGAGGACGGACTATCATGCAAAATAAAAAAAATGAGTTGCCCGCCACACATGATAACCTAATTTTGTATCAGTTCCGTCTGGTTTCTACTTCCCACTCCCATGGTTTCCTTCAATCACCAGTGTTCCCCCCCGCCCGAAAAAGTCCGACAGACCAAGCTCTTCCAGGAATTGGTGGCGGAACGTGACGAAATCCTTCGCCACAAGTGGCTTGAGTCGGAAAAAATGGGCCGGGATATCGGTTGGGAGAAGGCAAAGCTTGATTGGTCCCGCAAACATCGCCTCGGGTGGTTGAATGCCCGGAGAAACCATCATTCATCCTGATCATGGGTAAACCGGGGAGTGGCATGGCAAAGCGGGGTATGGTCTCGGGAATGTCACACGAGATCAACGATTTACGATAACAGGGGGCGGGGCGAAACACCTGCCCGCCAAACACCTTGGAAAGAAATGAATGTGGCCGAATCCGCGCGCGATATCCGGAGTCGGGTGCAAAGGAGCACGCCCTCCTGATCGAACCGTATGCTCATCAACGGTATCAAAGAGGAGCGAGATCCTCCAGCGCTTTGGTTCTCTCCGCATGTTCGGCTTTGAGCCTGGCACACATGATTTCACACAGGTGCCGGATGACCGGATCGGACAGTCTGCACATCGTCCGAAGTCCCTCCCGTCGGGTGGAAACCATGCCCGCATCACGCAGAACGGCCAGATGTTTGGAAACATTGGCCTGACCCGTACCCGAAAGCTCCACCAACTCGCCGACACTCCGGTCCCGTTCCATGAGCGAATTCAGAAGCCGCAGACGGACTGGCTCAGACAGGGCGCGAAACTGGGCGGCAATCAGCCGCAAGGTGGCGTCGGAAAGCTTTTTGGGCTGTTCCTGAGTCTTGGGTGAATCAGAGGGAGTGGCCATATTCTGGGAAAACGACTTGCTTTATTGCTATATAGCGATTTAGTTCAAGTAAAAAACGACCCCCTTTTGCCATGAACTCATCCCACTTCTGCCGCCTTTGCACCCCCTGGGAAACCCAGTCCCTTCTGTCGGATAAAAGCATCCAGCTTCTCGATGTGCGGGAACCGGTCGAATACGCCGAGGAAAACATCGCCGGCTCCAAGCTCATTCCCCTGGGCGAACTCGAGAAACGCTGCGGCGAACTGGACCGCTCCCGCCCCGTCATCATCCATTGCCGGGGCGGAGTGCGTGGCGGCAAGGCCGGGGAAAAACTGCTCGCCGCAGGGTTCACCGATGTCCGGAACCTGGCAGGCGGCCTCCTGGCCTGGAAACAGGCCGGTCTCCCGGTGGTGACCCCGCCCCGCCAGGTCCTTCCCCTCATGCGCCAGGTCCAGATCACCATCGGCGCGGGGGTGCTGACCGGCTCCATCCTGGCCTGGACCGTTCATCCCGCCTTTGTCGGAATTCCCGCCTTTTTTGGCGCGGGACTCATGTTTGCGGGCCTGAGCGGCTGGTGCGGACTCGCCCTGCTCCTGGCGAAAATGCCGTGGAACAAGTCCTTGGTGACCAACAGTTCCTGTTCCACCTAAGCCGCCGCAGCCGACCGGCTCACTTGCCGAGGGGATGGATCTTGAGGCTGCGGAAGCTGACGCCGTCGCCGTGGTCCTGGAGCAGGATGGGCGAGGGTTTGCCATCCGCGTAGCCCTTGACTGCCTTGAACTTGCTCGCGGCCACGGCCTGCTTGAAGACGTCGGAGGAAGTGTCCACGTCCACCAGTTTGACGCCGTTGAGCCAGTGCTGAAGGTGGGTCCCCTCCACCACCAGGCGGCTCTGGTTCCACTGTCCCACCGGTTTGAGGATTTTGCCCTCGCCCGGCTTGATCACGTCATAAAGGGCGCCCGAGGCGCGTTTGCCCTCGGCCAGCTTGGCATCGGGGTGCTTGTCGTCATCAATCATCTGATATTCGCAGCCGACATTCTTTCCGGTTTCGGCCAGGCGGTATTTGAGGCCGCTGTTGGCCCCGGGCTCGACACTCCACTCCCAGGTCAGCTCGAAATTCGCAAATTGTTCGCCGGTAATGACATCGCCGCCGCCACCTTTGGAGGTGTGATGGATCGCCCCTTCCCTGACCTCCCAGCCTTTGGCCGGAAAGGCCGAACCGTTGAGGCTTTTCCAGCCTTCGGTGGTTTTGCCGTCAAAAAGAAGTTTCCAGCCGCCGGACTTTTCAGCCTCGGTCAGGGAATTGGGGCCGGTTCCCTCGGCGGACAGGGAACAGGCGGAGAAGGCAAGGATCAGGAGGGCGGGTAAACGCATGGTGTGGAATTAAATGAAACCATCAAATCCAGCGTTGGTTGCGCGTCACCTTCAAACTTGCGGGTATTCGGAGGCCAAACTTGCCTTGGGAACTTTCCCGCCTCAGTTTCGTCTCTTCCTTTCCTCTTTCCAAGCCATGACACGATTCATCCTTGCCGCCTCCACCGCCCTGCTCGCCACCTCCGTGGCCCGCGCCGAACTCGACGCCGAGACGCTCGAAAAAGCCAAGGCAGCCTATACCACCACCTGCATGGCCTGCCACCAGGCCACCGGCCAGGGCATTCCCGGAGCCTTTCCCCCCATCACGGAAACACCCTGGGCCCAGGGCAATCCCGACCGCCTCATCGCCCAGGTGCTCAAAGGCCTCATGGGAGAGATTGAGGTCAAGGGTGTGAAATACAACAGTGTCATGGTCGTCCCCCCGCAGGACGACGCCACCATCGCCCTGGCCGTCAGCTATGTCCGCGCCGCTCCCGAATTCAAAAACAAGGCCAGCGTCGTCACCGCCGACCAAGTCAAGGCCGTGCGCGAGAAACTCAAGGACAAGGCCGGCATGTGGACCGTCGCCGACCTGCTCAAGGCCTACCCGCTGGAGGAGGCCAAGCCCGCCGCTCCGGCCACACCGGCCGCTCCTGCCGCTCCCGTCGCCCCCAAGAAGTAAGGCGACCACCTTCAGATCAGCCGGAGACCTCATCGTCTCCGGCTTTTTTGCGCGCTCGCGCAGCCCGCCTCTTTCCCTCCACTTCCCCCTGTCATGACCGACCGCCTCCATCTGCACCGCCTCAGCTTCTTCGGCCGCCACGGCGTCCTCCCCGAGGAACGTGTTCTGGGGCAGCGTTTTGTGGTGTCGCTGACCCTCTCGTCCGACCTGTCCCGGGCAGGACGGACGGACAGCCTGGCGGAATCCGTGGACTATGCCCGCGTCGCGGAAACCGCCCGGCGGATCGTCGAGGGTCCCTCCGTCCAACTCATCGAAACCCTGGCGGAAAACATCGCGGCGGCCCTGGGGGCGGAATTTCCCTCGCTGGAATCGGCCACGGTTCGCGTCCTGAAACCCCACCCGCCCGTTCCGTTTGTGTTCGAAGGAGTGGAAGTCGAGATCACCCGGGAGTTTGCCCGCCGTGGCTGAGACACGGAAGTCCCGTTCCGCCCTGATCGCGGCAGGGTCCAACCTCGGCGACCGCGCCGCCTTCCTCCACTCCGGACTGCTGGGAGTGGGGAGCCTGCCCGGCACGCGGATCGAAGCCGTTTCCCAGGTGTTCCGGACCCCGCCGTGGGGACTCACCACCCAACCCGATTTCCTCAACCTCGTGGCCGCCGTGGAAACGTCGCTGCCACCCGATAAACTCCTCGCCGCCCTGCTGGATATCGAGACCAGCCAGGGCCGCGTCCGCCAGGAAACCTGGGGGCCCCGCACCCTCGACC
>JANOBW010000484.1:0-13690 GCA_031411855.1 Opitutia bacterium
ACCACCAGCGACCTCCTGCCCACCTACCTCAACGACAAATCCTACCTCGTCGCCACCCCCGAGGGCGACACCCTCCGCACCTCCCCCCTTGAGCCGGCCGAGAAAAACCTCGTCCGCATCAGCACCGAGCTGACCCTCTCCCCGGCCGGGTCCGCCACCGGCACCGCTGTTTTTAACTTCCTTGGCATCAACGACAACGCCTACCGCGGCTTCCTCGCCAACCGCAAGCCGGACGAGATCCGCCGCGCCATGGAGGGCATCCTCAAAAGCGTCCTCCCCGGGGCCTCCCTGACCGAGCTCAAATTCACCCCCTCCGATTTCCGCGACATCTCCAAACCGCTCCAGGCCCGCCTCGCCTTCAGCGCCCCCTCCGTCCTCGTCAGCGGCCCCGCCGCGGCCCAGTTCGACCTGCCCTGGTTCGGCGCCGCCGTCGGTGTCTTCCACCAGGTCCTGGGCGAAAGCGCCTCCCTCGAAAAACGCCGGTTCCCCATCGAGACCCAGTTTGCCTGCGGGGTGCGGGAGGAGCTCACCGTCAACCTTCCCCCCACCCTCGGCGTCCCCCTGGCCCTCCCCAGCTATGAGAACGTGGGGCACCCTGATTTCGCCTTTTCCCAGGAACTCCACCACGAGGGCGCCAAACTCACCGGCCTGCTCGACCTCCGCCTCAACAGCTCCCATATCGCCGTCTCCGCCTATCCGGAACTGAAAAAGGCCCTCCGCTCCCTGGAGTTCAACCGCCGCCAGGCCCCCGCCTTCTCCCGCTCCGATTTCACCTCGAAGTCCGCCAACGCCGATGTCCGCATCCTCCTCAACCAGCTCACCTACCGGCTGGAGGACGATCAGAACTGGACCGTCCGCCACACCGTCCGGAAAAAGATCCTGACCTATGCCGGCAAAAAGAATTCCGGCGAACTCACCCTCGACTACAACCCGGCCTGGACCGACATCACCATCGAATCGGCCACCGTCACGACCAAGGACGGCGAGGTCAAAAAACTCGCCCCCGAGGAAGTCAACCGCCTCGACGCCGACTGGGTCGCCTCCGCCCCCCGCTACCCCGGAGCCAAAACCCTCGTCATCGCCTTTCCCGCCGTGGATGTCGGGGCCACCCTCGATTACACCCTGCTTTACACCTGCAAAAACCGGCCGTTTTTCAGCACCTCCCACACCTTCGCCAGCTACGATCCCATCCTGACCGACACCATCGTCTTCGACCTGCCGGCCAAACTCAACCCCACCATCACAAGCGATCTCATCCCCGTCGAAAACAACGCCGAGGGCCGCCACACCTACACCTACACCCGCGACAATGTCGCCCTCGTGGCCAAAGAGACCAACCTGCCCCCCCTCCGCCTGGAGTTTCCCGATGTGGCCATGACCACCACCACCTGGAAAGCCTGGGCCACCTCCCTCGCCCCGCGCATCGAAAAGGCCTCCAAACCCGGAAAAAATGTCGCCGCCAAAGCCAGGGAACTCACCATCGGGCTGACCGGCGATGACCGCAAGATCACCGCCCTGCGGGACTTCGTCGCCCGCTCCATCCGCGAGGCCGGCCCTGATTTCGACGGCCTCCCCGCCGACCGCGCCTTCACCCCGGCGGACACCACCTTGGCCGACGGCTACGGCCACCAGGCCGACCGCTCCCTCCTGCTCGCCGCCCTCCTCCGTTCCGCCGGATTCAAGCCGGAACTCGTCCTCGTGGCCCCCTCCTCCACCGGCCTCGACAGCGTGGACCACCTCGCCCGCGACTGCCCCCAGGCCGGCTGGTTTGACACCCTCGTGGTCCGCCTGCCCTCCTACGACAAACCCCGGCTCGGCGACTGGCTCTACCTCGACAACCTCAGCCAATACGCCCAGCTCGGCGTCTCCGATCTGGAAGGCGAACAGGCCCTCACCCTGGACGGCGCGCTCTTCACCATCGAGACACCCGAGGCCTTCCACGACCTCGTCACCTCCAACCTCCAGGTCGAGTTCGACCGCGAAGGTTCGGCCACGGTCACCGTCACCACCACCTACGCCGGCACCCCCTACCGCTCCTTTGTCCAAGGCCACCGCGAACGCACCCCCGAGGAACGCGACCGCTACCACCAGGAACTCATCAGCAACCTGGCCCAATCCGCCCGCCCGGCCGGTCCCCTTGAAACCGAGTTCACTTACCCCGGAGTCGAACGCTACAAGGCCGTCATCCCTCGCTACGCCGTCTCCACCCCGGCCACGTTCTATTTCGACCTGCCCGGACTTCCGCCCGCCCTGTTCCGCGCCAACTCCGACACCCGCGAACAACCCTACTTCGTGGCCAACGAGTCCCGCGTCCGCCAAAGCTGGAGCATCACCCTTCCCTCCGGCCTGAAACCACTTCTCACCCCGGCCGGCATAGACTGGCAGGGCCCCGGCCAGCTCGGTGAGGCCAAACTCACCGTCAAGGCCCCCACCGAGGCCGCCCCCCGCACCTGGGAATTCCGCTTCGACTCCCACCTCAACCCGGCCCTCGTCCCCACCGGCAGTTACCCCACCCTCCTCGACATCAACCGCCGCCTCGGCCAGCCCGCCGCCCGCCGGATGCTCTTCGGCGTCATCAGCGAGAGGCTGTGAACGCGGCGGTCCACAACCGCCTCATTCATAACCCTTTCTGCAACCTTGCGCGGCGGCGGGCACGGGCCATGCTGAGTCTCGTTTGCCACCCATGAAACCCCGCCCCCTGACCGCCGCGCTCCTGACCCTCGCCTGCCTTTGGGCAGTCCCCTCCCTTTCCGCCGACGACAAACCCAAGGACGGTCCGAAGGGCAAACCGACCGCGCCCCCGCCGCCCAGCGCCGGGCAGCCCGCGAAACTCGGTTCCCTCACCTTCAACACCGCCTACTCCGCCCGTTTCGCCGTGTTTGTGAAAGGCTCGCGCGCCGAACCCGTGGCCGAGTGCGGCGAACGCGTCTATGACGCCATGATGAAGTGGAACCCCCATTTCGGACCCACCCTCGACGAAGGCCTCAACGACGCCCTCATCCCCGTCTTCACCGTTTACTCCCGGGCCGACCAGAACTCCTTCAAAACCTGGTATTTTCCCATCCTACAAAAAGCCGGGGCCGGCCCGGATGCGATCACCCAGATGCAGGCCATGTGGGACAAGATCAGCGGCACCCAGGTCTCCCTGGACGCCGGAACCGCCACGGAGCTAAAGTGCTTTCAGAGAGGGACTTTCCTTAACATGGAATCGGCCAAAAACAAAAACGACGCCATGGCCCCGTTCCGCGTCCACAACATGGCCGCCACCCTCCAGAATTTTTATCTGGACCCGATCCTGAAGTCGAAGGAAGGCGCGGCGGACGACCTGCTCTGGCTCACCGCCGGCTTCACCTTTTTTGCCGAAATCCGCCTCGGTGGGGCCGCCGAAACCCATATCCTCGACTACGAGACAATGCCCGACCCGAAGGACAAAACGGCCATCAAACCCCAGTCCTATGCCGACGGCAAACACTGGCCCGAAAACGTCAAAAAGCTCGCCCGGGCCAAAAAGACCGCCCTCCCTGTGGCCAAGATCCTCCAGATCAACATGGCCAGCCTCAGCCCCGACCAGCTCGCCTTTGCCTTCGCCTTTCAGGACTACCTCCACTCCACCCCGGAGATTTCCCAAAAGTTCTACGACTATCTCCACGAGGTCCGGGCCAAGCCCGAGCTGCCGGAGATCAACGGCCTCATCAAGGCCCTGGGCCACCCCGACGCCGACACCCTCGACAAGGCTTTCTGGGAGTTTCTCAAAAGCCCGGCCTTCAAGCAGTGACCGGTGGGAAGGGCCAAAATCAGACGGGGGCATCCCTCGCCGCATGAGGGATGAAACCAAAGCCGGGGAGACGTGGTCCACATAACTGGTTCAACCAGTTTTAGTATCTTGCTTACACGTTTAAGATTATTCACCTGTAACGACTTTCAATCCATGACCACGTCCCTGTTGTCTTTCTCCCCCGGTCCACGGTTTGCCTCGGCTCTCCTCGCCACGCTGGGGCTCCTGCTTCCCGCCGCAGGCCAAGCCCAAGCCCCCGCCAAAATAGACCCCCAGCAGTTGTGGAAGGATTCCTCCCCTTCCTTTGCCGTCGTGGAAGGCAGCGGATTCAAAGGGGCCGGGTTTCTGTGCAAAATCAAAAACCAGGTCCACCTCGTCACCAGCTCCTCGGTGCTCAGCAAGACGGGGTCCACCCCGTCGGTCATGGTCGGAGAACGCAAAGTGGTGGTTTCCGAATATGTGTATTCGCCGGACTCGGGACTGGTTTTCGGCAAGATCGCCAACCTTTCCCCCGATCTGAAGGCCCTGGAAATAGACCCCGAGGCCGCCACCATCAAGACGGAGGAATACGTGACCTCAGGCAGCCCGGACGGCAGGCTTTACCGTTCCCGCCTCGCCAGCATCAGCTTCACCGAACTCCTGCCCTACATCGCGCTCGAAGGGGCCGCCAATTATTACATCTTCCCGGCCGCCGACGGCTGCCCCATCCTCCGCGAAAAGACCGGCAAGGTGGTCGCGGTCGCCGCCCCTGGCATGAAGTATGCGAGCCTCAAGGATATCCAAACCGATTCCCGCAACGGCAAAAAAAGAAACTTCGCCTACGACAAACTTTCCGCCCCCCGGATTGACCAGGTGGAGATCGAAAAGCTGAAGGTGTGGTCGGGCAAATCCATCAACCCGTTCGACTGCTGGGAAGAGGTGAGAAAATCGGTCGTCACCATTGATGGCAATACCCGCAGCGGCTTTGGTTTCATCGCCAGCTACAACAAAAACCTCTGCGTGATCACCACGGACGACGTGCTCATCCGCACCGGGGCCAAGACCGTGAAGACCTCCGCGGGCGAATCCATCTCCGGGCTCATCTTCTACACCTCGCGGGAATCCAACATCTGCCTCGCCCGGCTCGGCACCCTCCCCAAGGGGGCCGAGGCCCTTGAGGTCACCCCGTCAGGCAGCGAGGCCGTGGCCAACTACGATGTGGTGACGGGCAACGCCAACAACGATTTATACAAACTCCCCATCAGCCCCAGCGACCTCAGCAACGCCCTCACGGCGGAGGCCATTGTCTCCCTGGCGGCCAAACCCGAACTTTTCCCCGCCTCCGGCATGCCGATGGTTTCCATGAGAAAAAAACAGGCCATCGGGGTGATCTGCCAGACCCCCACGCCCGAAAGTTACGCCACGCTTGAATTCAACACCCGCTCCAACTCCTTCACCTTTGGAGCCGCCGCCGACAACTCACCCCTCACCTTTCAACGCCTCGACCTCCTGACCAAGGACAAGTGGGTGGACTGGACCCACTGGGACGAAAAGGTCAACCAGCTCGCCTACAAAAGCAACCAGTTCAAGGCTTTCGTTGACAGCCCGCAGAGCTCGATCAAGGACCGTGAGTTGTCCCGTCTCTGGAAAGGTTATCTGGATGACTCCAGCAGAACCAAGATGAACGACGACTTCTACGCCCGCTGCCGCCTCACCTTTGTGGAAAGCCTGGGCAAATACATCGGCACCGGCGTGAACGAGGTGAAAAAGGAAATCCCCGCGCTGGGAGGAACGAAACTCGTTCTCGCCCAGCAGTTGATCAAATCCCGCGAAAAGATCATTGATGACTTCAACGTCAAAGTTGACGCCTTCGCCCGCGCCCTCCCCTCGGCCCAGTCCAGCCAATCCGACGCCCCCCAGGTCAAATATCCCAAAGTCACCATCGTCACCGACTTCTAAACCTGGGGCAGGGGCCGGCCTTCCTGGCCAACACCTACTCCTGGATGACGTGCAGGTTGGCCATGCTGATGCCGCTGAGCATCGCGCCGACGATGCCGAGAAACCCCTGGTCGGTGCCCGCAAGGTAGAGGTTCTCCAGATGGGTGCGCCCGTCCTTGACCTTCCGGCTGGAGCCGTAAATGGCCCCACCGACATGGCCGGTGTATTTCACGATGGTGGTGGGCGTGAACATGTCCGTGGCGGTGACGGCGGCCTGGTAATCCGGGTCGGCCACCGGCCTGAGAAAACGCCTCGCCTGCCGTGAGAGCGCCTCATACCACTCCGCCTTGGCCGCACGGTAATCGTTTTCCGGCAGGCACTTCCATTGATCGTGGCGGGCCATGGCGGTGACACGCAGAATCCCCTCGGGGAGTTCCTGCCCGGGCGCGTAGGCATAGTTGTTCGGCAGGCAGATGACCCCGCTGGAAGCGTCCACCAGCCCCTCGGGACGGCGGTAGCGGAAACGGTCGTCCGCGCAGAAGAAGATGATCGTGTCGTCCCAGCCCCAGGCCTTCGGCTGGCGGTTGAAACAGGTGATGGTCTCCACAAACGAAAGCCGGCCCGCGTCGTTCTCGGCCGCGTCTTCCGGCTGGTCGGAGCAAAGGCGGAGCGTCTCCGGCAACCCGGCGGTGGAGAGGATCTTTCCCGCCACCACCACCTCCCCCGTGTCAAGTTCGAGGGCCGAGGCGCGTTTTCCATCGGTCACGATGCGCCTCACGCCACACTTCATCCGGCGCTGGCCGCCCAGGGAGCGGTATTTGTCCACCAGGGCGCGGATGATGACGCGGACCCCTTCGAAAGGCCGCGCAAAGCCTTCGCAAAAAAGGGCTTTGAACATGATGCAGAACTGGCCGAAATCCATGTCGTCCTCCGTCGCGCTCCCGTAATACATGACCGGGCAGAAGATCATGTCCACCAGCAGCGGGTCGCGGATGAGGGCGGAGACGCGGCCCCGGGCCGAGACAAAGGGACCTTCCAGGGCGGTGTCTGGAAAGGCCAGGATCTCACGGTGGAGGGAGCGGAAACCGTCCATCTCGCGGGGGAAGGCGCGGGCCACCTCGGACTCGAAAAGGGCGAAGTCGTTGGAAAAACGCAGGTCCACGCCCGGGAAGGCCACCCGCGAGCCGAGCTGCGGGCAGAGCGCGAAATCGGCCCGGGAGAGGCGCAGTTGGCGCAGGAGTTTGCCGAGGGGGGCGCCCTTCACCCCCTCGGGCACATAGTTCGTCACGGCGTGCAGGCCCACATCGTATTTGCGCCCGGCGATGCTGTAGAACGAGTTGAGCCCGCCCGGCGCGTTGTGGCGTTCGAGGATGAGGGTGGACTTGCCGGCCAGGCGGCAGCGGATGCCGGCGGCCAGGCCGGCCATGCCACAGCCGATGATGACGACGTCGAAAGGGGTGGGGAGGGGAGTTTCCAAGGGAGTGGTGGAGAGCCGCAACAGAAAGGAAGGAAGGCCAAGAAACAAACCGGGAGTTTGGTTCGCGAAACAAAAGCGCATCCCAACGAGGACCCCGGGTCATGCCACGTTGACCTCGGAAGTTATTTTCACCCCAGTGGACGGTTTCCATGAAAGCCCGCAGCAACATTGACTACATGCTGACGACCGCGTCGCAGCACCACGTCGCGCTCAGTTCCATGGCGGACCAGAAGGCCAACATCGTGATCGGCACCACCTTCATCATGATCACGCTCGTCGTCGGCCAGGCCCATGACAAAGGCACCATCCCGCCGGCGCTGGTCGCGCTGGTGCTGTTCAGCGCGGCGGCCTCGCTGTGCGCCCTGCTGGCCGTCACCCCGCGGTTTCACACCCCCGATCCGGCCAAGCGCAACCTGCTCTTCTTCGGGCACTTTGCGCAAATGACCGAGGAGGAATACCTGCTCGCCATGAAGGAGAAGCTGTCCGGGGATGAAACCACCTACGAGGTCTGGCTGCGCGACCTGCACCAGCTCGGCTGCGCCCTTTACCACCGCAAATACCGCTACCTCATCTGGAGCTACCGCCTCTTCTTTCTCGGCATCAGCTCCTGCATGGGCATCTCCGTGGCCGACTGGCTGGTAAACTGAGCTTCCCCGATCCGGCCGCAGCGGGGGAAGGCGCAGGCCACCATCAGGCCAGGGCTTTGATACGCAGCGATTCAAGAACCTCCTCCGACCAGCCTCCCGAAGTATCGCGGCTGACACCAAACAAGGAAACGGCGGGATGGCCGGCAAAAATGGGCCAGACCTGCCCGGCAACCTCCTCGGCCCAGGCACCTTCGCCCGTGCCGGGAACCAGCACCAGCACCCGCGGATTCGGCGATTTCGCCGTGAGCGGAGCGAGGTGTTTCCAGCCATGCCTCACCCCCTCCAGCCAGTCCGCTTCGGTGGATGATGCGCGTTTCATGGCCAGATTGAAGCAGACCAAATCAAGCCCTCCGAACTCGCGTTGCAGCGATGCGCCCAACATCTCCGCCTGGGAATCATCCGCCAAGTCCAGACGCAAAAGAAGCCCCCTGGCTCCCGTGGCTTTGAAACGACGGACGGAATCCTCCGCGCCGGCCCGGTCCGTGCGGTAATGCAGGGCGACCCGCGCGCCCGCCGCCCCCCAGGCACCGGCCACGGCCCGCGCGGGACCGCGGGTGCTGGCGGAAACAAAGGCGCGGAGGCCGGCGAAAGGTTTCTCAGTCGAAGTCATGTTTCCGCTGCATGGTCCCGTTTTTTCCCCAGCGGCAAGCTTGGAGTGGCGGCATGAGCCCGCGTTCACCGCCGCACCGAAGCCAGGGCGGAAGCCGGATAACGCTCCCCGCAAACCGAACCCGTGGCGAAAACATCCTCCAGCCGCTTTCGATCTCCCGCAGTGAGAGCGACGCCTACAGCCCCCGCGTTTTCCACCAGCCTTTCGCGGCGTTTTGTGCCGGGAATCGGCACGATGTCCTCCCCCTGGGCCAGAACCCAAGCCAGGGCCAGCTGGGCTGGCGTGCAGTTTTTTTCAGCCGCCAGAGACCTGACGGCCTCAACCAGCCGCAGATTCCCCCTGAAGTTCTCCCCCTGGAAACGGGGGTTGTTGCGGCGGTAGTCATCCGCCAGGAGGTCTTCCTGACGTTGGATCTGCCCGGTCAGCATGCCCCGGCCGAGAGGGCAGTAAGCCACGAATCCGATCCCCAGGCTGCGGCAGGTGGCGAGCACCCCGTCCGCCTCCACATCGCGGGTCCACAGCGAATACTCGGTCTGCAGCGCGGCGATGGGATGGACAGCGGCGGCCCGGCGGATGGTTTCCGGCGAGGCTTCGGAAAGCCCCAGGTGCCTGACCTTACCCTCCCGCACGAGTTCTGCCATGGCCCCGACCGTTTCCTCAATGGGGGTTTCCGGATCCACGCGGTGCTGGAAATAAAGGTCAATCGTCTCGATGCCCAGCCGCCTGAGGCTGCCTTCGCAGGCGGATTTCACGTGGGTGGCGCGCCCCGAAAATCCTTTGCGGGCCGGTTCCTCCGGAGTCCGGAGGTAACCAAACTTGGTCGCGATCAACACCTCGTGCCGCCTCCCCCGGATGGCTTCGCCCACCAGCACCTCATTCACATGGGGGCCGTAGGCGTCGGCGGTGTCCAGAAGGTTGACTCCGGCATCGAGCGCGGCCCGGATGGTCAGAACGGACTCGGCGTCGTTGCGTGATCCATAAAATTCGGACATACCCATGCAGCCCAGGCCGAGGGACGGGGTTTCGAGTGTTCCCAGGTGGCGTCGTGACATCATGAGGGTGGGAGGTGTTGAATGAAGCAGTCCCGGAGTCTTTTCCCGCAACCGTGTTCCCACCCAAACAACAGATCGCGGTGCCCGGGAGGTTTTCGGTGCGTTTAAGCACCACCGGGAAACGCAGGCAGATTGAACTTAGGACTGCGGCCAGGGTGAAGTGGACCGGTCGAGGTTGCATAACAAGAAAAAGCATTCCGCCGAGCCGTCAGGGTATTCCCCCATTGACAAGCGCCCGACGCAAAAACTTCCTCACTCCTCTCATGCGCCGCCACACCCTTTACCCGCGCGCCCCGCGCTCCGGCTTCACCCTCGTCGAAATCCTGGTCGTCATGGCCATCCTTTTGGTTCTGATGGCCTCCTCCATCAAGATCGTAGGCGGAGTCAGAGGCCACACCATGCGCGTCAAAACCGAAGGTCACCTCAACCTCCTCTCGAACGCGTTGAACAGTTACAAGGCCGACATGGGGGATTACCCCTGGGTGGAGGAAGGCAGCGAGGAGGTGGGTCTCTACCGCTCCCTGATCGGCAACCGCCGCCCCCAAGGTGCCCACTCCATTGTGCTCCAGGCCGGCAAGACCGCCCTCACCAATTCACCCGACCCTCTCGCCACCAAGGCCGGCTCCTCCTATGTGGACCTTGCGAACGTCGTCATCGGAGATGTCGCAAAATCGTCCGATGAAAACGACCAGGGCGAGGCCCCGCAGCCCAGCCTTCCCGCCTCCCGCGACACCATCATGTCCCACGTTTTCATTGATACCTGGGGCACCCCCTTTGTTTACCGCTACAAGCGGATTTCCGATGCGGGCAAAGGTTGGAAAGCCCCGCGTTACCTTCTTTTTTCACGCGGAGCCAACGGTGCCGACGCCTCAAAACCCGACAAAAAAGGTGTGCCCGCCGAAGGCATCCTCGACACCGCCTGGATGGAATCCGAAGAGGCCGCCGACAACATCTACGCCCCCTGATTTTACCCGAACCCTTTTACCACCCAACCCACTTTCATCTCATGAAACGTTCCCCCTCACGCTCCGCTTTCACCCTCATTGAGCTTCTCACCGTCATGGCCATCATCGGCCTGCTCCTCACCGCCTTGGTCGTGGCCATCGGTCCCGTGACCAAGAAGGTTAACCGCGGCAAAACCAAATCGCAGTTCTCCCAATACATCCAGGCCTACGAACTCTTCAAAGGCGAATACAAGTTTTACCCCCGTCTCAAGGGAGGCGACGACCGCTTCGACCTCAAGGACAACAACGAGGTGTTCATCGAAACCCTTTCGGGGAAGAAAAAGGAAGGCACTCCGATGAGCAATTCGATCGCCCTCCAGATCAACAAAAAACGCATCAACTTTTACACCTTCATGGACAACGAGTTCTGCCGCGAGGAAGGCGACCTCAAGGGCCAGATTGTGGACTCCTTCATCAACCCCAACATCTCCATCGTGGTGGACTCGAACAACGATGGCGTGATCCCCCGGGAAAAACTCCCGCCGAACTCCCTGGAAGATGCGGACCAACTCAACGCCAAGGTCGTGGTCTTTTCCTCCCAATCGGAAAACCCTGACTGGGAAGACGTTTACTCCTGGTAAGCCAACACCCTCCCACGCCGTGAAAAACTCCACCCCATCCCGCACGAGAGCCGGCTTCACCCTGATCGAAATCATGGTGGTGATCGCCCTTATCGCCCTGCTTGCCCTGGGCATCGGCAAAGCCCAGCCCAGCGTTGAGTCCGCCCTGAACGGAGCCGTCCGCTCCCTGGGCGGCCTCGTCAAGGTGGCGCGCGCCGAGGCGGCCCAGCGGGCGGTCAAATCCCGCATCCTCATCGGCAATCTCAACGCCAACACCGAGAATTACCTCCACTTCGCCGGAATCGCCGTCTGGCAGGAAGAAAACAAGGCCTCGGGACAAACCGCCGGCTGGATTGCCACCACCTCCAACGTCACCCTTCCCGGAGGCATTTATTTCTCCTGGGAGAATATGGAGAAATATGGCAAAGCCGGAGGTTCGGGCAAACCGGACACCATGAAGTTCGATTTCACCAAAAGCGAGCCACAGGATGACAACAGCGGCACCGAAGAGTTTTATTACTATGAGTTTTCCCCCGAAGGCAGCACCGAAAACGGTGCCGGAGCCCGGATCGTCATCTCTCCCGGCACCCCCTCCGGTGATAATGGCAAACTTGAGTTTGATAACGAAAAACTCGCCGGATTGGTCATTCACCAAACCGGAGCCACCTCCGTAGCCCGCGACACCGAAGACCTCAAATGAACTTACGCCCCTCCCACCGCCGCGCCTTTACCCTCGTCGAGGTCCTCCTCGCCCTCTTTGTCTTCACCTTTGGTCTGCTGGGCCTGCTCGGCGTCATGGCCGGCCTGCTCGGCTCCGTTTCCAAAATCGAGGAAAAGCACCAGACCGCCGACCTCTCCGGCCTTCTCCAACAGGCCCTGCGAGACGACCCGTCCGCCAAAACCTTTTCGGAAGTTTACACCCAGCTCGTCAGCGGTCCGGTCGGATATCTCGCCTATACCGTCCAGTCGGATCTGACCGACAATTCCACCCGCGAAAACAAAATTGTGCGCGCCTCCACCGGGATCACCGAGACAGACATCCAGAACCTGAACGGCCCGATCACCAAAATCCTGGTGCAGCCCTCCGCTTCCTACAAATCCCTTGAGGCGCTCACCGCCGACGGCAAACCCCTCGGCACCCCCGCCTACACCTTCAAAAAGAAAATCACTTGGGCCACGTCCGCGGACAACAGCCCTGATCCCTATATCACGGTGGACGCTTTCGTCTATGTTCTGACCCGGCCCACCACCCTCTCCGAATTCACCCAGGCCTACCCCGACGCCAACAAACACCCCGAGGGCGTCACCCCGACCCGGCATTTTTCCATCACCCTTCCCCGCTAAGGCTCCATGAACACCCGCACCCTTTCCCCCCGCCGTGGTTTCACCCTGATCGAACTGCTTCTCGCCACGAGCCTCATGACGGTGATCATCATGCTCGTGGTCAACGTCCTGGGGACCGTCATGACCTCCTGGTCACGGGCCAACTCGACCCTGGAGCAAAACTCCCAGTCCGGCCTGATCCTTGACTCCATCGGCCGCGACCTCTCCTCCGGTGTCATCCGCATGGACGGCACTCCCTGGCTCCGTCACAGCAGGACGCAGGTTGACGGCCGTGAATACTCCACCCTGGTGTTCCTCAGCGCCCCCTCGGATCGCGGCCGCACCACCACCGGCTCCACTCCCAAGGCCGGAGAATCCCTTCCCCTCATCTCCGGCAACGTGGGGACCGTCGCCTACGCGGTGGACAACATCAATCCCGTCAAACCGTCCTCCAGCCAAAACACGGTCAACAGCATCTTCCGCTACCTGGTCTCCCCGGAAAAAACCTTTGCCGGAGCCATCACCAACTTTTCCTCCACCACGTGGGAAACCGTCCGTGAAGGCGTGGCCCAACGGGATGAGGCCAACGCCAAATCCCTGATCGGCTCCAACATCTACGGTTTTGACGTTTCCTACAGCTACCGAAACTCATCCGGCACCATCACCACCGTGAAGTCCAAGGATGCGGCCAGCTTTCAGTTCCCCACGACCAAGGACGGGCGCGTCATCTTCACCCCCGAGTTTTTTGAAATCACCCTGACCATTCTCTCGGAAAACGGGGCCCAGCGCCTCCAAGCCCTCAAAGAGGGCCTAACCACCGAAGACGAAAAAACCATCATCGCCCAGGAATCGCGCCAGTTTTCTCGCCGCTACTTCATGCCGGCCCAAGGACTTAACCTTTCGGTGACCACCAAATAAACGGCCGCAGGCACATCCCTCGGCTCTTTCCGAAACTGATTGATATTTAACCTTTCGGAGCCAGTGTGCCAGACATGCCTGCCAGCGTAATCACGGAAACCTCCTGGTTTCTCGACACGGGACGTGACGGACGCGTGGTTTCACTTTGCCCCGCCCTGTCCCGCCTCGTCGCCCTTCCCACCCAGCCCCGTTCCTGGACACTCCTTCTCGGTTTTGCGCCTTCCGTGGCCGCGTTGCTGCAATCCGCCCATGAGGAACTGGTCAAAAGCCGCCTGAGGCGGGACTGGCCCGGACTGCAACTCCACTCCACGGTTCTTGACGCCACCGTCAGCCTGGAAATGGCCCCGCTCTCCGAAGGTGGCTGCCGGGTCACGCTTCACCCCCTTCCGCTTCCCCGCTCCGATGCC
>JANOBW010000485.1:0-2023 GCA_031411855.1 Opitutia bacterium
TTCCGGATCATTGACGGCAAAATGGCTTGAAGTCCCGGTCCTGGGACTGGCAGGGAAAATATAGGATGAAAATGGCACCTTCCCTGCCGTGGTTTTCCTGCACGGCAATTCCACCAAGACAAATCCCACCGCCGGAGGCTGATTTCTGGGCGTAAAAAAAGGGAGCCGCCCCCATGGGCGAACTCCCTGTTTTATAACCCTACTCCCTGATGAGGAGGTTTTCAATAATGCAACGGCCGTGCCAACTTTTGAAACAGCCGCAAAGGTTTTTTAACTCCCTCCGCATCATACCCTTCCGCCTTAACTTTTTACATAAAGCGGGCGAAAAAACACACCTCACCGGGCCCCGAGAAACCGGACCGCGTTGGAAACGACCTTCATGGGGAGTTCCTGGCGGTAGATGCCATAGGTTTCATGGCCGGGACGGAAGTAAAAGACCCGGCCCTGGCCCACGGTCCAGAGGCAGCCGCTGCGGAAGTGCTCACCCTTGTCCCAGCGTTCCTCGAAGATGACGGCGTCGGGAGTCGGGACGTGGAAGGGTTCCCCATACATTTCCGTCTCAGGGATGTCCCAGGCCGCCGGTAGGCCGGCCGCGATGGGGTGGCCGGGCAGAAGCGTTTTCACATGGCTGGGTTTGGCGTCGGCCCGCCAGGTGGGGAAAATGCAGCCGGGCAGGGTCAGCTTCCAGGTGTCGCCGGATTTTTCGAGACGCGGGGTGACCGGGTCCCCGGCCTTGGGCACCTTGCCGAAGGGTTGGTCGTTGAGGTATTCAAACGTGGCCGTGGCCCGTTCGGCCTCAGGGAGTTGCGCCAGGGCGTCGGCCTTGGCCCGCTCCTGCATGAGCAGCACGAACGGCTTGGACCAGTGGGCCGAATGCAGGACGATGAGGCCGACCTGGCCGGAGCGAACGCGGTCGGCCACGCGGCGGGCCGCCGCATCGGAAACGGAGCGGGGCAGTTTGTGGCTCCACCAGACGATGACATCGGTCTGGTCGAGGAGCTTGTCAGGCACACCGTCTTCGGGCTGGTCCCGCCAGGCCTGGGTCACGGCGAAGGCGGAATCTTTGGCGAGGTTTTCCGCGATGGTTTGCCCGAGAAACTTGCCGTCATATCCCTGCTTCTGCTCGGGCTGGCGCTCGTCCCAGACCAGCACGCGGATGGGTGAAGGGGCGGAGTGAAGCGCGGCTCCCAGGGAGAGCAGGGTGGCGGCAAGGATGAGTTTCATGGGGATAGGCGGAGGACGGTGCGACAAAGGCAGGCTGTAGGACACCTTTGAGGCAACGGCCAAAGGAAAACGTTCCCTCGACGACGGAGAGATACAGCCCGCCAAGGCCGTCCGGAGAATCCCCCAACTCACCCCGCTCAGCGGGTGTTTTTCTGCCACGCTTCAAACATCTGCCGGGCGACCGCGCCGGCCACCTTGCCGCCCGAGACGGGCCGCATGATGCTCGTCCCCGGGGAAGAGGGGTCGGGTGCGCGTCCCTCGACCAGCACGGCCACGGCCACCTTGGGATTATCCGCCGGGGCGTAGCCGACAAACCAGGCCAGGTTGTTTTTCTGGCCATCGGTCTTGAACTCCGCCGTGCCCGTTTTCCCTCCCACGGTGAGGCCGGGCGGCGGCACGTTGAGACCGGTGCCCCGCCAGTCGCCGTCGCGGCCCGTCGTGACGAGGTTGAAGCCGTCGCGGAGGCGTTGCAACTGGTTGGGCTTCAAGGGCAAAGGCATGCCGCCATGGGCCACCTTCGCGCCGGGGGGAAGTTTTCGGATGGTGAGCTTTGTCCGGGTTTCGCCCCGCGCGACGGAGGCGATAAGGGCCCCCATCTGGAGCGGTGTCACCAGAAGGTCACCCTGCCCGATGGACATGTTGGCGGTGTCGCCGTCAAACCAGCCCAGGGGAAGCCCGCGCGCCCCGGCTGTTTTGCGCTTCCACGCAGGGTCGGGCACCACCATGCGTTTGGCCTCGAAGGGGAGTTCGATGAGGGTGCGCTCGTGCAGCCCGAACATGCGGGCGGCGGCGCTGAGGC
>JANOBW010000486.1:0-5200 GCA_031411855.1 Opitutia bacterium
GGCCCCGAGGAAAACCAGTGTCGCGACGACTACGAACCAAAGGATGAGGGTGCTGATGATCCGGGCTTTCATGGGATGGGGGAGGGTTACGGGCGGGTGGCGGTCGCGAGTTGTTCCCCGGTCAGGCCGAAGCGGCGCTCCCGGCGGCGGTAGGCGGCCACCGCCTCGGCGAAGTCCTCCTTGGTGAAATCGGGCCAGGCCACGGGGGTGAAATACATCTCGGCATAGGCCGATTGGAGCAGGAGAAAATTGCTCAGGCGGGTCTCGCCCGAGGTGCGGATCAGGAGGTCCGGATCGGGAATGCCGCCGGTGTCGAGGTGGCGCGCGATGGCGTCGTAGTCCACTTCCTCGGGTTTCATCCGCCCGGCCTGGACCTCGCGGGCCAGTTTCTGGACGGCGTCGGCGAGCTCGGTCCGGGCCCCGTAGTTGAGGGCCAGGACGAGGTGCTGACTCTCATAGTGGCGGGTGTTTTCGATGGCCTCGCGGAGCGGCCCCTGGACCTTGGCGGGAAGTTCGGAAACGCGGCCGATGGTGTGCAGGCGCACCTTGTGCTCGTGGAGGGTTTTGAGTTCGGACCTCAGGAAACGCTCCAGCAGGTCCATCAGGCCGGAAACCTCGTCGGCCGGCCGTTTCCAGTTTTCCACGCTGAACGCATAGAGGGTCAGCCACTTGATGCCCAGCGGTTGGCAGGCCTCGACGGCGGCGCGGACATTGTTGACGCCCCGGCGGTGTCCCTCGATGCGGGGCAGACCGCGTTTGCGGGCCCAGCGGCCGTTGCCATCCAAGATGATGGCGACATGCCTCGGCGGTTCGGAAATGGGAAGGGACTGGCTCAACGGTAAAGGGGAAAAACTGGCTGATTGCGGCCATTCCCCCCGCGCTGGCAAACGCAAAGACAAGGCCGGCTCACTTGCGTTTGCCCAGGAGGATCAGGCCGAGGGTGGGCAGGACCTGGAACATCACGATGAACAAGGCGAACCAGCCCAGGGAATCCAGGTTGGGCCGGAGAAACAAAAACGCCGCCGAGGCCCACCAGCCATAGGCGCAACACTTGTGGAGAACGCGCCCGTCCAGGGAACTGTGGATGAAATAACCCGCCCCCAGCACGCTGGCCGCCACCGCCGGGATCAGGTAGGGGGAAAGGGCTCCGGTGCCGACCCCCGCGCAGGTGAACAACGTCACCACCATGAGGCCCGAGCCCCAGACCGACAGCGCCATGCGGCCCGCCAGGGGACGCTGGCGGGGCCGGCCCATCCCGGTTTGGATGAGGGTGGCGAGAAGGCCGAACAAGACCGTCGGAACCTGCAGGACGAGCGGGTCCCAGGGCTGCTGATACTTCACCACCGCCCACTCCACAAAGCAGAGTTTGGCCACGATCAGTCCCCAAAACAGGAAGAGCCAGGCGCGGGTCAGGGGCGCGCGTTTGTCCTGCTCGAGGGCGAGCCGGATCTGGGCGAGTTCCTGCCGGGCGGGGGCCTGGTTCATGGCCGGTCATTGGGGAGGAAAAACTTTCCGTGGCAAGCGGCGGCGGCGGGAAGTGCGTTCAGTCATTGGAAAACTTTGCTTGTCCAGAAAGCAAGGGAAGGTAGTTTGCTTCAATGATTCTCGAAACCATTCCCAACCTGAAAAAGCTGACTTCGTCGGAAAAGCTTCTTTTGGTCGGCGAGCTTTGGGACGACCTGGCCGCCCATCCGACGGAGATTCCCGTCTCGCGTGAGCACTTGGCCGAGCTGGACCGCCGGATGGAGGCTTATCGTCTTGATCCTGACCAAGTGACCAACTGGGAGGCCATTCAACAGCGTATTCGGGGACAAACTTTCCGTGGTGACTGAGCTTGTATTTCTCTACTCCGCCGAGGTTGATATCCAAGGGGCTTATGAGTTTTACGAGGGGCTGCGGGAAGGCTTGGGCGAGGCTTTTCTGAGGCATTTGGATGTGGCACTTGGCCCGCTCCACGTATTCCCGGAGATGGCACCTCCCTTGCATGGGTCTTACCGGCGTTTGTTGGTCCATGGTTTTCCCTATGGTGTTTTTTACTCTATTGAAGGCCGTCGCATCATCGTCGCCGGAGTCATGGACCTTCGCCAAGATCCAGTGGTGATTCGCAAAAGATTTTCCAGCAGTTAACCTGCCGACGCATCTCCCCTGACATCTCACTTGCGCCCGGTCATCCAAAGGACAGGGGTTGTTCTTTTTTACCGAAAGTTTCATGGTCACTGATGCAGCCACCCTGGCCCAGATTTGCGAGCGAGCCCGCGCCGTTGGCGTGGTCGCGATTGACACCGAGTTTGTCTGGGAACGGACCTACTTTCCCAGTCTGGGCATCATCCAACTGGGGGTGAACGAGGAGGAATGTTGGATTCTTGAGGCCGCCACGACCGACCACCTGGGCCCTCTGGGCGATCTCCTGCGGGACCCTTCCGTGGTCAAAATCCTCCACGACGCCCGGCAGGACCTCACCATCCTGCGCCGCGCCACCGGGGCCAGCCCGACCAACGTGTTTGACACCCAGCACGCCGCCGCCTTTGCCGGCATGGGGGCCAGTGTCTCCCTCCGCGTCCTGCTCAAAACCATGGTCCGGGTGGATCTGGCCAAAACCGAAACCCAGAGCGACTGGCTCCAGCGCCCCCTTTCCGAGGAGCAGTGCAGCTACGCCCTCGACGATGTCCGCTACCTGCCCAAGGTCCGCGAGAAACTCCTCCGCCTGGCCGACAAACGCGGGCGTTCCGCCTGGCTGGCAGAGGATCTGGCCGAATACGATGACGCCTCGCTCTACGAGGAGCGCGCCATGGAGGACGCCTGGGAACGCCTCCGCGGCATGCCCCGCCTGACGGGCCACCAACGCGGCGCCGCCCGCGCCCTCTGCGCCTGGCGCGAAGGTCTGGCCCAGCGCCTCAACCGCCCCCGCCATTTCCTCGTCAACGACGAATCCATCGTCTCCATCCTGCTCAAAAACCCCGCCAGCCTCCCGGATCTTAAGGCCATCAAGGGGCTTTCCGAGAAACTCATCGAGCGCAACGGCAACGAGATCCTCCGCGTCCTGCGCGACGCCCAGCCCCTGCCCGAGGACGAGGGCGAACGCCGCCGCCGCCAGGAGGAGGATGCCCTTGGCTTCCGCGCCGACCTCGTCATGGCCCTGCTCCGTTCCCGCTGCCTCGACGCCGAAATAGACCCCGTGCTCATCGCCAACCGCGCCGAGATCCGCGATGTCACCTCCGAAGGTGAAACCGCCGCCACCTCCAGGTTCGGCCTGCTCAAGGGCTGGCGCCGCCGTTTCTTTGGCAACGATCTGCTCGCCCTCCGTGGCGGTCACTGCGCCATCAAGATAGACCCCAAAAGCGGTGTCCTCGACACCATCCCCGCTCCGGAAACCCTGCCCAAACACGCCGCCGAGGCGGAGTTCGATTTCAGCCCGCCGAAGGAACCGTCCGCCCCGGTTTCCTGAGCGCCGGTCCTGGCGTCAGGTTTTCCGTCCCTGCCGTTTCCTCCATTCGCTCGGGGATTCCCCGGCCAGGTCCTTGAACTGGCGTGAGAAGTGGAAGGCGGAGTGAAACCCCAGGCGTTCGGCCATCTCCTTGAGCGGCATGGACGTGTTGGCCAGGTATTCCCTCGCCTTCTGAAGCCGCGCCTCCTGTTGGAAACGTTTCGGGCTCACCCCGGTCTCCTCGCGGAAACGTTTGCGGAACAGCGAGTAACCCATTCCCAGCCGGGCCGCCACCTCCTCCATGTCGAGAGCCTCGGCGCACCCTTCCGTCAGCAGTTGCCGGGCGCGCCGGACCATATTGTCCGCCTCCCCGCCCGGAGTTCCGCCGCCGGTTTCAAGCAGCAGGGCGAGCAGGTGCGTGCCGAGGGTGGAAAGCACGGTTTGGTGCTCCAGCGCGCCTCGTTGCGTCCAATGGGCGATGAGATCAAACACCTGTGCCCAGGCCGACGTGTCGGCGACGGTGGCCACGGGTTTCTCCGGGGTGAGCTGCCCGAGCTCTCGCGCCCGTTCAAAAGCCGCTCCCCGCGCCACCACCCAGTGCTCCGTCCAGCCGGTCCCGAGGTCCGGCGTGTAGCGGTGCCATTCCCCGGGAAACAGCAGGAGCACATCGCCCGGGCCGACCTTGCGGGTGCCAGTGGTGCTGTAGGATTCAAACGTGCCTCCCCCACGGCTCAGCCAGACCAGGGCGAAGGACTGGAGGATGCGTCCGCGTTCCCAGGTGAAGTGGTAGTCGTCCGGATGGCGCTGGGGAGGGTAGGGCGAACCGGGCTCCACCCGGAAGCGGCCCACGGAAACCACCGTGCAGCCCCACGGCTCCTCCCGCGCGGTCTCAGGCAGGTAGTGGAAAAAATTGCCGGGCATCAGCTCGTATCAATTCGTGCATGCCTTTTATCAAGTGATAAATGCCAAGGGGGTTGAGCCAAAGGAACCATCAGCCACTTTGTGCAATCACCTCTGCGTGAACCGCCACCTCATGTTACTCCGGTGGTTCGTGTCTAAAATCGCCTGATTCGGCGGTAAGACTCTGAAATTTTAAATCTGAAATCTCTTTACCCCTTCCGGTTCTCCGATGCGCCCCTCCCCCTGTCTCCTGCTCCCAGCGTCTCTCCTGCTGGCTTCCGGCCTCTCCTCCCGTGCGGCCGACCGTCTTGATTATAACCGCGACATCCGGCCGCTGCTTTCGGAAAACTGCTTTTCCTGCCATGGCTTCGACGAGAAAGGCCGCAAGGCCAAGCTCCGCCTGGATCTGCCCGAATCGGCCTACCAGGAGCGCAAGGGCATCACTCCCATCAAACCCGGCGACCCGGCCAAAAGCGATGTGGTCGAGCGCATCTTCAGCGACGATCCCGAGGAGCTCATGCCGCCGCCGAAGTCACACTTGAAACTGGCCCCGGCCGACCGGGAAAAAATCAAACGCTGGATCGCGGAAGGGGCCAAATACGACGGCCATTGGTCGTTTCAGCCTCCACGCAAGGCCGCCCCGCCCGGGGACGCCGCGCTTTCGCCGATTGATGCCTTTGTCCGGCAGAAACTGGCTGCGGAAAAACTCAAGCCCTCCCCCGAGGCCGACCGCCGCAGCCTGCTGCGCCGCCTTTCCCTCGACCTGACCGGTCTTCCGCCCTCCGCCGCCGAGGTCGAGGCCTTTCTCAAGGATACCGATTCCAAGGCCTACGAGAAACAGGTGGAACGCCTCCTCGCCAGCCCCCACTTCGGCGA
>JANOBW010000487.1:0-3120 GCA_031411855.1 Opitutia bacterium
AGTTCCTCGACCACGTGATGACAAGGCTTACACTTGCTGGGGCAATTTTCTTAACTTTACTGGCAGTCATCCCTGGAATCTTGTCTGTGAGTTATGGCATACCCTACAAGGTAGCACAATTCTTTGGAGGAACTGGAATACTTATCGTTGTCGGAGTCGCTCTTGACACATTGCGTCAAGTTGAAACCCATCTAATTCAACGAAATTACGAAGGGTTTCTCAAAAAAGGCCGTATTCAAGGTCGCGCGAATGTTCCAACCGATACTTCTTTCGACCCATCTGAGTTTACTAACCTTGGTAAACTTTCCTCTTCTCTTCTTATTTTAGTTGTTCTTGGCTTGGTTGCATCTCTTTACAACCATTTCACGCACAATTAAGTAAGTTTGTTCTTTTTCAGGCAGAAATATTATGGTCCCGATTAAAACTCGTGACGAAATTATCAGAATGCGCGAGTCTTGCGCAATCGCTGCCAATGTTTTAAAAAAACTCTGCGACCTCGTCTCCCCCGGTTTATCCACTTATGATTTGGATCAAGCCGGAAAGGAGTTGATTGAGAGTTACGGTGCCCGGTCGGCGTGTTATAATTACCGCATCGACCGCAAGCGCTACCCGGCCTATACATGCCTGTCCGTCAACGAGGAAATCGTTCATGGCATTGGTCGACGCGATCGTCTCCTAAAACTAGGCGACATCGTGTCTGTAGATGTATGTATAGATTATCATGGTTTTATTGGTGATAATGCACGAACTATTTCAGTAGGTCGTGTCACTCCGGAAATTCAAACTCTCCTCTCCACAACAGAGGCAGCATTGTTTCGAGGGATTTCGGCTGCAAAGCCGGGAGCCCACGTAAGCGATGTATCTAGGGCAATTCAGACTTTTGTCGAAGGGGCCGGATATTCTGTTGTCCGTGGCTTTGTTGGCCACGGTGTAGGACGTTCAATGCACGAGGAACCGCAGATTCCCAACTATGTGGATCGCCGCATGACGGATCATTCCTTTAAACCCGGAATGACTGTGGCGATTGAACCAATGGTCAACCTTGGTTCACACCACTTTGATTACGCGTCCGATGGTTGGACCGCAGTCACGCGTGATCGAAAAGCTTCCGCGCATTTCGAGCACACCGTTTTAATTTGCCCAGATGGAGCTGAGATCTTGACAGTCCCAGTTTCTTCCTGAATTCTCCCACTTTTTTTCCCACTTTCACGTAAACACCATGCCTCGTATCCTTGGAGTCGACATCCCTGGCGACAAGAAGATCGCCTTCTCTCTCCGCTACCTCTACGGTATCGGCCCAACCCGTGCGGACCTTCTGGTCCAAACGGTGGGCCTGAATGCCGACCGCAAAGCGCACTCTCTTTCCGAAGAAGAGTTGAGCAAAGTTGCTGCTCTCATCACCGAAAACGGTTGGGCTGTGGAGGGCGATCTCCGTCGGGAAATCGCCTCCAATCTCAAACGTATGCAGGCCATCAACTGCTACCGTGGCCAGCGCCACCGTAAAGGGCTTCCCGTCCGCGGGCAGCGCACAAAAACAAACGCACGCACCCGCAAGGGCAAGCGTAAGACCGTTGGCGTTGTCGCCAAAGACGCAGGTAAGAAGTGATTCAAATTCAAAAAAACACTGACATGGCTGAAGAAACCAAACTGGCCGCCGCTGAAGGCGCCGCCAAGAAAACCCCCGCCAAGAAGGCGGCCAAAAAAACCGCCCCCAAGGCTGCTGAGGGCGCTGCAGCAACCTCAGCTGAGACCACTCCCGCAGTTGTCGAATCCGCCGATGCCACCGCTCCCGCCGATGCTGTTCCTGAAAAGAAGGAAGTCACGGCCAAAGATCTTCTCAATGAAGGACTTGACGAGCCGTTGAAGATCCGTCGCGCCAAGGGTTCCAAGAACATCACCGCCGGCATCGTCCATGTCCTCGCCACCTTCAACAACACCAAGGTTGTCGTCACTGACAAACAGGGTAATGTGATCACGTGGTCCAGCTCTGGAAAATGCAACTTCCGGGGGTCCCGCAAATCCACCGCCTATGCCGCCACCGTTGTGACCCAAGACGCCACCCGTCGCGCGGTCGCCCACGGCCTCAAGGAGGTTGACATTCATCTCAAAGGACCCGGAATGGGTCGTGATTCAGCCGTCCGCGCTCTGCAAGCCCTTGGCATCCAGATCAATGTGATCATTGACGTGACCCCGGTTCCCCACAACGGCTGCCGTCCTCCGAAGCGCCGCCGCGTGTAATTCAAGCAACCTTTAACATAGCATCCCACCATGTCCCGCTACACTGGACCCCGCCAACGCATCAACCGTCGTTTTGGCCTTGCCATTTTCCCCGCCTCCAAGGCGATGGAGCGCAAGCCCTTTTTCCCTGGCCAGCACGGCCGCACCGGACGCCGCAAGGAGAAGGAATACGGCACCGGTCTTATGGAAAAGCAAAAGCTGCGGCTTATGTATGGCCTCGCCGAAAAGCAGTTCCGCAACACCTTCGAACGCGCCAAACACATCCGTGGCGTGACCGGAACCGTTTTCATGCAACTTCTTGAGTCGCGCCTCGACAATGTTGTCTATCGTCTTGGGTTCTCCAAAACCCGTGCCGCAGCCCGCCAGTTCGTTTGCCACGGCCACATCAAGGTCAATGGCCACCGTCTCAACATCCCCTCTGCTGCCATCAGCCCTGGTGATAAGATTGAAGTTCGCGGCGGAACCTCTTCCCGTCAACTTGCCACCCGCAATCTTGAAGAATCCCGTGCCCGCGTTGTCCCTGGATGGCTTACCGTCCAAGAAGACACCCTGACCGGAACCGTTGTCCGTCTCCCCGAACGCGAGGAAATGGAACAACAAGTGAATGAGCAGCTCGTTGTTGAATTCTACAGCCGCTGATCTCGTTTCCCACCATCAACCTTAATTTTTTTTACCATGCCCGTCCGTCTCGGCAAGTTTGAGCTTCCCAAGCGCCTCGTGAAGGATGAGGCCGTTTCCACCCCGACCTTCGGCAAATACACCGCCGAACCCTTCGAGTCTGGCTATGGCCATACCATCGGAAACTCCCTGCGTCGTGTCCTGCTGTCCTCCATTGACGGGGCTGCGATTTCCTCGATCCGCATCGAAGGAGTGGACCATGAG
>JANOBW010000488.1:0-11080 GCA_031411855.1 Opitutia bacterium
GGCTGAAGATTGTGAGCAGGGGCTGGCGGCGGGTGATGAGGTCGCCGTGGCCGGTCATGGCCAGGCCGTCCACCCGTCCCTCGACTGGCGCGCTGATCACGCCGTGCCGCGACTCATCCTCTCCGATCATACCCGACACACGGAGGGTGCGGACGAGTTTCTCCTTCCGGACCAAGCCGGTGGTGACACCCGCCACGAGCGGACTGCCAACCGGAAGCATCAGGACACCCGGAGGAGCTTTGGAGGAACCGGGGTCAGCCCGGGCCGCGACCAGTCCCATGCCGCAGATGGTGCATTTTCCGGCCTGGCTGCCCGTGATCCAGGGATGCATCGGGCACTGGCAGCCCGAAGCCATGGCAGGCGGTGTGGCCGGGGCCGGACCGGAATGAAAGGCGACGGCCGCAAACCACCCGCCGAGGGCGGCGACAAGCGCGACGATCGCGTGGGAGAGTTTCATGGCCGGGGCAAAGCCCTCATACCCATCAGGGAATGCTGGGGATGTAAACCCGGTAGAAGCGGCGCGGCTGGGTCAGGTGGACGGGGTTGGTCTCGGTGAAGGTCGCGGTCGTGCCGTCGCTGGTGACGGAGCCGATGTCTATCCAGCTGCCGGTGGTGAGGTCCGGGGAGAACTGCACGGTGTAGGTGGTGCCCGCCGTGGCCTTGAAGTTGAAGGTCACGGCCCCGTTGGAGCCCGGTGCCGAGGTCACGGTGGTGCTGGCCACGGCGAGGTCCTCCACGGTGTTGTTCACGACGATGAACTGGCCCATGAGGCCGTCGTCCTCGTGGCTGGAGAAGTGGCAGTGATACATGAACGGGTTGGTGTTGCTGGCGAAACCGTCGAACTTCGCGATGAAACTGACCGACTGGTTCTGCCCGACAAACAGGGTGTCCTTCCAGCCGCCCTCGTAGGTTTTCAGCCCGGCATTGTTGCCGCCGGTGCGGGAGACGAGGTTGAACTGGATGTCGTGGATGTGGAAGGAGTGGCTGAAGCCGGAGGTGTTGGTGATGGTCCACTTCTCAACGGCGTTGAGGTTCAGGGTCTGGTTGTAAACCGTCGGCGAGTAAACGAGGTTGTCGAAGCTGAAGGGCAGGCCGCCGGGGAAGCCGTTGGTGATGGTGACGGTCCGGCTGTTGGTCACGTCCGCCTCGGTCCAGAACGTGTTGGTCTTGAGGGTGGCGGGGCGGGTGGTGACGGGGCTGGCCGTGGCGGCGCCGACGTTGACGTGGAGGAGGTTGAACGTGGTGTTGTTGAGGAGGCTGCCGAACTGGCCGGTGGTGGCGGGTTCGCCGCCCGGGAAGTCGTTGGCCTGGCCGGAGTTGTAGGCCTTGATATCGAACGAACCGCCCAGGGTGTCGTTGGTCAGGTCCACCAGGATCTCGCAGCGCTCGCCGACGGCGAGGACCACCCGGGTGAGGGCGACGGGGGCGTTGACGAGTCCGCCGTCGGTGGCGATCAGGTAGAAGGTCCGGTCGGTGCCGTTGGTGTTGGTGACCCCGATGTTGTAGCTGCGCTCCATCTCGGCGTTGAGGAGGCGGAGCCGCACATACTGTTTCGGGAGAGTGACTTGCGGATTCAGCACGCCGTTGACCACCATCTGGTCGCCGTATTCGGAACCGACCCCGACAAACTGGTTGCCGGTGAAGCGGCGGCTGGTGAGGGCGAGCGGGATGTCGTCCACGCCATAGGTGCGGGGGAGGTTGAGGGCGGCCTCCTCGGGATCGCGGATGATGATCATGCCGCCGGCCCCGTAGGTCAGCTGGGTCTGGGTGAACTCATGCAGGTGCGGGTGATACCAGTAGGTTCCGGCGTTGTTATCCACCTTGAAGGTGGGGGACCAGGTGGTGCCGGCCGGGATGGTCTGGTGCGGGCCGCCGTCCATGATGGCGGGGATGTGGAAGCCGTGCCAGTGGGTGGTGGTGGTGTCCACCAGGTTGTTGGTCACGTTCATCTGGACGGTGTCCCCCTTGTTCATGATGAGGGTCGGGCCCCAGAACAGCATGTTGTTGTAGGCGTAGGTGTTGGTGGCCGTGCCGGAGAGGAACTGCTTGGTGGCGGTGTGCAGGTTGAGGTTGAAGGTCGTGCCCGTGATCGTCTCGGGAATGATGAGCGGGTTGTAGGTCTGCGCGGTGGTCAGGGTCACCAGGACCTGGGCCGTGGTGGTGGCATTGCCGGCGGCATCGGTGGCGGTGGCGGTGAGGGCGTTCGTTCCGAACCCAAGCGGGACCGTGGCCGACCAGGTGGCGAAGTTGTTCGAGGTGGCGGCGGCCACGTTGTTGACCTTCACGCTGGAAAGTCCGGAGCCGACATCGGCGGCGGTTCCGGTCACGGTCACGGTGTTCGTTGCCGTGGACAGGCCGGAGGACGGCGAGGTGATGGCCACGGCGGGGGCCGAGGCGTCCTGGGTGGAGGAGACCGCGCCGCTGTAAACCGATGATCCCAAGCTATTTGAGGCCAGCACCCGGTAGTAGTAGGTGGTGCCGTCGGCCAGAGGGGTGATGGTGGCGGAGGGGTTCGTCACTCTCTGGGTGAAGAAGAGGGAGGAGAAGTCGGCCGAGGTGGAGAGCTGGATGGTGTAGCCGGTCGCACCGGGGACGGCGGCCCAGGAGAGGGTTTTGCTGGCACCCTGGCTATAACTGGAAAGAGCGGTGAGGGTGGGCGCGGGGGGAGGCCCGACCGTGAGGGTGACCGCGCGGGTCGTGTTGCCGGCGGAGTTGGTGCCGTTGCTGAAGGTGACCGTGTCGGCATAGGCGCCGTTGACCAGATCGTTGGCCAGGCCGTTCAGGCTGGCGGTGACGGTGGTGGTGGCTCCGGGGGCGAGGGTGCCGGAGGCGCTGGAGAGGTTCAGCCAACTGGCGGTTTTGGAGGCGGTCCAGGCCATGCTGCCGGTGCCGGTGTTGGCCAGGGTGTAGGTGGCGCTGGCCGGAGTGAAGGGGCCGCCGACCGACCCCAGGGAAGTGAATCCCGTGGAAGGGGTTACGCTCAGAACCGGGGCGAGGTTGGTGACCGTGTAGGAGGCGCTGGCCGTGGTGGCGGAGGCGGTTGAACTGTCGGTGGCGGTGAGGGTGTAGCTCACGGTGGTCCCGGTGGTCTGGGCGGGAATGACAGCCCCGTAAACACCGTCGCCGGCCGCGCCGTCGCCGTTGAGGCCGTTGTCGAGCATGGTCAGGGTGACGGGGGCGCTGCCGGTGGTCATGACGACCTTGATGTCATCCAGCATGACCTTGGGGACACTGTTCGCGCCCGGTCCGGCAAAGCGGAAACGCAGCTTGAGGGTGCTGACCCGCTCGGAGGCGGCGAGGGAGTAGCTGAAGACGGAGTAGGCGTGGTTGAGGCCGGTGAGCTCGCTGGCCCGGGTGGTCCAGGTGGTGCCGTCGGGGGAGGTTTGGAAATCCCAGCCCTGGGTGCCGGTCAGGCCGGAGGAGGCCACGTAGAACTCCACGAAGCCGGAGGAGCCGGTGGCGTTGATGCTGTTGGTCGTCGTCATCGTGCTGTTGGCGATGGCGGGGGCGTTGGCGGTTATTTCCATGCCGAACTGATTTCCCTGGCCCGAGACCGTATGGTTGGCGGCGGCGCTTTGGGCGAAGGGGGAGGTCGGCGGACCGGTGAAGGCGATGGTCCAGGGGTAAACCGTCCCGGTGCCGGTCCAGCCGGTGGCGGCGGCCGTGCCCATGGTCTCGTTGAAGACCGTGGTGGTGGAGGCGGCGCCGGTGCTGTAGGTCATCTGCACGGACGAGAGCGTCTTACCTGAGGGAGGAGCCACCCTGGCCGTCACCGTCACCGCGTTGGTGTTGGCCGGGGCGGAAGGCGAGATGGCCACCTCGGTGATGACCGGGGCGGCGGCGGACACCGTGAGGGTGAAGGTGGTGCTGGCACTGAGGGATCCGTCGCTGACGCTGACCGTGATGGTGGCGGATCCCGTCTGGTTGGTGGCGGGCGTGACGGTCACGGTGCGGCCGGCCCCGCTGCCGCCGAAGGTGATGTTGGCGTTGGGAACGAGGGTGGTGTTGGAGGAACTACCTGTGAGGGTGAGACTTGCGACGGCGGTTTCCCCATCACCCACCGTGAAGGCAAGGGCGGAAGTGGCGGTGTTTTGCGCCGTGGAACTGGCGGAAATGGCCGTGATAGTCGGAGCGGTGTTGGACGCGCTCACGGTCAGGACGAAGGTGGTGGAGGTCGTGGCGGTGCCGTCGCTGACGGTGACCGTGATGGTGGCGGAACCGGTTTGGCCTGCGGCTGGCGTGACGGTCACGGTGCGGCTGGCCCCGCTGCCGCCGAAGGTGATGCTGGCATTGGGGACGAGGGTGGTGTTGGAGGAACTGCCTGTGAGCGTGAGACTTGCGACGGCGGTTTCGGCGTCTCCCACCGTCAGCGGGATGGCGCTGGTGGCGGTGCCGGGGGTGGTGGCTTGGGCGGAGATGGCCGAGAGGGTCGGGGCGGAGTTTCCGCCGAGAGAGTAACTGGTGGTGGTGGATTGCGCGACGGTGGCGGCGGTGGAGCCATTGGTATCGTAGGTGGCGAGGGCGGTGCGGTTGACCCGGCCGTATTCGGTGCCCGAGGTGGCCAAGGCGGTGTAACTGGTTGATTTGGAAATACCTGTGGCGACGAGTCCGGTGGCCTTGCCGGTCCAGGTGGATTGGTTGGGCGAGGCGTCCACCGAATAGGTCCCGCCTTCCACGGCGCTCCAGGTCAGGCTGACCGTGGTGCCGGAAACGCCGGGCGTGTTGATCGCGATGGGGGTGTTGGCCCCGCCCAGGAATTGTGTGGTGACGGTCTCGGAAATGGTCGAGGCGCCGCCGGTGGGGCTGCCGTAATACTGGCGGCCGGTGGTGTAGGGGAACTGCGGTGTGCCGTTGGCGTTGATGGGCGTGAAGTAGGCCCAGGTGCCATTGGGGTATTCCGGGGTTTTGCAGTAGCGGACGTTCTGCTCGTTGAGGTCGAAGTCCACCCCGAGGGTCTTGCCGGAGATGTCGCCCAGGTAGTCGAAGTCCTCGATGTAGTGGCCGAGCAGGAAGGTGGCGCCGATGGCCGGGCCGTATTGCGCGGCGGTGAGTGTGGTCTTGCTCTGAATGCGCTGGGCCCAGAGGGGCAAAGCCTGGCGGACGGTGATGGCGGTGGTGCCGTTGGATCCGTCCCGCAGGACAAATCCGGAAACCATGCGGCGGACCCCGCTGGTGGGGTCGAGGGGACTGGAGTAGCCGTAGGGGCCGTAAACCGGCAGGCCGTCTGCGGCCCAGGCGAGGATGGGTGAGTGCGCCGTGACCGGGGCCGTGCTTTCGGTGTAGCGGTTGGTGGTGGCGTTGTAGTCCACATGGTCGCCGAGTTGGTAACGGAGGCCGATCGGATGGGCGTGGTAGTGGTAGTTGTTGCCGGCCTGATGGGCCAGCGCGGGGTCGAAGGTCACTCCCTCGTTGTGGTAGCCGTCGCGGTTCCAGATGCCGTCGCCGGTCAGGCCATTGGTCGGAGTGGCGTCGGCCGCGTTGGAGGTTTTGTAGGAAAACGCGTCGCGGCTGTCGAACATGGAGACTCCGTTGACCATGCGTCCCGTGGCACCGAGGCCGGTGCCGGTTTTGGTCGCGGGGATGCTGGGGGTGCGGGGGATGCGGTAGGTGACGGCGGTGTTGGAGGGGAAGTTGGGGAAGTTCTGCGACTTGGCGGCGTCGAGATACCAGGGGCCCATGATATGGCTGGCGAGCCCTGCCGTCTTGATGTAAACCCAACTGGCGGAATAGGATACCTCACTGACGTCGGCGTAAACCGGGTTGGTCTGCGTTCCTGTGCCCCGGGTCCAGGTGGTGGAGGTGGTCTGGGCGGTCTCGTTCGCGGTGCTCTGGTAGATGCGCGCGTATTTTCCGGAATTGGCGGTGAACCACGAGGTCAGTTGGGGATCGGCGCAAAGGGTGGAAAAGGCCGAGGCCAGGGAAAACAGGAGGATTCTTTTCATAAACGTGGGAACTGCTTGGAGTCAGGGGTGGAGGGGGAGGGCGGGGAGTGTTTCCCGGGTTCTCGCCTCAAGGGAGCGGGAGAACTTTGCGGATACACTATGACTGAGCTTTCTTAAGCACGGATGAAGTGGCGAGGGGAGTTTTGTAAAGGACGGGTAAAGTCTGGGTGGCTCCTCGTGAAAGCTTGGAGGGGAACCGTCTGTGCGAGACGTGGGCAGCCCTCGGGAACGACGTTCGATTGCTTTGCGAGGTGCGACAGCTGTCAGAAGTTTGTTAAAATACCTTACAGGGTCGAATTACCTTCCGCGTGGAAAACATTTCATCATTCGGTTGTCAGTTCTCAAACCACAACCCCCGGTTGATTATACACAAAGCCACTACCCATGAAACACCCCACGCCCTCCGGAACCATTGTCGTAACTAGCCTAGCCGCTTTAGTTTGCGCGCCAACCCTTTGGATTTTAGGCTCCTCTCCAACTCCATTTGCGCAGGACCGTTCCGCCGCCGCCAAGGCGAACCCCAAGCCTTTAATTGTTCACGAAAGAAATAATTATTCTAACAAAGGAATCGAGATCACAATGGATTCCGCTCCAAGTCCGACCTCCGAAACTTACGGGGCAGAAGGCGTCGGCGACAAGGACCGCGGGTTGGGAGAGATCGCCTCCCCCGCCGACCGACCACTCACCAGCCTGAAGGGTGCCACGATTGAGAACGTGCCGCTGGAGATATCCGCCGAGACCGGCCTCATCAAGACTTCCGAGTCCATCCGGCAAAGCCAGCGTGTCGCCATCCTGGGACCGGTGCTTGCCGAACTTTCCCTCACCCTCACCCGCTAACCCACCCCCAAATACCCACATGAGACCCTCCCATCTGTTCACCCTCCCTGCCATAGCGATCGTCGCCTCGGTCAACGTCCAGGCCCAGGCCACGATTCCAGCCGACTTTACCGCCATCATCGGCACCACCGCCGGCACGGTCGCGGACCTTACGGGCTCGCCCGGATCCGTCCCCGTTTACGGGCGCGCCTCCTTCCCGATTCTGGTGGACGCCAACAACGTTCCGGGACTGGCCGCCGGTTCCTATGGGGATGGCGTCTCCCCCACGGCGGCCCGCGCCGTCGCGGGATCCCAAACCGGCTTTTTTAACACAACCGGCACCAGCACCACTTCCCAGCTCTTCGTCAACTCCGTCCTCTGGGCCAGCCGCAAGAGCACCCCGGCCACCATCACGGTCGGATCGAACAACGCCACCATCCGCAACTTCTTCAGTGCCAAAGGTTATCTGACCAAGGCCATAGACACCAACATGGCCGGCGCCTCGACCGACCTTTCGGGTTGCGACGTTTTTGTCGGAAACTTCCACGACAATTACAGCGCCAACGCCCTCACCAAGATGAACGCCTTCACCGCCGCGGGCGGGGGTGTGGTCGTCTGCTCCACCCCCTGGGCGCTCTCCGCCTCGGCCCTCGCCACCGCCCGCTCCGTCCTCGACCCCTTCGGCCTGACCTTCAGCGGCACCACCACGGCGGCCGGCACCTTCACCGTTCCCGCCGCCAACTACCCGACCTACCACAGCGCCAAGATCGCCCTCGACCAGATTGTGGCCGACGCCCAGGGCGGCACCGCCATGGCCCTCGCCGCCAAACAGTCCGCCTGCCCCGCGGTGGACCGTGTCCTCGCCGTCTATCCCGCTCAGGCTGATCTGGTGGCAGGGCTTGAAACCCTCCAGGGCATCCACGGCTGGATCTCTCCCACCGCCGCCGTTCCCCTCGTCGTCGCCACTTCGCCGGTCCAGGCCATGCTGGCCCGCTATCAATCCGGCAAACTTGACGCCCTCACGCCCGCCCAGCTCTTCGTCCACCCCGCCGCCGCCGACTTCCCGGGCGTGCCTGCCGCCGGTTCGCCGCGCCTTGGCAACCAGGTCGTTTCGGTCAACGGAAACACCCATAACCCCGCGATCCTTCTCATGAACGGGCGCAACAACCCCACCCGCATCGAAACCGGGCTCTACGCGGCTCCCGGCGACATCGTGACCATCGGCATTCCCGCCGACAAAACCGCCGCCGGTCTTCAGGTCCACCTCGCGGGAGGCGGGACCGAACGGACGATTTTCACGGCCCCAAGCTGGGACATGTTTCCCAAGGTCTGGCGTCGGCAGAGCCTCAACGCCGTCAACAACCAGGTGGGCAACGCCTTCGGCGGTCTCATCACCATCCTCGTGCCCCCGGGCTCAAACCTGGGCCAGTTCGACATCACCATCTCCAACGCCCTGGCCTCGCCCTCCTTCCGCCTCGGCACCGATTCCGACGAGGCTTGGAACAGCTCGCTGAAGAACAACCCGGCTCCGTGGGGCTACCTGCAGACATCCAAGCTCACCCTCTACCTGCCGGCCGCCAAACTCAGGGCGGTCTCCAACATGTCCGAAGTGGCGAACCATTGGCTCACCGTCATGGACGTGGCCGACGAATACTACGGATACACGCCCTACCGCCAGCGGGGCGAAATCGCCGCCATGAGCCGCCGCGTCGTTGATGCAAGCGGAGCGACCCAGGGGGCCTTTGCCGGCTACCCCATCGAAAGCGGATGGATCAACGACGACCTTCTCAACGGCGCCCGCCTGAACGGGAGTTGGGGTGTTTACCACGAGCTGGGCCACGGCTTTCAGGCCGACTTCAACCAGGCCTTCCGCATCCCCACCCACGCTGAGGTGGACGTGAACCTGCTTCCGGCCATGATCTACACGCTGGTCCACGACAAAACCACCTGGGAATACGCCTCAAGCTTCTATGGCGCCGCCGACCGCACCACCAAAAGGGCCAATTTCCTCGCCCGCCCCGCGGCGGAGCGCACCTGGGCCAACGCCTGCGACACCAACACCGGCCCCGCCTACGACTTTTACTACAACCTCTCCGACGCCTTCGGTTGGTCCGCCTACCGCACCGCCCTCGGCCGACTCATGAACTGGCTCCAGGGCCAGCCCGACGCCGAACTGACCGCCCTGGTCAGTTCGGATCCGAACTATGTCCGCAACCGCTTCTACCTGCTTTTCTGCGACGCCACCGGCCGCAACCTGGACCTCTACTTCCAGCGCTACGGCCTGGGTGTGACCGGCTTCGGCTATGAGATCACGCAGTCCGTCAAGGACGCCGTGGCGGCCAAAGGTTACCCCGTCTGGACGGATAACCAGCCGCTGACCTCGCTGGCCAATCCGGGCAGCCTCAACGTTTCCGAAAACACCGCCGCCGGCACCGTCATCGTCCCTTCCATCGCCGCCACCGATCCCGAGCCGGGAACCATCTTCACCTACACGCTTTCGGCCGGAAACGAGAACGGAAACTTCTCCATCAACAAACGCACGGGGGGCATCACCGTCAACAACTTGGACTACGAGGCGGCTTCCGTCCACAACCTCACCGTCCTGTGCCAGGACAACGGCGTGCCGCGCTACTCCCTCAGCCAGTCCTTCGCCGTCAATGTCGGCAACGTCGTCGAGGCCCCGATCCCGCCTTCCCTCGCCGTCCTCACCGCCTCCTCCGCCCAGGCGGTGGGCACGGTGGTCGGCTCGGTCATCCTGCCGGACGCCACTCGCACCGTCACGGCCTCGGTCGTTTCCGGCGCTCCCGCCGGCGCTTTCACCGTCAACTCCTCCGGCCAGCTTGTCCTGGCCAATCCCGCCGCCCTCACCTCGGCCGCGCTGCTCACCCTGGTCATTGACGGCACCGACAGCGCCGGGGTCGAGTTCAACTCCTCCGTCCGCGTCCTCGTCAACACCACGCCCGGCCTCTACGAGCAGCGCTGGGCCGGCGGCGCCAACTTCACCAACAACACCTGGACGGGCGCGACCAACTACGCCGGCAACCTTAGCTCCTCGACCACCGCGCAGGGCGTGGCCGACAGCTACTCCCGCCGTGTCCTCGGCTGGCTTGTGCCGCAGGTTTCCGGCGCTTACACGTTCTGGATCTCCAGCGACGACGCCAGCCGCCTCTACCTTGGCACCGATGCCTCCGAGGCCTCCAAGGTCCAGCTTGCCTCCGTCACCGGCTACACCGGCTTCCAGGCTTTCGACGCCCAGCCGGCGCAGAAGTCCGTGGCCGTCAACCTGGTCGCCGGCCAGGCCTACTGGTTCGAGGCCCAGCAGTCGGAGGGCAGCGGCGGTGACCACGTCTCGGTGGCCTGGCAGGGCCCCGGCGTGGCCACCCGCTCCATCATTGCCGGTTCCTATCTGATCCCGAATCAGGCCGGTGTCGTCACCACCACCCAGCTCCCCCGTCCTCCCGCCTTCACCGTCAATCCCGTCGCCGCCAGCGCCACGGAAGACTCGGCCTTCTCCGGTCAGCTTGCCGCCACCGACCCCGACTCCGGCGACACCCTCGCCTACGCCAAAGTCTCCGGTCCGGCCTGGCTGGGTGTTTCCGCCTCGGGTGCTCTTTCGGGCACACCCGCCAATTCAAACGTCGGCCTTAACTCCTTCACCGTCAGCGTGACTGACTCCACCGGCGCCTCCGTCACCGCGACGTTGAACGTCACCGTGGCCAACACGAATGACGCCCCGGCCTTCACCGCCAACCCGATCAGCGCCAGCGCCACGGAGGACTCGGCCTTCTCCGGCCAGCTCACCGCGACCGACGTGGATGCGGGCGACACCCTGACCTTCTCCAAAGTCTCCGGTCCGGCTTGGCTGACCGTCTCCTCCACCGGGGTTCTCGGGGGAACTCCCACGAACTCAAACGTGGGCCTTAACTCGTTCTCCGTCAAAGTGACCGATGCCTCGAACGCCTCCGCCACCGCGACGCTGAACGTCACCGTGGCGAACACGAACGACGCGCCCTCCTTCACCGCCAACCCGATCAGCGTGGGCGCGACGGAAGACTCGGCCTTCACCGGCCAACTCGCCGCGACAGACGTGGATGTCGGCGACACGCTGACCTACGTGAAAGTGTCCGGCCCGGCCTGGCTGAACGTCTCGTCCTCCGGGGCTCTCTCCGGCACGCCTACCAACGCGGAGGTCGGCCTTAACACCTTCACGGTCAGTGTCACCGACTCCTCCAACGTCACCGCCACCGCCACCCTGAATGTCACGGTGGCGAACACGAACGACGCCCCGGTCTTCGCCGCCAACCCCATCAGCGCCACCGCCA
>JANOBW010000489.1:0-5091 GCA_031411855.1 Opitutia bacterium
CCTGGCGGTGGCGGCGGCCGCTTGGATGGTGAGGTAGCCGAGGTCCTGGACTTTCCAGAGGATGACGGCCTGGGTGACGCCTTCCTTGACGTAGGCCTTGTTCTCGCTGGGGAGGCCGAGGCCGAGGACCTTCACCTTGCCGGATTTGCCAGCCTGTTTGACGGCTTCGGCGGCTCCGGGGACGGCCGGGGAGCAGATGGCCATGACACACTTGATGTTGGGGTAGGCGCTGAGGAGGTTGGTCGTCTCCTGCTGGGCTTTGTCCTTCTGGTCGTCGCAGGGCTTGGTGTCCAAGAGCTTCATCTTGGGATACTTGGCGGCCAGGCGGGCCTCAATGTGTTTGCGCCATTCGTTCATGTTCGCGGCGGTCAGGGTGGCGGTGATGATGGCAAACTCGCCTTCCTCGCCGCAGAGCTGGGCGGCGGTGTCCATGAGGACCTCGCCGATGCCTTGGGCGGTGGCCTGGTTGACGAAGAAGGAACGGGCGTCGGGCTGGGCGTCGGAATCATAGGTCACAACCTTGATACCCTTGGCCTGGGCCTTCTTGAGGGCGGAGCTGAGGCCGTCCTTGTTTTCGGCGGCGGCGGCGATGACATCCACTTTGCGGGTGATCCAGTTTTCCACGATCTCGTTCTGCTTGGCGGCGTCGGTGTTGGTCGGGCCGTCGAAGAGGAGTTGCGCGCCGAGTTCGTCGGCGGCGGCTTTCGCGCCGACATGGACGTTGTCGAAGTATTGGTTGCCCTTGGACTTGGGCAGCAGGCCGATGAGCAGTTTCTTGTCGCCGGAGGCCGGGGCGGAACCGGAACTGGCGGACTTGTCGCTGCAACCGGAGACTAGCGCGAGGGTGGTGCCGAGAAGCAGGGTGGTGAGGAGTCGTTTCATGAGGATGAGGAGGGTTGGGATTGGGGAGAGGATGGGGTGCGGGCGCGGCGTCCGGCGAGAGTTTTCACCAACGCCCCGGACGCGAGCGCGGCGAGCAGAAGAAGGCCGGTCAGGAGACTGGCGAGTTCGGTGGGGTTCTGGACCGCATCCACGAACTTCAGCCCGTTGGAAAGCACGGCGACCGTGGCGACGCCCAGGAGCGTGCCGTGAATGGAACCGACACCGCCAAAAATGCTGGTGCCACCCAGGACCACGGCGGTGATCGCGGCCAGTTCGTAGCCGCTGCCGGCATCGGCCTTGGCCTGGCCAAAACGCGACACAAAAACGATGGTGGCCACCCCAGCGACCGCTCCCGCAAGCGTGTAGGCCAGAGCCGTGCGGCGGGCAACGGGGATGCCGGCGTAGCGGGCTCCCTCGGGGGAGAAGCCAAGCGCACGGAAAGAGCGTCCGAAGGTGGTGCGGTGGACGAGCAGCCATGCCGCCACGGCAAACACGGCCATGAGCCACACCTGGGTGGGCATTCCCAGAAAAACCCCGTCACCCACCTGCAAAAAGCCTTCGGGAAAGCCGGTGAAGGCGCGGGTGCCTCCGGTCAGGGCTTCGGCCAGCCCGCGGAACAGGGAAAACGTGCCCAGCGTGACGATGAGCGGGGGCAGCCCGAGCCGTGTGATGAGCAGGGCGTTGAAACCGCCGCCGAGCGCCCCCACCCCCACCGCCACAAGAGCCGCGAGCCAGATGGAGAGGCCGCAGTCCTGCCAGAGCATGCCGAAAATCACCGCGCAAAGCCCCATCAGTGAGCCAACGGAAAGATCTATGCCGCCAGTGAGAATGACAGGTGTCATGACCAGCGCGAGCAGTCCGACCTCAAACGAATGCCGCAGGATGTTGGCGAGATTGTCGGAGGAGAAAAACTCCGGCCCAAGTGCCTTGAAGAGAAAAACTTCCAGGATGAGCACGACGAGGAGGACCGTCTCGTGCCGGGCGAAGACGGATTTCCAGGAGGAGGTCGTGGCGGGTTTGGACATGGGGAAAGGGAAAGGTCGTGGGGGTTTCGAGGCAGTTTTTATACCGCAGAAAGGCGCAGATTGACGCAGAAAAAAGGTATCAAGGCCGAAATTGTTTTCGGGTGAAACTCTTTGAAGTGAATGAAGTGGGGGATTGAATTTTTCTGCGCCAATTCTGCGTCGTTCTGCGGTAAAATTGCCTTGAACTACGACTTTAGCTTTTGCCCTTCCGGTTTCTCAGGCCGTCGGCCATGACGGCGAGGAGGATGACGAAGCCTTGGATGGCCTTTTCCCAGTAGGCCTGGACGTGGAAGTGGGTCAGGGCGGGGTTAACGTTGGCGAGGAGCAACATGCCGGGGAAGACGCCCCAGAGACGGCCGCGGCCGCCGCTGACGGCGACCCCGCCGACCACGCAGGCGGCGATGACCTTCATTTCCAGGCCGTCACCGCAGGTGGGCTGGACCTGGGGCGATTGGACGACGTTCATCAAGGCGGCGAGGCCGGTCAGGGCGCCCATGAGGATGAAGACGCCGAAGGTGGTTTTCTTCGGGTCAATGCCGGCCAGGCGGGCGGCCTCGGCGTCCGTGCCCACCGCGTAAACAAAGCGGCCGGCGGCGACGTTTTTCATGACCCAGGAGGCGGCGGCGAGAAGCGCCACAGCGAAGACGATAAGGGAGGTCTGGCCGACGGATTGTTCGAAGCCGAACCATTGCACGCCGGTGGGAAGGTTGAGGAGCTTGCCCTGCTGCCAGAGGCGGAGCGCCTCGTTCCAGGTGACCATGGTGGCGAGGGTGACCACGATGCTCGGGAGTCCCAGCCAGGCGACGAGTGCGCCGTTCAACGCGCCCATGGCGGCTCCGGCGGTGATGGTGATGGGGATGACGACGACGAGCGGAAGTCCTTGGGCGGCAAGGAGTCCGGCGGTGACGGCACAGACGCCAAACTGCGAACCGACAGAGATGTCTATTTGGCGGCAGATGATGACGAGAGTCATCCCGATGGCCACGATCAGCGCCGGAGTCTGTGAGGTCAGGCGCGACAGCAGCGGCTGCAGCTCGAAGAAATTCGGCGCGAAGACGGCCAGCGCGACGAGCAGGACGGCGAGGGCGGCGGCGACGGTCAGTTCTCGGAAATACTTTTGCATCAGGCGGACTCCTTCACGTTTTGCCCGAGGGCGGCGGCCATGACGGTGTGGGCGTCGGTTCCGCCGGGCAGCACGGCGGCAAGCTGGCCTCCGCGCATGACTCCGACACGGTCACCCATGCCGAGGGCTTCCGGTAGGTCGCTGGAGATGAGGAGGACAGCCAGGCCGTCCTTGGCCAGGTTGCGGATGATCTTGTGGATCTCGGATTTGGCCCCGACATCCACGCCCTGGGTGGGTTCGTCGAGGATGAGAAGCCTGGGCTTCGTCGCCAGCCAGCGGGCGAGGGAAACCTTCTGCTGGTTGCCGCCGGAAAGGGAACGGCCGGGGGCGTCGGGACCGTAGGCCTTGACGCCGAGATCGCGGATGTAGCTGAGCGCCAGCTCCTTCTCGGCTCCGAAACGCAACCAGGAGCCGGGGAAGAGGCGGGGGTGGATGGCCATGGTCATGTTCTCGGCGATGGGCATTTCGAGGATGACGCCATGGCGGCGGCGGTCCTCCGGCACGTAGGCGATGCCGAGAGCGACGGCCTCCTGCGGCGAAGTCACGGTGATGGTTTTCCCGTTGAGGATGATCTCGCCGGAGTCGGCCGGGGTGATGCCGAAGAGGATGCGGGCCAACTCGGTGCGGCCCGCCCCGACAAGGCCGGCGAGGGAGACGATTTCACCGGCGCGGACATCGAGGCTGACCCCGGAAACTCCCGAGGCAGAGCAGCCCAAGTTCTTGAGGGAAAGCACCACTTCGCCCGGAGCGCCCTCGGCGGCCGGGTAAAGGTGGGAAACCTCGCGACCGACCATGAGTTTGATGAGATCGGCCTCGGTCAGGCGGCAGTTGCCGCTGGCATCTTTAACCTGCTGTGTTCCAACGCTTTCACCATCGCGCAGGACCGTGACACGGTCGGCCAGGGCGAAGATCTCCTCCAGGCGGTGGGAGATGTAAACGACGCCGACACCGGAGTTCCGCAAGTCTCGGACCACGCCGAAAAGAAGTTCCTGTTCGTTACGGGTCAGCGAGGCGGTGGGCTCGTCCATGATGACGACCCGCGCACCCGTCCCGAGGGCGCAGGCAATCTCCACGAGCTGCTGCTCGGGCATGGAAAGGGAACGGACCTCGGCCTCGGGGGAAATGGCGGCCCCGATGCGCTTGAGGAGCTCGGAGGCGCGGCCCCGGCGGTCGGCCCAACGGACGGTTTTGAAAGCCCCGGCGTTGTCGAGACGCAGCCCGATGTTTTCCGCCACGGTCAGGTCGGGAAACAGGGCGGGCTGCTGGTAGATGCAGGCGATGCCAAGCGAACGGGCCACCGAGGGTGAAAGCGGTGGAACGGCTTTGCCCTCAAGGGAGATGACTCCGCCATCAGGCTGGTGGGCGCCGGTGATGACCTTGATGAGGGTGGACTTGCCCGCGCCATTCTCCCCCAGCAGCGCATGGACCTCGCCCGCGCGCAGGTCGAACGAAACCCCCTTCAACGCGCGGACCGCGCCGAAGGATTTCGTGACCTGGGAAAGTTGGAGGAGTGGAGTGGGGGAAGGCATTTTTATACCGCAGAGGCAGACTGGGAAGGGTAGAAGACTTGGGGCGTGGAGATTGGGGATGTTTTCTTTTTCTACCGCAGAAAGGCGCGGAAATAGCGCAGAAAAGAGGCAACGAGGCAGAAGTTTCTTGAGGAGATTTCTTAGGTTTTTAGGAGATCAGCAATTTGGATTTTCTGCGCTGCTTCTGCGTCGTTCTGCGGTAGAAAATGCCCTGGGTCAGGCAGGTAAGAATTCAGACAGGACGAAGCGCTTGAAATCAACGCCGCCCTTTTTGCCGAAGTTGATGAGGTAGCCCAAAGGTTGTTTGGTGACACGCAGGTAGTTGATGAGTTGGGATTCGTGATCGGCGGTCAGTTGGGAGACAGACTTTAATTCGATCACGATGCCTTTGAAGACGATGAGATCTGGCTCGTAGTGTTTCTTCAGATTCCGCTCCTTGTAGAAGCAGTTCAAGGTCTCTTTGGATCGGAAAGGGATTCCGCGCAGCTCTAACTCAATCTCCATGGATTCCTGATAAATCTCCTCGGCTAGG
>JANOBW010000490.1:0-1339 GCA_031411855.1 Opitutia bacterium
CCGACCACATCGCCCGGATCGACGTGCCAGGCTCCGCGCCGACCGATCTGGTGCACAAAGGCCAGATGCGTTCCCTCTGGCGGGACCTCGCGCGGTCGGGGGCGCTCGTCACGCGCGTGACGCTTGCCAGTTTCAACAAAGGCCCGGCCCCGCTCATCGCCGCGCTCACCCTGGAGTCGCCCGACAGCACAGGGAAACTGGCCCCGCCTCCCCCCGCAGGTGGGCCTGTGGTCGCAGCCCTGGCTCCCTCCACGCTTCCCGCCGCTCCGGTGCCGGGAAAACTGCGCGTCCTCCTCGCGGGCGGCGGCAGTTCGCATGACTTCAAGCAGTGGTTCGATGTGGCCGATCAGAAAATCCTCACGAAGGCCGGTTTTGCCGTCACCGCCTACACTGGCGACCCGGCGTCTGCGGTGGAGCAGCTGGCCCGAGCGGAAGTCTTCCTGCTGAGCGCGAACGACCCCGCCTACCAGCAGAATCCCGCCTTCCGCGAAGCCCTCGACGCCTTCACCGCGCGCGGCGGCGGCCTCGTCCTTCTCCACCCGGCCACGTGTCAAAACTGGGCGCTCTGGCCGAAATACAACGCCACCTACGACGGCGGCGGCGCCCGCAGCCATGACGCCTACGGCCCGTTCACCCTCACAGTGAAGTCCGCCACTCACCCGGTCATGGCCGGGCTGCCGGAGACTTTTTCCCTGAGGGACGAGCTGTACCATGTGCAGCTGGCCCCGGAGTCAAAAGCCGAAATCCTCCTGGAAACCAGCCCGGCAGCCAAAACCGGCCAGCCGCATCCCAGCGTCTGGATCTCCCCGCACCCGAAGGCGCGCATCGTCTGCATCGCCCCCGGTCACGACGCCGCCGCGCACGGGGACCCAAATTTCCAGCGCCTCCTGCGGAATGCCGTCCAGTGGGCCGGGGCGCCCAGGGCAGAACGGCCATGATCCGGCCAAACCGGTGCGGACTCGCGGCGGGAGCCGGGTCGGCGAAGGTCATCCGCATCCAACCCGGGCGGTCGGGGATGGGCTCGGTGACCGGATTCACGACTGTGGAGAGGAGGCTGTCGAAGGCCCGCTCGTCGGCAAACTCAGCGTAGATGATGACTCCGGCGGAGGAGGCGGCCAGCACGGGGAGAATGAGGACGAACCCTTCACCATCGCGGGCGAGCTCGAGGGACCGGGCGCCGGGCTGGTTGGGATCGCCGCCAGTGAGGTACTCCAGGAGATTAATGACGCCGTCTGCGCAAAGTAGTGCGCAAAGGGTCTGTGCCCGCGCAAACATGTCCCCGCGCAAACACGCCATCGACACCCAGCCCAACTACATCGACACCTGCCCCCTCCCCGCC
>JANOBW010000491.1:0-5654 GCA_031411855.1 Opitutia bacterium
GCCGAACGCGTGGGCCGCGAGCTCAAGCACGAGGGTTACCACTGCGCGACACTTCAGGGCAACCTCTCGCAGCAGCAGCGCAAACGCGCCATGGACGGCTTCCGCTCCGGCCATCACAACATCCTGGTGGCCACGGACATCGCGGCCCGGGGCATTGACGTGGCCTCCATCTCCCACGTGATCAACCTCGACATCCCCGAGACCGTCGAGGCCTACACCCACCGCATCGGCCGCACCGGCCGGGCCGAGCGCACCGGCGACGCCTGCACCTACGTGACCCCCGAGGATGCCGACATGATCCGCCAGATCGAAAAGAACCTCGGCAAACGTCTGGAGCGCAAGGAGTTGGAAGGTTTCGATATCGGCGACATGAACGCCCCCGACGCCTCCCCGCCACCGCGCGGGCAGAACCAGCCGCACAACAAGCAGCAGAACCGCGGGGGCAAGCCCCAGTCGGGCCACGCCCGCGCCCCCGGCCCGGCCCACGCCCCGAAAGACCGTTCGCAACTGCCCGCCTTTCACGAGGGTGGACGCGGTTCCGGTCCCCGCCCCAGCCAGCGTTCCGCCCGTCGTGGCCCTCCTCCGAGCCGGGGACGTTGAAACGAGTTTGATTCACGTTCCATCCGCCATTTGTTTCATCCCCGGTTGCCTTATCCCAAATGCCTGGAAACAAAGAAGTCCCCTTTCAAAAGTTCAACCCACTTCCCCTCGTTTTGTGGATTTGCTCCGCCGTGGGGATCTTCATCACCGTGCTGGTGGGAAGTGACACGGGGCTGACCACCCTGGGAGGGGTGGTTCTGATTCTGTGGCTTTTGATCTGGCTGGGGATTTGGTTCAGCCAGATGCTTGAGCTTCGGCGCCGGATTGAGTATGGCGGTCTGCGGAGTGAGGCCCAGGGGCCGGTGGTGATCCGCGCGGTTTGTGAACCGCTGCTGGTTATTTTCCTCCTTCTGTTGATTTGGAGCAACGTTTTGCTGAGAGTCCGTCTGGCGTTGTGTCAGGATGAGATGAAAACGTTCGCTGAGCAGGTCATCAAGGGCGAGATTTCCGGAGAACAGACTTTGGAGCCGCGTTGGATCGGGCTCATCCATGTATCGAAAGTGCTTTCCAACAGTTCCGGGCAGGTCAAATTTTTCACCTGCCCGGACGGTTTGCTGACGGTTTCGGGACTGCTGTATGCCCCCAAGGCGAATGTGGTGGAGATGGGTGAGGAAGCGGTGACGGCGATTCAAAAGCCGTGGTATGTCTGGGAGCAAAGTTGGTGACGGGTGTCGGGACCATCACGGCCTGGCTTTTGCCTCAGGCTCACTTTTTCGCCGGCTTGTCGGGGGGGCTTTTTTCCTTTGAGCCGGGAGGTGGAGGGGCCGGTTTGGGGGCGGGTATTCCCTGCACGGGATCGGCGTTCAGCACGGTTTTTTCAAAGACGGACAGAGGTGGGCCGGCAAAAATGTCCGGAGTGTTGGTGTAGCTGCAGATCAGAATGTTTTCACCGGCGTCACAGAGGATGTCCAAAGTTCTGAGGGAGAGGCTTTTCCCATTTGGTTCCACGGAGGTGACAGTGTAGTCAAGACGGCCGCTCATGGTGCCCAGGGGGTGTTGGACCAGGCGCAGGCTGAAGCCTTTGACCGCCCCCGGGTTGGTTTGGACGGTGGCACCGGCTTCCACGGTCCAGTCGTAGTTTCCGAGATTGTTGAAAGTCACCTGATAGCCTTTGCTTTCCGGCCAGGTGATGAGAAGTCCCGCCGCGTAGGAATCAATGGAGCCTTTTTCCACGTTCGGAATAAACCCGACTTTGGGATAGACGGCAAAGGAAACACGGGCCGCCTGATAACCCCGAAGGGAAAAGGTGGCCGCTCCTTTGGAGTCGGCGGTGGTTTGCCAGTTGGAGGGTTGGGTGAGGCGAAAAGTGACGGGAGTGGAGGCCAGTTCCAGAAAGGGGACCTCGTATTGGTCAAAGGTTTCCATCACGACTTTCTCGGTGAAACTTCCGGAAGGGCGGGGTAAGAGGACTGGAGCGCTGGTCGGCCGCGGGGCTGGGGTGCTTTCAGTTCCCGCCAGCGCCTTGGCGGGGCCTGTTGGCACCGGGGCCGCCGCCACCTTTTCCGTGGTGGTGAGAAAAGCTGACGCGCTGATCGCCATTCCCCAGGCCGTGGCGCAGGCTGTTCTGCGGGCGAGTTGGGAAAGCCTGCCAGGTTGAACCTGGGAAGAGCTGCGGACGGTGGTGTTTGAAATCTGGGTTTTCAAAGCGATAAGGTGGGGGGAGGGCTGGGCTTCCGGTTGAACCTCATTTGAAGGTCGGCCTTGATTCGGCCGCCACACTGATGAGGCCGGTTTGGAATTGGGATTCGTTCAGATCGCGGTAGGCCACACGCCTGACCTGGCGGACATTGGGTGTGCCAGGCGCGAATTCTCCGTTTTTAAATTTGGAGTTGAATCCGATGCGGCGAGTGGGGTTGGAGAACCATTTGCGGGCCTGGGCGGTGTCAATGGAGTTGGGCTGAACCTCGCTTTTGAACATGCCCACGATGGAGGTGCGGAGGACGAAATTCTTCCCCCCCCAATTTTCAAGGAACCGGACCACGTTGTTGGCCCCGCCGCTGATGTGGCTGGTGTCGCTGGTCGGGGTGATGCCGGTGACAATGGCGGCGGAAATTTCAGTGTGTTCCGCCAGCCGTCCGCCAGCGATCGGCGAGGTCGTTTGCTTGCGGCTTTTGGCCCGGTTGCTGGCCCAGTTGTTGGAAAGGGCGGTGACGGAGTCCGCGTAAATCGCCATGGAGGCCTCGTTGTTTTCCGGGGTGATTTCGCTGTTGTCTCCCGTGGTGAATTGCCCGTCGGCGTTGACGTTTCCCACGGTGTAGAGCGGGGCGTTGGTGGCGAAGGCAAAGCCTTTGTTGACGGCAAAAGCGGGATTGGGAACAGCGGAGGCATTCACCAACTGGATGGCTTGGTTGGCCATGGCGCTGGGTGATATTTTGTCGGCGCGAGTGCTGTCCTGATAGGCGTAGGAGCCGTCTGAGTTTACCGTGGTGGAAGTGGGGGTTTCAAAATACACGACCCCGTTCCAATCCTTGGCCGGATCAAAGGTGTCGCCGAAGAGGGCCGGGTCGTTGGCGTGGATGAGGGTTTTGAGTTTGCCCACGTCCAGCGAAGTCATGTTCAAGGCCACCTGTTGCCGGGGGTCATACATGCCGCCGACAACGGAGTCGGACTGCTCTTTGTAAACTTCGGGGGCGCTCAGGCCGGTGGATGGATTGGCGACGGCGTTCAGGGTGGAGTTTGCCTTGCCGATCAGATCGTCTGGAATCGTGACCGGGATCAGTTTCGGTTTTCCGGTTGAATCCAAAACGGGAGCGCTGAGGGGATCGTCAGCTTTTGTGCGCTCGGTTTTGTAGGCTTTGATTTTGAAGAAACTGTTGGAATCGCTGGGATCGTGGGTGTCGTCGAAGGCCGGGTTTTTTTCCAATTTAAAAATCAAACTGGCTTTGTAAGCCATCTTTTGGGACTCCAATTCACCTTTGTAATTTCCGGAACCGGCCCCGGTTTTGGGCATGGCAGGTTCAATCAGGGCGTAAGGATTGTTTTGCAGCTCGCTGGCTGAAGTGGAGGGGTCGTCCGCGACGTAGTCCTTAAAACCGCTGACGTTGTTTTTGTTACCTCCATTTTCTCCTGTTTTCAGTTTTTTGCTGAAGGCGTTGTCAAGAAGTGCGCCGTCCCCTGTGTTCCGACTGTCATACCAATTGGTGTAATCTTTCAATTCGGAAGCCGTGACATTGCTGTAGTCCAAGGTGGAGCCGTCCGCGCGGGTGGGTTTGAGAAGAGGTTTACCGTCAATATAAATCATCCCCAGATTGTCCCGTGTGTTGAGGGTTTCCTGCGTGGGGCTTTTGAGGGAGCCGTTGATCAGTTTTCCTGAAATGGAGACGGTGTCCTTAAAAGTGACGACCTGATCCTCTTTTTTGGAGGTGGTGGCGCTGTCGTTGGTGGCAAAGGTTTTTACCCCGGTATCGAAATAGACGTTTCCATTCACGGTGACCGGCCCTGTCACATCAAAACGTTCTGAAGCGCTTAATTCCATGTCCATGTTATAGAAAATGGCGTTGGTGAAAATGGGGGCGTCACGCACTTGGAGCCTTTGAAAAACTCGCGCGGTGATCGCACGTTTCAATCCTGGATCAGTTGCCGTAGCCGAGGCGTAGATGTCAATGTTGCGGCCGGTGTAACTGCGGCCACTGAAGGGGTCTCCCAGGCTGGCGGGATCGGCCGGATCTAAGAAATAGACTTTGGCTTTGTCTATTTCTCCGGCCTGAACCTGGATGCTGCTGGAGTCAACGTGGGTGCCCGCCCAGTTGTTGGCATAGTTGGGGGGGAGCAGCAGCGTGGCGGTGTTGGAGTTGCGCAGTTCGGTGTCGGGAATGTAAATGCGGCGATCAAATTCTGCAGCCACCCTGCCGGCAATATATTCACCGGCTCCCTCGGCGGCCAACCTGGCCTCCTGGTTGAGGGCCGCCTCCAGGTTCATCTTGGAGCTGTTGAGGGTCATGGACATCATGGCCTCCGCATAAATGGCCAGCAGGAGGCACATCATGATGGTGACACCCAAGATGCTGCCTCGTTTGCTGATGCATAATTGACGGGCGAGAAAAGATTTCATGGCAGGGGTTTTGTTTAAAGGATGAAGTCGTCGTCCAGAATGGTGATTGAAATCTGGTTGGTTGTGCCGAGTTGGTAGAGCAAGGCATTGGGCACAACCGAGATGAAGATGATTTCGTCGTCTTCAGTTTCTGAGTCATCAATGACATTGACGTTAAGTTCCACAAAGTCTTGCAGAACTCCAAAGGTGACCGAGGTGGGAAGGGAGGCATAATCCACGCCCCTGATCGCACTGCTTCCAGCGTAACTGAGGTTCACTGTCAGCGGCAACAAATTGGAGGCCCCTGAGCGGGTGATCCTCAGTTTGCCGTTTGTTGCCGGTTCTTCCAGCGTGGAACCGGAACTCAGGCTGATGCTAGGCAGCAAGCTGACCGGTGTGGGAGTGGGAACCGGTGTGGGGGTGGGAACGGGTGTCGGTGTGGGGGTGGGACGCGGCGTGGGGGTGGGCGACGGCGTGGGTGACGGCGTAGGCGACGGCGTGGGAGTGGGCGAGGGAGTCGGTGACGGCGTGGGCGACGGAGTCGGTGTTGGTGTGGGCCGTGGCGACGGTGTGGGCGACGGAGTCGGCGTGGGGGTGGGCGACGGCGTGGGAGAAGGTGTGGGTGTGGGGGACGGTGTCGGACTCGGTGTGGGTGACGGCGTGGGCGATGGCGTGGGAACCGGGGTGGGTGTGGGTGAGGGCGTTGGTGACGGCGTGGGTGAGGGCGTCGGCGTAGGGGAGGGCGTGGGTGAGGGAGTCGGTGACGGCGTGGGTGAGGGAGTCGGTCGTGGAGTCGGCGTGGGTGATGGGGTGGGCGTGGGAGTGGGCGAGGGTGTCGGACTCGGGGTGGGTGTGGGAGATGGTGTGGGCGACGGAGTGGGTGAGGGCGTCGGCGTTGGAGTCGGGCGAGGTGACGGTGTGGGGGATGGTGTCGGCGTAGGAGACGGCGTGGGTGTGGGTGACGGCGTGGGTGACGGTGTGGGCGACGGCGTGGGAGTTGGAGTCGGCCGAGGTGATGGTGTCG
>JANOBW010000492.1:0-17747 GCA_031411855.1 Opitutia bacterium
AATACCTCGGCCGCATCCACCTCACCCTCAACGGCAAACCCCAATACGTCATCCGCGAGGTGCGCCGCGGCGGCCAGGGCTGAGCCATGAGGGAAAGACTTAAAGTCAGACTTTATTTAAATGAATCTAAAAATACCTTGCGGTCAACATAACCGTCATTTTAAGGAATGTAAAAGGTCGGAATCTCCATACTAAACAAAAAATCTACCTGCTTATGAACTCACCCTTGAATACCCAGCCCCTTCTCGTTCGATTTCTGTTCTGTGTTCTCTCGCTTCTTTGCCCCATCCTGCCGGCCAACGCGCAAAAACCCGAGCCGGCTCCTGTGAAAGCGGGCAGCGTTTCCTCGGTTTACTATGTGAATGACAAGACCAAAGGCGTTTTCCGCCAAATCGGCAAGGAACAGTGGGTGGACGGCAAAGTTGAGTATCGTGAAACTGCGCGCGACGAATGGAGCGTTTTTCTGGAGAGCAATGAGGGCACCAAGGTTCAGTTGGACCTTTTGCAGAAGACCATCACATTCAGCGGCAGCAAGACGGGCCAGGTGAAGATCATGCTGGCGAGAGCTGGTGAAGTGGCCCGCCCCGATCAAAAATCTGGACCCACCAAGGAACCCGGCAAGCCGGCGGCACCCAACCTCCCCCCTAAACCGTCCGCTCCAACCGTGGCTGATCTTGGGGTCAAAGGCATGGATGTCCTGGGTGTCGAATTCGACCGTAGTGGCACGCCCGGCTACTTCCGCCAAACCAGCCACACCGCGTGGACCGAAGATGGCAGATACCAATGGTCTGAGGTCAAGCGGGATGAATGGAATGTCTATCTTTCCAATAACAACGGGGGCACGGCGCAACTGGACCTTTCCCACAAAACCGTCACCTTCGGCGGCGTCTTTTCCGGGACGTATCCCATTCCCAGGGCTTCCAAACCGGCTGATCTTGGGGTGAACGGAATGGAAGTCACCGGTGTCGAGTTCGACCGTGGCGGCACACCTGGCAACTTCCTCCAAGTCAGCCAGACGCGTTGGTCTGAGGATGGTAAACACGATTGGCTTCAGACCGGGAGGGATCAATGGAGCGTCTATCTTTCGAACAACAACGGAGGCACGGCGCAACTGGACCTTTTCCTCAAAACCGTGACCTTTGGTGGCGTCTATTCCGGCACCTATTTCATTCCCAAGGCCTCCAAAAACCCTGTCGCCGCCCGCGCGTTGACGCCGCAGGACGCGGTCGTCAAACAGAACCTGGGCCGGGGCTACAACGCCATCGGCGTTTTCTGCATGGAAACCTATCGCGGTGAATCCATTTTCGACCTCAACGACCCTGCAAACTACATCCTGGACATCCGGTCGGGCACTACGGAGATCGACATTAAGAGTGGAAGCTCCGCCGATGAGTTTTCGAGAAACCTTTCGGTGAATGTGCAAGGTGAGATTCAGTCCGGCCTGTTTGCCGCCTCGGTCAAGGTGGGGGTTGAAAAATCCAGTTCGGGCTCGAACAAAACCAGCTTTGCCCAGGTGGATGACAAAACGGTCCTTTTCACGGCCAGACTCAACGGCGCCAGGCCCACTGCCGAGGCTTTGCGCAACCTGAATGAACTTCCTGTCGATCAAGTCATTCAGCGCTACGGAACCCACTTCATCAATTTTGCCGAGTTTGGCGGGCACCTGACCTTCAACACCTATCTTCAAGAACGTGAACGTCGCGATGGCCTTAACATCAATTCCGAAGCCGAAGCTTCCTACAAGATCGCCAGTGGAAAAGTCGAGGTCAATAGCTCGACGAGCACCTTCGCCAAGTCCATGAGTGAACGAGGTCAGTTCTTCTGCACAGGGGGAAACAACACCTTGAATCATCGGACACAATTCAACGATCAACTTTACACTGACTGGAAGCTCTCCCTGCCACATAACCCGGCTCTCGCCGGTTTTGGACCTGCGACGGTGAAAGACAGTCTCATCGGAATCTGGTATGTTCCAGGCCTGAGGCCGGGGCGGCCTCAGGAATTGTATGATGCGGTGTATGCTTACGTGGAGAAATCCAAGATTGGAATTTTCGACAAACCGGGCGCACCTGTCATCACCAAGAACTCGAACTTCAAGCTAAAGGGAGCCGACGGGCGTTGGTTTTCCCAAGGTGTCACCTCAAGCAATTACTGGTATGCCACGCTGGGTGGCTCGGGCCAAACCCACAACTTCGACGGCAACGGCGAACCCCTGTTGAGTGGACATGTCGTCAGATTGCGCACCCTCAATCCAGCTGGCGGATACCCTGCCTACAACAAGCTGATGGCACCCAAGTCCGGCAATACCTGTTACTATTCCTACAACAACGGGGATTATGAGAATTGGCGGGTATGGTTGGACGGTAAAGATCTGCGGCCTGGGGAACCTATCTACTTTGGAGACAAGGTGGTGATCGAAAATGTCTCATGGAGCGATTGCTACCTTGCCCCTGCTTCCGACAAGTGGGTTGGCGTTCCCCGCGGCAACCAATACCGCTGGGAGGTTTTGCCCTGATTCGCACTGTCAGTTCCTCGGTAGGTCGTCTGGATCACCTCATCCGCTGCAAGGTGCGACACTTCGTGGACGGTGCGGTGCGGGTCTAAGTCGTTTGTGGACAGTGTTTTTCTGAACTTCCGTGAACAGTTTGGCGCTCGACGCAAGGACGGTGGCCGTCAACTCCGGGCCATGACGAAGGAGGGCAGGTTGTTTGCCTTGAGAGACTTACGAAAAACTCCCATCGCATGGAAATCAGCTTCCGCACTCTGCAATTTTCACCAGCAGCCGGTTTTGACGGGGGTTGCGGGATGTGTTCGCGAGCCTTTCGTGGCTTGCTTCGTTGACTCCCGCCGGCGCAGTTCCTGCCAGAGACACATCCAGCCGAAGAGCAGCACCACCCCGGCGAGGAGCGAAAGGGGCAGCCAGCCAGGCTTCCGCCAGAGCGATTCCGGGGCGTTGCGGTTCACGTCGCCGTCCTCGATCCAGCCCTGGGGGTAGAGTTTGAAGTGGTGGAAAACCGGGGCTTCCCAGCCGCTGTAATGCAGTTCGGCGGCGGCCCCCGGGCAGTGGCTGCCGACAAAGGCCACAGCGGACTGGTCCCCGTCGTCGAAGACAAACAGCGATGGCGGCTGGATGATGAGGGGCGGGTTTTGTTTCAGTTCCTCCACCCTCAGGTTGGTGATGCGATTCTGCGGGACATTGAAGTCAACTACTCGTTGGCGCAAAATCCAGGGACAGACCTGTGGCTTGCCCGGACCTGAAGCTTACTCCTTAACATCACTGACTGCCCCATGAAAACCCGCGTTGCCCTTCTCGTTTCCACCCTGGCCTTGTCCGGCCTGCTCTGGGCCGTGGAGCAGCGTGCGCCGGGCGACGGCATCTTCCGCCGACACGACAAAAACGGCGACGGACGCGTCACTCCCGACGAACTCCCCGACGCCGCGACGTTTGCCAAGTTTGACGTCAACAAGGACGGCGCCGTCACCCTCGACGAATACCGCCAGGTCATCCGCGGCGGCGGCGGGGCGGCGGTCTCCCCCGAGGCCATCAAGGCCGTCACCAGCGGGCCGGAAATCCTCAGGCCCGGGGACGTCGGGATCGGGCGCATGGCGGACGATGTTTCGTTCACGAACCTTTCCGGCCGGACGGGGAAACTTTCCGACTTCGCCAAGCACAAGGGTCTCGTCATCGCCCTGACCAGCTCCAGCTGCCCGGTCAGCAAACGCCAGTTTCCCCAACTCGCGAAACTGGAGGGGCAACTGAAGGAAAAAGGCGTGGCCCTGCTCCTCGTGAACCCCTTCGCCAGCGACAAACCAACCGACATCGCCGCCCAGATCGCGGAAAACAAACTCGCCTCGCCCTACGTCCACGACCGCGCCCAGGCCCTCGCGCGCGCGCTCCAAGCCTCGACCACCACCGAGGTCTTCCTCCTCGATCCCACCCGCACCCTCGTTTACCGGGGCGCGCTCGACGACCAGTTTGGCGTGGACTACAGCCTCGACGCCCCCCGCCACCGCTACCTGCTCGACGCCGTGGACTCCCTCCTCGCCGGCCGCCGCCCCGCCGTCCAGGCCACCGCCGCGCCCGGCTGCGAACTCGACCTCGGCCCCGCCCCGACGGCCGCCGCCACGGCCGTCACCTACCACCGCGATGTCGCCCGCATCCTGGGGCAGAACTGCGTGCGCTGCCACCACGACGGCGGCATCGCCCCCTTCGCCCTCGACGATCTGGAGGAGGTCAGGGACCGCGCCAAGGTCATCAGGCGCGTCGTCTCCGAAGGCACCATGCCGCCCTGGTTTGCCGCCCCGGAAAAGGACGGCGCTCCCTCGCCCTGGGCCAACGACTGCTCCCTTTCCGCCCGCGACAAATCGGACCTCCTGGCCTGGCTCGCCTCCACCGACCGGCCGCTCGGCGACCCGAAGGAAGCCCCGGCCAGACAGCTGTTTCCCGGCGAATGGAGCATCGGCACGCCCGACCTCATCATCCCCCTGAGCAAAGCCTACGACATCAAGGCGACCGGCTTCATGCCGTATCAGTTTGATGTCGTCCAGACCACACTGACCGAGGACAAGTGGGTCACCGGTTACGAGATCCTGCCCAGCGCCCGCGATGTCGTCCACCACGTCATCGTCCGGGTCCACGAAAAGGGCTCCGATCCGCGCGACCGGGGCGCGGGCCGCGAGGACCTCTGGGCGGCCTACGTGCCCGGCAACGGCTCAAATGTCTATCCGGCCGGCTTCGCCCGCAAACTGCCCGCCGGGGCCCGCGTCAGTTTCGAGATCCACTACACGCCCAGCGGCCAGGCCAAGAAGGAGCGCCTGCGCATCGGCCTGCTGTTTGCCAGGGAAACGCCCCGCTTCGAGGTCCGCACCGCCGGCATTCCCAAGATCAACCTCAACATCCCGCCGGGAGCCGCCAACCACCGGGAAGTCCAGACCCGGCCCGTGCCGATTGACCTTCCCGTCATCAGCCTGATCGCCCACATGCACGTGCGCGGCAAGGCCTTCACGTTCGAGGTCGTGGGGACCGACGGGAAGGCCGAAACCCTGCTTGATCTCCCGCACTACGACTTCAACTGGCAGCTCCGCTACGAGTTCAAAAAACCCCGCGTCCTTCCCCGCGGCAGCACGGTCCGCCTGACCGCCACCTTCGACAACAGCGCCGCCAACAAGGCCAACCCCGACCCCACCAAAACCGTCCGCTGGGGCAACCAGACCTACGAGGAGATGATGATCGGCTACCTCGAATACTTCGTGCCGGTTTCCGGCGGCACCGCCTCCAAGTGAGGTTTCCCTGGCAGGACGATGCCGTGGCCAACGGCGCTTCGCGCCGGCGCAAAAAACGGGAGGGCCGATAAAAGCCATCTCGGAAGGAAGCTGTCCGAGCAGTCGAAACTCGCGGAAGGCGGTCCGATGGGGTTTTCGCGGCGTTTGCTGACTTGTCGGTGGTCAGGCTGTCGGTCGCGTTTGTTTCGATGCCGGCGGCCATGGCGCGGACGGAGGTGTGCCACGACGGCGGGCCGGGGAACCAAAGTTCCGGCGACTTTGCCTCTGCTCCTCCCCCGGGCCGCGCTCAGGGGACGGTGACGCGGAGGCGGAAGAAGCGGTGGGGCTGGCCGTTGTCGGGGAAGGTGAGGCGGACCTCCTCGGTGGCGCCGTCGTTGCCGAGGACGGTGGTGGTGACACCGCTGACGGGAGTGTAGGCGGAGCCGGGAGCGTCGGCCGATTCCAGGGCGAAACCGAGGCCGGAGGCGGAGAGATTGCGGCGGTAGGCGAAGGTGATCTGGCCGTTGGCGCTGGCGACGGGCTGGGTCGGGGCGGAGGAGGCCAGGGGGCTGGTGCCGAGGGCGTATTCGAGGAGGTTGGAAACACCGTCGTGGTCGGGGTCGGCGTTGTCCCCGGCGATGGCGGGATTGGTGGCGTCCGCGCCAAAGGTGGAGCCGCGCCAGGTTTCCAGCGGTGAGGCGGGAGGGGCGGCGGTGAGGACGATGTCGTCGGCCGAGGACTGGCTTCCGGCCGTGGCCGTGACGCGGAAGGTGTAGGTGCCGGCGGCCGGGAACGTCACGTAGGTGGAGGGGAGGCCGGGGGTGGAAAGCGTGGCGGCCGGACCGGCCAGCTGCGTCCAGGTGAAGGCCAGGCCGGAGACGGGGGCGCTGGCGGTGAGGGTGGCGCGGAGGACACCGGCCGAGGGCAGGGAAACGGCGGCGTCGCTGCCGGCGGAGGCCACAAAGGTGGCGGTGCCGCCCGGGGAACCGCCGACCAGGAGGGAGGCGCGCCAGGAGGAGGCCAGGGCCCAGGTGGAGGCGGCAGCGGTGTCGGAGATGATCTCGAGGGAGGCGCCGAGGCCGTCGGCGGCGGGCTGCCAGAAGGGCTCGTAGCGGAAGTCGTGGATGGCGAGGCCGCGGGAGGTTTCGAGGCGGATGGTTTCCCCGAGGTTGTCGAGACGGCCGGTGAAGGCCCCGGCGACGGGTTTGCCCGGGCCGTAGAAGGCGGCAAACTTGACCGGATCGCGGACCACCAGCGTGGTGGCGCCGGCGGCCAGGGTGGCGCCGGGGGCGAAGGTGAAGCTCAGGCCCGAGGTGAAGGAGACACCCGAAAGGTCGAGGGGGGTGGCACCGGTGTTGCGGAGCTCGATGAACTCCAGGTCGCCATCGCCGGCAGGATGGAAGTGGATCTCGGTGATGCGGAGGGAGCCGAGCAGGGCGTTTTCGGTGGCCGAGGCGGTGTTGGAGAAACCGGGTGTGGGCGTGGTGAAGTAGGCGAAGGTGGCGCCGCCGTCGGGGGAGCGGCCCTGGGAACGGTCGGGCTGCTGGGGGTTGTAGGAGACGGAATCCACGAGGGTCTGGGCGCTGTTGCGGAGCTGGAGCTGGCCGTTGCCGGCATCGAGTTTAAAGACGAGGTGGTCTGTCCCGGCGGTGCTGTTGCCGTCGGCGCGGAAGTCGCGGAAGCCGGCCGCCGCGAGGTAGGTGAAGGCCGGGAAGGCGGGGCGGCGCGCCGGGTCGGCGTAGGGCAGGTCGCTGAGGGTCCAGCCGGCGAGCAGGACGGGGGAGGCGGCGGGGTTGTGGAGCTCGACGAAATCGTCGTTGAGCAGGACATCGGACCCGGCCAGCCACTCGTTGATCTTCAGCCCGGCGGTGGACGCCGAGACCAGTTGGAACGGAACAGTGAAGGCCGTGCCGGGCGTGGGCGCGGCGAGGGTCCAGGCGTTGTCGCCCGGGCGGCGGGCCAGGGCGAGAGCGGGGAGCTGCCAGCCGAAGGTGAGGGAGTCGAGGGGGGCGTTTCCTTCGGCCAGGGGAGGATAAAGTGAGAGGGTCTCACCGGTTTCGGCGAGGCTGAAGCCAAGCTGGGCGGCGGTGAGGAGGAGGTGGCCGCGGGCGGGCAGGAGGGAACCGGCGGGCAGGGTGAACTTGGCGGGGGTGAGGCCGTCCACCGGGGAGTCGGAGAGGCGCAGGCCGGAAACGTCCACCGCCGCGTCGGAGTCGTTGAGGAGCTCGATGTAGTCATCGGCCGAACCGCCGACGGCGGCCGCGTTGCTGGCGAGAACCTCGCCGAGGAAGACGGGCCAGGCGGCCGGGCTGGTGGTCCAGGATTTGGAGACGGTGCCGGACCAGACGCCGGTGAGATCCCGCCCCTGGACTTCGAGCAGGACGCCGCCGGAGAGTCCGCTGAGATTCAGCGGGGACGCCACCGGGGTGGCGGCGGACCACTCGCCGCCATTGAGGCGCCACTGGTAGTCAACCATGCCGGGCCCGCCCACGGACAGGGCGAAGGCGACCTGGCGCGAGGCGGAGGTGAAAGGTGTGCCAAACACGGCCACGCCGGAGGGGCAGGTGAAGCCGCAGTCGCGGCCGAGGGGGCCGGCGGCGCGGGCGGGGGATTCGGGAAGGAGGGTGAAGTCCAGCCCGGTGGCGTTGGTGAAGAGGGGCGTGCCGAGATGGGTGTCGCCCTGGTAAGCGCCCAAACTCTTGGTGGAGAAATTTTTGGAGACGTTCACGACCGGGGTGGAGCCGACGGGGTCAATGATGAGGCCCACGCAGTCGGCGAAGAGGTTGCCGGAGGCGTTGAGCTGTTTTCCGGGGCCGGCGGTCTGGCCGGCGAGGTCGAAGTAGAGGCTGGAAAGGTGGGTCCCCACGACGGTGTTGTGGTGGAAATCGCAGAGGGTGTTTTCCTTCACGAAGACGACCTGCTCGCAGTTCACGAAGGTGTTGCGGAGGACGACGTAGTGGTAGCCCGTGTTGGTGTTGTCCCCGGCGGAGAGGCCGTTGGCGTTGCCGGGGTCGAGGTTGTATTCGTCCTTGATCTGGTTGGTGATCAGGTTGCCTTCGATGAGGGAATCGCCCTGGAGGTCCATGGCGTCGTCGCCGCCGCCCATGAAGCGGTTGTTGCGGATGACGAGGACGGTGCCGCCGTGGGAGCCGTCCACGTCAACGGAGTCGTTGTGGCCCTTGAGTTTGCCGAAGGTGTTGTTCTCGAGCAGGAAGGTGCCGCCGACGGGTTTGGCGGAGCCCCAGATGTGTTCGGAGATGTTGTTGTTGGAGGCGTCGGGGACGGTGGCGCCGGGGTAGTGCTCGGCGAAGGTGCAGCGGCGGACGACGAGGTCGGAAAGCTGGGAGCGGATGCGGCGGCGGGTGCAGTTTTCAAAGAGGCAGTCCTCGACGAGGGAGGAGGAGCCGGTCTGCCCGAGCATGCCGAAGGCGGCGGCGGCGGCGTTTCCGGGGCTGGCCCCGGAGAAGACGCTGTGGCGGAAGATGTTCAGGGCCGGGGAGTTAAGGATCTGGATGCCGCCCCAGGAAACCACCCCGGGGCTGCCGACAAACTTGACCGGGGCGGTGGCGGTGCCCTCGGCGTTGATGATGCCGGCGACGTTGAGGGAGACGCCGGAGGCGAACTGGACGGTGACGCCGGGCTGAAGCACCAGGGTGGCCTCGGCGGGGACGGCGAGGTTGGCGGCGACGGTGTAGGGAGAGTTGGCGGCGGTCCAGGTGGTGGTGCCGGTGGCGGCGACCGAGGCGGTGGTGCCGGCGGCGGTGAGCCAGACCTCAAGTTCGGACGAGGCGACGAGCGCGCCCGCCTCGTCGCGGCACTCGACGGTCAGGCGGTTGAGGCCGTGGGTGAGGCTGAACGGAAAGGCGGCGGCGGCGGCGTTGGACTCCCAGGTGCCGGCGCGGTTGTTCTGCGTGACCTTGACGCCGTTGACCGTGACGGAGGCGGCGTAGGCGGCCGGAATCTCCCCGGAAAGGCGCAGGCCGGTGGCGGTCGAGGCGGTGGGATAGCCGTTCGTGACCGTGAGGTTATGGGTGACGGTGAGCGCCTGCCTGATCTGGGAAAGGATGTAGGTGCGGCGCGCGGTGTTGTTGGTCTTGATGGAGTTGCGGGCGGCCACGGTCAGGGGCGAGTCGGCGAACATGTTGTCCACCATCGCGTCAAAGGTGGCGGGGTTGAGGAGGCCGTTGGCGAGATCGAGGTAGTGGAAGTAGTAGCGGCGGACGGCCTTGTTGTCGTCGAAGATCTTTTCGAGAACGGGGAGGACGCCGTTGTCGGCAAGGACTCCGGTGCCGTTCGAGACATTCGTCTGGAAGAGGGGCAGGTTGGTGGTGCCGCCGAAGATGGTGTCGAGGTCGTGCTGGACGAGTTTGAAGCGGCCGTCCAGGAGGGGGCGGTAGATGTCGTAGTCGTCGTCCATGCCGTTGGAGATGTTGGTCTCCTGGCTGTTGAGGAAGGTGTTGAAGGCGATGTAGCGCATCCACTGGTCGAGGTCGGCCACCTCGTCCATATACTGCCACCAGGAGGTGTAGGGCGCGGGGAGCGTGGCCTGGTTGAGGCGGAAGAAAAGCTGGTTGAGATCGGAGTAGTCGGAGGAATCGGTGTTGGACTCCTTGGAGAAACCATCGGCGGCGTAGAGCGTGCCGACGGGGTCGTTGCGGTAGGCCAGGGCGGTGTTGGTGCTGCCGGGGCGGCGCTTGGAGTAGAGGTTGCCGGCGGCGTCGCCCGGAAAGGCGAGCTTGAGGTAGTTGCCGTCAATGGCGTCGAGGTGGGCGTAGGAGCCGAACTGGTTGGAGGTGGCGTTGGCCTGGTTGGCCCCGTTGAAGCGCATCTGGACGAGGCGGGCGGGGGTGCCGGGAAGGCCGGCGAGGACGCAGAGACGGTTGCCGAGGGTCTGGAAATGGGGGAACTGGGAGTTGAGGTTGAAGGCGGTCTGGCCGTTCCAGGCGGCGTCGGACGGCAGGGTGACGCGGCAGGTCATGGGCGAGATCGTGCGGGAGGAGTTGCCGCGGTAGCGCAGGGTGGCGTTGTAGCGGATCTCGGTGCCGAAGCCCGAGGTGTAGAGGAAGGTGATGTTCTGGCCGGCGTTGCTCGTGTGGGTGTAGTTCGCGCCGGAGAAGTAGGCCCGCTCGATCTCGGTGGCGATGACGCGGTAAACGGGCTGGTTGCCGGTGAAAGTTTCGTTGTCGAACTGAAGCAGGGCGAGCGAGCCGGTGCCGTCGGGCGTGCCCGGGTAGGAGCGGATGAGGCCGCCGGCATCGGCGGCTTCGACCCGGAACTCGATGACGGTCTTGTCGGTGGACTGGGCGGGGATGGTGCCGGTGAAAACACCGTCGGCGGCCGCGGTGTCGGGGGCCACGCCGTCGTCCCTCATGGCGACGGTGGCAAAGGCCCCGGGGGTGGCGGTGGCGGCGCGCCAGTGGAGGCTGAGCACGGGGGGGGCGTCGGCCTCGTCCTCGGCCCGGACGGTGACGGTGACGGCCTGGCCGGTGCGGGGCATGGCCGGGCTGTGGGAGAGATCGGAGAGGAGCGGGGCGAGGTCGGAGGAGGAGTTGCCGTTGGCCGCGCCGGGGGTGCCGCCGTCCACGAGGGACGCCGCCCAGTTATGGCCCTTTTTGTTGGAAACCATGAGGTTGCGGACCTCCAGGGAGCGGCCGAACCCGTCCGAGGGGGAGGACCATTCCCAGCCGGTCTCGCCGAGGGAGTCGGTGATGGCGACGCGTGTCGCAAAGGAGCCCTCGTCGGCATAGGAGGCGGAGTCCATCTCCCGGCCCAGGGCATCGGAGACGGCGATGGTTTCGGAGGTGTTGGAAAGGTTGCCGGTCCAGCCTCCGACGAGGTTGGCCACGGCCGGATGGCGGAATTGGAAGGCGTCCGCGTAGGCGGCGACGACGAGATACCCCCCGGCGGGGATCGAGGCGCCGGCGGGAAAGGTGAAGGTGACCCCCTTGGAAACGGCCCAGCCGGAAACATCCACGGCGGCGGCCGAGGGGTTGTGGAGCTCGAACCATTCAAACTGGTCGGGGCTGGTGAAGCCGGCGGTCTTTTCCGCAGCCGTGACCACGGACGGGTGATACATGACCTCGCTGATGACGACGGTCTCCGCGTGGGACTTGACCCGGAGGGAGACCGTGGCGGGCACGGAGGCGACGGCTCCGTCACTGGCGGCGTAGGTGAAGGAGTCGGGACCGGCGTAGTCGGCGGCGGGGACGTAGGTGAACGAGCCGTTGGCCGCGAGGGTCAGGACACCGTGGAGGGGCGCCGTGACGACACTGGCGGCGAGGGATTTGCCCTCGGGGTCGCGGTCGTTGGCGAGAACACCGTGAAAAGGCCCGACCACGCGGGTGACGGCCTGGCGGACCTCGTAGGAATCGTCGTTGGCCAGGGGGGCGTCGTCCACGGCGGCCACGGTCAGGGAGACGGTGACCGGGGCGGTGGACTCGCGTCCGTCCGAGGCCGTATAGGTGAAGGAGTCGGGTCCGGAATAGTTCGTGACCGAAACATAGCTGAAGGAGCCGTCGGACTTCAGGACCACGGAGCCGTGGGCGGGCGGGGCCACCAGGAAGGCCGAGAGGAACTGGCCCGCGTCGGCGTCCGAGTCATTGCCCAGGACGCCCGGGGCGGCGACGGCCAGCTGCGTGTCCTCGGAGGCGGCGTAGGAATCGGCCTGGGCCACGGGCTGGTGGTTGATCTCGATGAAGACGGTGCGGACGGGGGAAAGCAGCCCGGCGGTATCGCGGGCCTGGTAGGTGAAGGAATCAACGCCGGAGAACGAGACATCGGACAGGTAGGACAGGGAGCCGTCGGCATTGAGAGTCAGCGCGCCATGCGCGGTCGTGGAGACGAGGACGGCGGCGAGTGTATCGCCGGCGTCCGGGTCCGAATCGTTCCCCAGAACGCCGGGGGCGGCGACGGTGAAGGGACCGGAGCCATTGGTGAAGAAGGAGTTGTCGGCGGCGGAGGGCGCGTCGTTAACCCCGGCCACATTCACGGTGACCGTGGCGGGAGTGGAGAAAAGGACACCGTCGGAGGCGCGATAGGCGAAGGTGACGGGACCGGAGAAATCACCGGCGGGCGCGTAGGTGAAGGAACCGTCGGGGGCGAGGCTAAGCGTGCCGCTGGCGGGAGGTGTGACCAGTTGGGCCGTGAGCGGGTCGGCCTCCGGGTCGGAGTCGTTGGCCAGGACTCCCAGGGCCGCGTTGACGGTGAGCGTCTGGTCCTCCGTGGCGTTGTAGGAGTCGGCCACGGCGGAGGGTTTGGTGTTCACCCCGGTGAGGGTCAGGGAAACCGTGGCGGCGGCGCTGTTGAGACCACCGGAGGAAGCCTGGTAGGTGAAGGAGTCGGCCCCGCGGTAGCCGGAAGCGGGCAGGTAGGCGAAGGCCCCGCTGGAGGCGAGGGAGAGAAGCCCGTGGGTAGGACCCGTGGCCAGGACGGCGGTGAGGCCGGTCCCGGTGTCGTTGGTCAAGACGGACGGAAAGTCGGCGGGGAGGGCGGAGATGGAAAAGTCGTCGAAGTAGGCGTTGGTCGTGATGTTACAGGTGTTGTCGGTGTGGTAGGCCCCGAGCTCGATGGTGTTGTCCCCTTCGACCAGGGGGACGGTGACGGTGTAGAGAATCCAGCCGGAGTCATTGGTGCCCGTGGTGGCGGCGGCGCGGGAGTAGCGCAGAAGGGACGTCCCGGCACCGGGGCCGTGGCGCGTGCCATTCACCATCAGGACACTCTCGCCGTAGTTGACGGCGGTGGCGGTGTTGGAAGTGACGGCGACGTTGAGAAGGCTGCGGACCGAGAGGGTGTAGTTGCCCGCCCGGTAGGCGCGGACGGTGCGGCGCCACGCCCCGGAAGCGGGCACGGAGGTGGTGTTGTTGGAGAAGTTGGGCATGCGGACCCGAAGGCCGGGAGTGCCGCCGTTGCCGAGCGTCGTTTCGTAAGTCAGGAAGTTGGTGGTGGGCTGGTTGGTGCCGAAGGCGTCCTTGACGGGGACAAAGCCGGATTCGGCGGCGAGCACCGGATAGAGCGCCACGTTGAGGGCGGCCTCGGGGCTGGCGGCGGTGGCCTGGTGGAGCTCGACGGCGACGGTGTTGACCCCGGCCCGGAGGGCGCCGAGGAGCGGGAAGGTGAAAACTCCCGGAGCGGTGGTGTGGCCGGCGGCGGACGCAAACGTCGCGGGGGTGACGGCACCGGCGGGAAGGTTGTAGCGCCCGACCTCGCGCCCGTTGACATAAACGACCGCGCCGTCGTTGGCGAAAAGCGAGAGGGTCCAGTTCGGGTTGAGGGCCTGGTCGGCGGTCAGGGTCAGGGTGTTGCGGAAGAGGTAGGTGTTGACGGCGTTGGGCGAACCGAGGCCGCCCAGGACGGAGGGGGCCGTGGGAAAGGCCGCGACCGGGCCCCCGACGAGGGGAAGCGCGGCGGTTTTCCATCCGGCCACCGTGGAGCTCGCGGAGATGAAACCGGGGGCGTTCCAGGCGACCAAGGCGGCGTCCACCGGGTAGGAGGTGGCGGCGGCGGGGAGAGTGTCGAGATAACTCCAGGCGGGGGAGTCGAAGGCCTGGGCCGGGGTGGCAAGGGCGTTGAAATCAGCGGCACCCAGGCTGGGCGTGACCACAAGGGGGGCATCCTGAAGGCCGGCGTAACTGTCGGGATTGGCGGTCTGGGCTTGGGCGAAGGGGGCAACCGCCAGGGTCAGCAGGCACAAAATGAAGGGACGCATAGGTTAGGGGAAGGTTAAAGGTGACAGAAGATGGCGGCCTAAGCACGGGTGAATTTCCAAAACTAACTTTTGTTTAACACGGGGTTCAGACTTGAGCCGGAGCCCGCCGTGGAAAGCTGCAACCTTGCCCCGGGGCGGCGTGTTAATACCGCCACATGACCAAGCCCTTCCGACACCTGCTTTCCGCTTTCCTCCTCCTGTGGGCAGGGACCGCCCTGGCCGCCACGAAGGAACCGGGCGAACCCAATCCGACTGTGGACGGTATTGATCGGATGGCCCTGGTTTCCCTCCCCCGCGCCGTCACGAAGGACCCAGCCGAACTCAAACTGACCGTGGACGGTGTCGAACGCACGGCCCTGTTTTACGCCCCGGCGACCGCCACCAAGAACCCCGCCCCGCTTGTTTTCGCCTTTCACGGGCATGGCGGAGGCGCGCGGCAGGCGGCCAGGAGCTTCGGCCTGCACGAACGCTGGCCCGAGGCCATCGTGGTTTACCCCCAGGGCCTGAACACCGCCGGCAAGATCACCGATCCGGAAGGGAAACTGCCCGGATGGCAGATGACCCCGGAGGACCAGGGCGGCCGGGACCTGAAGTTTTTCGACGCCCTTCTGGCCCGGCTGAAGACCGACCTGAAGGTGGACGAAAAACGCATCTACGCCACCGGTCATTCCAACGGCGGGGCCTTCACCTACCAACTCTGGGCCGAGCGCGGGAAACTGTTCGCGGCCTTCGCTCCTTCGGCCGCCGCCTATGTCGGCATCCGCCTGGCCAACCCGCCTCCCAAACCCGTGCTGCACTTCGCCGGGGAAAACGACCCGCTGGTCAAGTATGCCTGGCAGACCGTGATGATCGAGGCCGTGAAAAAAATCAACGGCTGCGATCCGAAGGGCGAACCCTGGGAAACCAAAGCCACCCTCTTCCCCTCGGCCAAAAACGCCCCGACCGTGACCTTTGTTTATCCCGGAGGTCATGAATATCATAAGGATGCGCCGGAACTGATCGTGAAGTTTTTCAAGGCCCACAGCCTCTGAGTTTCCCTCCGGCGCCACCCCCAGCGCGGATGACCCGCTCGACCCGGGCTCAGGCCCAGCGGTCCCACAAGAGCTTGGCGGTGAGGGTGAAAACCACGGCGAGAAACACCACCCGCACAAACGGGGCGCCGTGTTTCAGCACCAGGCCGCTGCCGAGGCGCGCTCCGATGAGCTGACCTCCGATCATGACGAGGGCGAGGGAGAAATCCACACGGCCCGCCGCCAGGAAAACGAGGAGGGAGGCGACGTTGCTGGTCAGGTTGACCACCTTGGTGTAAGCCGTGGCCCGGGTCAGTTCCACGCCCCGCAGAGCCACCAGGCCGATGGTCCAGAAAGCCCCGGTGCCGGGACCGAAAAAGCCGTCGTAGAACCCGAGTGAAATCCCCCCGAGGACGGCAAACACCGTGGCGGAAACGCGGGCCGCGGCCGGTTTCAGGCCCAGGCGCGGACTGAGCAGCGTGTAAACCGCGACCGAGAGCAAAAGCCAGGGAATGACGGCCTTGAGCAGATCCTTGCTCAGCAACGTCACGGCCCAGGCCCCGAGCGCGGCGGAGACAAAGGTGACCGGCACGGCCACCCGGACCTCCTCCCAGCGGACGAGGCCGGCCCGGGCATAGCGGACCACGGCCAGAAGCGTGCCGCAGGCGGATTGCATCTTGTTCGTCCCCAGGGCCATCTGCGGGGGCAACCCGGCCCAGAGCAACGCCGGCACCGTGATCAGGCCACCGCCGCCCGCGACGGCGTCAACAAACCCGGCCGCGAGCCCGGCAAGGAAAAGAAGAAGGAGGAGCATGGGCGGTGTGTTTTCCCCAGCCGGGCCGGCAAGCCAACCCCGAAGTGGGGCGGCCGCCCCCGCCACTCGCACCTGAAACGTGCCGCCAGGGGCCATAACCGGTGTGTTCCTGACCGGACAAGCTCCGGAACCAAAACCGCTTTGGTTGTTTCCACCTACCCACCCATGATGCCCGCCACCCGCCTGTTTCTCACCACCTCGCTGCTGCTGCCGCTTTTCTCCGGAAAACTGGCGGCCGGCATCACCGTCACCGTCGCCCATCCCGAAAAGGCCGCCGAGGCCGACGGTTTCGCCTTCAAAAACGTGCCCGCCCCGCGCCGGAACGACGCCGCCGCCAAAGCCGTGTTCACCGTGCTGGACGGCCAGCGCGACGGCAACGGCGGCACCCTCGACGCCCTCCACGACGGCCAGGTCCCCACCGAGGGCGACCAACCCGGCCGGAACTTCTTCTTCGCCGCCCGCGGCGAGGGCGGACGCCTCCTGGTGGATCTCGGCAAAGTCATTTCCCTCAAGGAGATCAACACCTACTCCTGGCACACCGGGGTGCGCGCCCCGCAGGTTTACCACGTTTACGGCAGCGACGGGAAGGCCGAGGGGTTCAACCCGGAGCTGAAACGGCCCGCCGACCCCGCCGCCTCCGGCTGGAAACTGATCGCCAAGGTGGACACCCGTCCCGCCAGCGGCGAAGCCGGCGGCCCCCATGGCGTGGGCATCGCCGATTCCACCAACCTGGTCGGCGCCTTCCGCTACCTGATCTTCGACGTGCAGCCCTCCCGCGCCGGCGACCCCTTCGGCCAGACTTTTTTCAGCGAGATTGACGTGGTGGACCGCGACGCCCCGGCCGAGGAGGCGGCCGCCGCCCTCATTCCGGTGGATTCCTATGAGACGTTTGGCGGCAAACAGAAGTTCACCATCTCCTGCCAGGACACCCCCGACCTGCATGACTGGTCCCGGGACGAGCTCGCACCGGTCCTGAAAAAATGGTATCCGATGATCTCCGAACTCCTTGCCAGCGAAGGTTTTGAGGCTCCGCAAAAGTTCTCCGTCGTCTTCACCAGCCGCAAAAACATGTCGCTCGAGGTCCCGGCCTACACCACCGGCACCAAGATCACCTGCAACGCCGAATGGATGAGGCAGAACCTCAAGGGCGAAGGTCTCGGCTGCGTCATCCACGAGGCCGTCCACGTCATCCAGCAGTATTGGGCCGTCCGCCGCGGCCGCGACGTGAACCAGCCCCAGTGGCTCTCGGAAGGCATCCCCGACTACGTCCGCTGGTATCTCTTCGAGCCGAAGTCACGCGGGGCCGAGATCGGCGCGCGCGGCCTCGACCGGGCCCGCTACGACGGCAGCTACCGCGTCAGCGCCAACTTCCTCAACTGGGTCACGGAAAAGCACGACAAACAGATGGTGACCAAGCTGAACGCGGCCCTGCGCCAGGGCGTTTACAACGAGGAGATCTGGAAGAAAAACACCGGCCGGACCGTGGCCGAACTCGGCGAGGAATGGAAGGCCGATCTCGCCAAAAAGCTCAACGTCCCCGCCCCCGCCGCCACCTCCCCCACCGTCGCCGAAAACCGCCTGACCGACGCCGAGAAGGCCGCCGGCTGGAAACTCCTCTTCGACGGCCAGAGCCTCGGCGGCTGGAGCAATTTCAAGCGCCCCGGCATCCGCCCCGGCTGGCAGGTCAAGGACGGCTCCCTCGTCTGCGTGGACCCGCACGACGCCGGCGACATCGTCACGGCCGACACCTACGGCTCCTTTGAACTCCAGCTCGACTACAACATCTCCGAAGGCGGCAACAGCGGCATCATGTATCACGTGACCAACGAGGGCGGAGCCGCCTGGGCGACCGGGCCGGAGTTCCAACTGGAGGACAACGCCAAAGCCGCCGACCCGCAGCGCTGCGGCTGGCTCTACGCTCTCTATCAGCCGCCGGTCGATCCGAAGACCGGCAAGA
>JANOBW010000493.1:0-9180 GCA_031411855.1 Opitutia bacterium
GGGAGAAAAAGAGGTGGATTTTTTTGGGCCGGGTCTGGGGATCGGAACTCCGCCACTTTTCCCCCAGGAGCCGCAACCCGGATCCCGCGTCAAACACCACCATGTCGTCGCAGCCCGGCACCTCCCATTGCACGCAGGGAGTGTTCCCCCCCGTGAAGTTGGCCACCCCGGGGGCAAGGCCCAGAAGAAACTCCTCCACCTCGCGGTCATCGCGCCACACCCTCCCCGAGGCCAGCAAAAGAATCCGGCGGAAACGGGAGCGAAGCTCCTCGGGTCCTACCGGTGAGGGAATGGAGCCATGGGATCCCCAGACGGTCACCACCGGTGAGTTGGCAGGGAGTGGGCTGGCAAGACGGTGGGTTGGGACGGTTAAGGCCATTAAGGGGAAAACCCTAGCAAACAACGTCCACCTTCCAATAAAAAAATGGCGGTCAGCCTGATCGGCCTGTCAGCAAGGTTTTGAAGCCCCGGGCAAACCGCCAAAAACTGGCTTTCCCTCCCACTTCCCTGCTTGCCTACCCCCGCCCGGTTTGGTCTGTTTAAACCTTTTTCCAAATGCCCATGCGCCACTCCGTCATAGATCAACCGTTCCTCCTGGCCCAAGCCACCGCGCCCGCCGCCGCCACCACCGGCACCACCGCCCCGGCCGGCCCCGCCGCCCCGGGGGCCCCCCAGCCTCCCGGTCTGCTCGAGAGCGTTCTGCCCATGGTGCTGATCTTCGCCGCCTTCTGGTTCCTCCTCATCGCCCCCCAGCGCAAACGGCAGAAAGAACTCGAAAAGACCCTCGGCGAACTCAAACCAGGCGACTCCATTGTCACCTCCTCCGGCATCTTTGGCCGCATTGAATCCATCCGTGACGACCGTTTTGTGGTCAAAATTTCCGACAACGGCACCAAGGTGGAACTGCTGAAAAGCCACGTGCAGGGCCGCTCCGAACCCAAGGCCGACGCCAAGGCCGCCTCCTGAGCCCCACCTCCCAGCGCCCACGCCATGAAAGGTTCAATCCTCTGGAAACTCATCCTGACCCTGCTGCTCGTCGGCTGGACGGTCAGCTCCATCTTCCCCATCACCGACACTCCCCTGAGGGAATACCTTCTCTCCGAGGTCAGTGACAAAAAGGAGGATTTCTCCAAACTGCTCGACCGCGCCAAAGCCAAGGGCGAGGAGATGGACAAGGTCGCCCAGGCCAAAAACTCCGCCGCCCCGCACACCTCCCTCTTCCTCGGACTGCGCGAGGTTCTCAACAAGGAAAAGGACGCCGCCGGCCAGCCCTACGATCTTTCCAAGTTCTTCACCCACATTGACGTCCGCGGCATCAAAAGCCTCGAAAAACGCAACGGCGCCCTGCTCCGCCACCTCCTGCAAAAATCCCAGGGCAAAGTTAAACTGGGTCTGGACCTGAACGGCGGTGTCGCCGCCACCTTCAAGATCAAACAGATTGACGAAGCTCAGGGTGCTCCCACCGAAGTCGGCAACACTTCTGAAAAAACGGAGCCCCCCAAGGACACGGCAGGCAAAGACAAAACCAAAGAAGCCGCCAAAATTGATCCCAAAATGATCGAAAAGGCCATTGAGGTCATCAGCGCCCGGGTGGACGCCTTCGGCCTCACTGAACCGATCGTCCGCCTCCTTGACGCCGACCGCATCGAAGTCCAGCTGCCCGGCGTTTCCACCAAGGAAAACCCGGACATTCTTATCATAATCGGCAAACCGGCCGTCCTCAAATTCTGCGAAGTCTCGTCCCAGCAGGCCTACGAAGGCGCCAAGGCTCCTCCCGGCTACAAACTGATGAGTCTGGAGCATGAGACCAAAAAAGGTGAAATCGGCAAGGAATGGATTTTCGTTGGTAAATATGCCATGCTTGCGGGTGATGCCGTGGCCAAGGCCCAACCCAGCCTCGATCCCAATACCGGCGCTCCCTACATCTCGTTCCAGATGACCTCGGATGGTGCCAAAGCCTTTGGTGACATCACCAAGCGCCTGATTGGCCAACGTTTCGCCATTGTTCTTGATGACAAACTGGTCTCCGCCCCGGTCATCCAATCCGCCATCACCGGCGGCTCCGGGCAGATCACCGGCAACTTCTCCATCCAGGAGGCCCAGGAACTGTCCAACACCCTCAACAACCCGCTCAAAATCGGCTTGGAAGTCTCTGACATCCAGGAAATTGCCGCGACCCTCGCCACCGAGTCCCAACAGGCCGCCGTCAAGGCCTGTTACTACGGCAGCGGCATCGTCATCGGCTTCATCATCGCCTACTACTACGGCTTCGCCGCCGGTCTGGTCGCCTCGGTCTCCATCGTGGCCGCCATGTTCATGATCATCGGCACCATGTGCTCCCTCGGAGCCGCCTTCAGCCTTCCCGCCATCGCCGCCCTCGTGCTCACCGTGGGAACCGCCGTGGACGCCCAGATCCTTATCTACGAACGTATCCGCGAAGCCTTGGATAGTGGCAAATCCCTTTCCGCCTCCATCAAAGAGGGTTTTGAAAAGGTTCTCTCCACCATTGTGGACGCCAATCTGGCCCACGTTCTGGTCGCCACCATCCTCATCTACTCCGGCACCGGCCCGATCCGCGGTTTCGGGGTAGCCCTCATGATCGGTATCGTGGCCACCGTTTTCGCCGGCCTGGTCATCACCCGTTTCCTCATGGAGCTGGTGCTTGTTTCCAAAATCGGCGTCACCGTGGCTTGCAGCGCCATCCTCCTTTCCGGCATCGGCTGGCTCGCCTTCTCGGTCTCCAACTCCTCCCACGTGGTGGACGTGATCGCCTCCCTCATCATCGGCGGTGTTTTGGCCGCCGTCTGCCACGTTCTCCGCCGCCTCCTGGACCGGCGGAAAACCGACATCAACATCCTGAGCTTGGCCAAGCCCGCCTTCATCGCCTCGGCCGTCATCGTCGCCGTCGGAGTGGGTTCCATCGTCATGAACTGGCACCGCATGTGGAGCATAGATTTTGTCGGTGGCGACGAATACAAGCTCAACTACAACGTGGAAAAGTTGGTCAAAAACAACGCCCCGATCTCGGCTGAGGACATCCACGATACCATCGCCAAGGCCAACCCAAAGCTGGGTGAAGTCAACCTGAGCTTCTCCCAAACCCTGGGAGGCGGTGGCAAAACCCTCAAGTTCCAAAGCGAATCCAAAAAAGGTCCCGAGGTCGTAAAGGCCCTTCAGGACGCTTATCCCAACGCCGAGTTAACCATCAAAAGCAATTACTCCGTCGGTCCCTCCTTCGGCCAAACCGTCCAGAAGGAAGCGGTCATCTCGCTCCTCATCGCCCTCCTTGGCATCATGCTCTACGTGGCTCTCCGTTTCGAATGGGGCTACGGCATCGGAGCCTTGGTTTCCTCCGTCCATGACGTGCTTATCAGCGTGGGTATCTACGTGCTCGTGGGAGGCCAGTTCTCCGGCACCATGGTCGCGGCCATCCTGATGATTGTGGGTTACTCGATCAACGACACCATCGTTGTCTTCGACCGTATCCGGGAGGAACTGGAACTGAACAAAAAGATGTCCCTGGCCCAGATCATCAACAAGGCCATCACCATCACGCTGGCACGGACGCTTCTGACCTCGGTCACCGTCCTCTTCTCGACGGTGGCTCTGTATGTGTTCGGCGTGGGTGTCGTCAAAGACTTCGCCCTAATCTTCATGATCGGTATCGGAGTCGGCACCTTCTCCTCCATCTATGTCGCCAGCCCCATCTTCTACTACTGGCACAAGGGCGACCGTTCCGATGTCGAGGCCAGCAAGGACATCATGCCCACCTATGAGTGGGAATCCGGTGCCCCCGCCCCCAAAGGCAAGGCCAAGTCAGACCAACCGATCCTCGAGGGCGAAACCGGAGCCTGAGTCCGTCCACAGTTTCACAGGAATCCTCCCGGTCTTTGGCCCTGCCATCGCCGGGAGGATTTTCCTTAGCTGAATGACTCTCAAGACTCACTTTCGAGATTCGGAATCCCTCCCTCCCTGCCCAACCTTTTGCCGCCTTGATCTCCCCAGTTCCGTCGCCGTCACACCCACCCGCGGTCTCCACCGTCAGCGCCTGGGTCGAACGGCCCGTCCCCTCCGTCCTGGTGCCGCTCCTGGCCCGCCATCTCGGCGTCAGCCACATCCTGGCCACCCTCCTCCTCCGCCTCGGCCTGCGCGAACCCGCCGCCGCTGAAAAATTTCTCGACGCCAAACTCGCCGACCTCGACGACCCGTTTGCGGTCACCGGCATCGTCGAGGCCGTGGCCCGGCTCCGCCAAGCCCTCGAAGCCCAGGAGGATGTCCTGGTCTTCGGCGACTACGATGTGGACGGCGTCACCTCCACCTCCCTGCTCAGCGCCGTGCTGGGCGAACTCGGGGGCAAGGTCCGCTACGCCGTCCCCCGCCGCCTGGATGAAGGCTACGGCCTCACCCGCGCCGCCCTGGAACGGGTCCTGGCCGAAGGTCCGGCCGACCTCGTCGTCGCGGTGGATTGCGGCACCAACTCCCTCACGGAAACCGCCTGGCTGAAGGAACGAGGCTGCGATGTCATCGTCATTGACCACCACGTCTGCCCCGATGCCGCCCTCCGTTCCTCCGCCATCCTCGTCAACCCCCATGTCAACGATGGCGAGGACCGGGCCTGGTCCCAGCTCTGCGCCGTCGGCCTCGTCTTCAAAGTCGTCCACGGCCTCCTCAAAAGTCTCCGCCAGGACAACCATCCCGGAGGCCAGCTCGACCTCAAACGCCACCTCGACCTCGTCGCACTTGGCACCATCGCCGACATGGTGCCCCTCCGCGGTGAAAACCGCATCCTCGCCCGCGCCGGCCTCCGCCGCCTCGGCGACCCCGCCCGCGCCGGCCTCCGCGCCCTCTACGAGGTCTGCGGCATGGTCCCCGGCTCCGGCCTCCAACCCCACGACATCTCCTTCAAACTCGGCCCCCGCATCAACGCCTCCGGCCGCCTGGCCGACGCCGCCACCCCCATCCGCCTCCTCCTCAGTGAGGATGACGATTTCTGCAAAGAGGTTTCCCTCCAGCTCAACGACTACAACTCCGAGCGCCAGCGCATCGAGAAAACCATCTTTGAGCAGGCCGAACGCATGGTCGAGGAAACCATGCTCCACCGCGCCGGGCTCGTCCTGCACCATCCCGACTGGCACGCCGGTGTCGTCGGCATCGTCGCCTCCCGCCTCGTCCAGAAATACCACCGCCCGGCCATCGTCCTGGGCGCGGAAAACGGCCACGCCAAAGGTTCCGGCCGCAGCCTCGCCGGCCTCGATCTCGTCAAGATCCTCCAGCCCTGCGCCCACCTCCTCTCCCGCTGGGGCGGGCACCCCATGGCCGTCGGCGTGAGCGCCGATCCCGCCATGATCGGCGCCCTTCAGGACGCCTTCAGCGACTCCGTCGCCCTGGCCCTCGGCGGCGATATCGTGCCCCGCGAGATAGACATCTCCGTCTGGCTGCGCCCGGCCGACCTCGGGGAACGCCTCCTGACCGAGCTCGAACGCCTCCATCCCTTCGGCCAGGGCAACTCCGAGCCCATCTTCGGTCTCCGCGGCCTCACCCTCCGCCAGGACATCATGCTCTTCGGCAAGGAACAGGAACACTTCCGTTTCAGCCTCCCCACCGAACCCGGCCAAAAAGTCTCCTTCGTGGCCTGGAAAATGGCCCACCGCAGCCCTCCCCGGGACCAACCCATTGATATGGCCATCCGCTTGGCCTGGAACAGTTACAACGGCCGCCGCCACCCCCAGGCCACCATCGTGGACTGGCGAAACAGCCTCTGAAAAAGGGCCCGGTCACCGGGCGCGCACCGGGCAGGAAAACATGTGTCACCGAGGCAAGGCAATCTCTCGGCGACCGGCGAAGCCTTTGGAGTGCGGTGGCAGAGCAACGCGCCGACACCGCTTTAGTTCGGAGCAACGATCATCGAGTCTGCCCAAAGCGGTGTCGCCACATCACCCTCTGCCACCGCGCTCCCTAAACGAGGCCATCTCAGAAACTGACGTCACTTCCTGCCGCACGCAAACGAAGCGGCGGAAGGTTTCGTTTGCTCCCATGACTCCCCTTTTCGCGTCCGGCGGTCCAACACCACACGGTTCATGCCATTCCGCCTTCGTTTTTGAATTTTCGACGTCTGCCCCCTTCGGTTCTGCCGCCCCTCCCCGGGCGGTGGTGAGGGTGGGATGATTCCCGGGGGGGGACGGATCCGGAAGGCTAATTGGTTTTCACTGACAACCTTTGTGAATCTTTTCTCACCCTGTTAATCAAATTTGCTTACCCAATTAGTTGGCTTAAATTAGTTGAAAATGATTGTCTGGTTGTTCCTCCGCGTCCGCAGCTTTTTGATAGTTCTGACCGGTCTTAGCCTCTCCCCCCTGGCCGCCCAATACGAACCCCCGGCGGGGTATTATGCCGGCGCGGCCGGGCTGACCGGTCCCGCCCTCAAGGGCGCGCTGCACACCGCCATCAAAGGGCACACCATCATCCCCTACACCTCCAACTCGACCGACACCTGGGACGGCCTCAAGGCTCTGGACGAGGCCCCGGGGGACAACACGCGGGTGTGGCTCATCTACTCCGGCCTCACCGCCCTGAAGTCCGACCAGAGCACGGGCACCGTGGGCACCTGGAACCGCGAGCACCTCTGGCCCCAGTCCTACTTCCTGCCCGGCACCTCCAACAACACCGCGCGCAGCGATCTTTTCATCCTCCGCCCGGCCGATGTGGTCGTGAACAGCACGCGCAACAACCTCTACTACGACTTCACCACGCCGCCGGGGTCCACCACGGCCGCCGCCCCGGGCAGCAGCTACGACTCCAACAGCTGGGAGCCGAGGGACGAGGACAAGGGCCCGATCTCCCGCGCCGTTTTTTACATGGCCACCCGCTACGACGGCACCGACGGCGGTGTGCCCGCCCTGACCATCTCCGACAGTCCCAACAACACCACCTTCACCTTCGGCAAACTCACCGCCCTCCAGCAGTGGAACCGGAAGTTTCCCGTCTCGGACGCCGAACGGAAACGCAACCACACCATCTACACCACCTTCCAGTTCAACCGCAACCCGTTCGTGGACAACCCCTTCTACGGCGACATGGTTTACGCCGGGACCACCCCGCACCAGGCCTGGCGGCTCCAGCAGTTCACCACCGCCGAGCTGGCGAACGCGGCCGTGTCCGACCCCGCGGCCGACCCCGACGGCGACGGCGTTTCCAACCTCTTTGAATACGCCTTCGCCCTCACCGCCCGCACCGCCAACGCCTCCACCGGAGCCTCCGTCTCCACCTCGGGCAGCGGGACCGCGAAAGTGGTCAGCGTGACGCACCGCCGCCAGCGTTTCGCCGAGGACCTGGCCCTGACCTACGAGGTGTCCGCCAACGGCTCGACCTGGACGGTCCTCAGCCCCACCGCCACCAACACCACCACGGTGGACTACCTGACCACCCAGGTGTCGGCCCAGCTCCCGGTGGGCACGCTCCCCGGCGCGGGCAATGTCTCCACTTGGTATGCCCGCCTGAACGTTTCCCAGCCCGCCACCGGCACCTACGCCTTCAGCGCGCCTCCCGCCGCCCAGCCACCCGTGGCCACCGCCGATGCCTACCCCGCCACGGAGGACACCGCGCTGGCCGTCAACGCCGCCGCCGGGGTGCTGGCCAACGACACCGACCCCAATCCCGGGACGACACTCACCGCCGTCCTCGTGGCCGGTCCCCAGCCCTCCGCCGGCGCGCTTGTGCTCAACGGCGACGGCTCCTTCACCTTCACCCCCGCCCCGAACTTCAACGGCCCCGCCACCTTCACCTATCAGGCTTCGGACGGCGCGCTCCTCTCCGCCACGGCCACCGCCACCCTTTCCGTCACGGCGGTGAACGACACGCCCGCCGCCACACCTGATGCCTACGAAACCCTTCAGGGACAAACTCTTACCGTCAACGCCGCCACGGGTGTGCTGGCCAACGACACCGATGCGGACACCGCCACCACGCTCACCGCCGTGCTCGTCGGCGGCGTGGCCCCGGCCTCGGGCTCCCTTGTGTTGAACGCGAACGGCTCCTTCACCTACACTCCGGCCAGCGGTTTCAGCGGAGCCGCCTCCTTCACCTACGCCGCCTCCGATGGGCTGGCCAGCTCGGCCCCGGCCACGGTTTCCCTCACCGTCACCCCGGTCAACAGCACCCCCGTGGCCGCGCCCGACTCCTACTCGACCCCGCTCGGCCAGACCCTCTTGGTCAACGCCGCCTCGGGAGTCCTGGCCAACGACACCGATGCCGACTCCGGCACGACGCTCACCGCCGTGCTCGTGAGCGATGTGGCCCCGGCCGCCGGCTCTCTTGCGCTGAACCCGAACGGCTCCTTCACCTACACCCCGGCCAGCGGTTTCAGCGGAGCCGCCTCCTTCACCTACGCCGCCTCCGATGCCATCTCCAGCTCGGCCCCGGCCATGGTTTCCCTCACGGTGCAGCCCGCCAACCGGGCTCCCCTCGCCCAGGCCGACACCTACGCCACCGCCCCCGGAACGGCCCTCACCGTGGCCGCGCCCGGACTGCTCGGCAATGACAGCGACCCCGACGCGGGCACCACGCTCACGGCGGTGCTGGGGGCCGCGCCGCCCGCCTCCCAGGGCACCCTGGCCCTCACCTCCGACGGCTCTTTCACCTTTGTTCCGGCGAGCGGTTTCAGCGGCTCCACCGCCTTCACCTACCGCGCCTCCGACGGCCTCGCCACCTCGGGTGTGGCGACCGTCACGGTGACCGTTTCCGCCACGTCCGGTCCCGTGGCCCTGACCTGGGACTTCACAGGCCTGAGCGGAAACCAGCCCACTTCGCCCGTGCTTGCCACCTCGGTCCCGGCCGGCCTCTCCGCCACCGCCATCAGCCGGGGCACCGGCATCACCGGCTCGGCCGGAACGGGAGCCATGGCCTCGGTCGGCTGGTCGCTGACCAGCCTGGACGCCAACGACTACTACGAACTGTCCCTGACCGTGGCCCCGGGCCGGACCCTCAACCTCGACACCCTCGCCTTCGGGGAACGCCGCTCGGGAACCGGCCCGACCGTGATAGAACTGCGCAGCAGCCTCGACGCCTTCGCCACCGCCACCCTGCCCGTCCTCACCATCCCCTCGAACGACACCAACGACCGCAAACGCCTCCTGACCCTGCCTGCGGCGCTCGACAGCGTGACTGGCACGCTCACCCTCCGCC
>JANOBW010000494.1:0-3099 GCA_031411855.1 Opitutia bacterium
AAACGGGCAAACTTCTCTGGACCAACGAGCTTTCCGGCTTCGGTTACGGCCTCGCCACCATGCACGTCCCGGGTCAGCCCTCCCACACCAACGCTACGTTAGCCGAGCATCACTTCCAGCAGGAACGTTCCAACAGCTCAAACTCCTCCTCCACGACAAGCTGAGGCCTTTCCCGCCGTTTCGTTTTAAAATTCAAAGTTCGACGTTGGACGTTTCACGTTCGATGTTCAAGTTAAGCCAAATCCCTTTTGTCCCTCACCATGCGCCTCCGCGTTTCCCTTCTCGCCGTCCTCCTCGCCGTCCCGTCCCTTTTCGCCGGGATTGACCTGCAACGCGTGGATGTCCTCCGCAAACAGGAGGGCGATTTCAAACGCATCAGCGAGTATTTCACCGGCAAGGAAAACACCGGTCGCCGCCTCATATCCCGCACCCAGGACGACCGCCGGGCCGGCATTTATTTCACCCTCACCCTCCCCGGCGGCATCAAACAGCTGCCGGCCAGGACCAAGGTCCGGGTCGAAATCGTGACCCCCGAAAAGGCCGGCACCGAGGTCTTCGTTTTCAACGTTTCCGACAACCGCCCCACCCTGGGCGAAATCTGGCTGGGCCTGACCGAACCCCGTTTCGCCAACAAGGATCTGGCCATCACCGCCTGGCGCGTGGTCCTGCTCGACGACAAAAACGAGATCCTGGCCGAGAAAAAAAGTTACCTCTGGGGCGAGTGACCGGAACGGGGATAACACTCCGCCCCAAAACTCACTTGGGCAGCTTGGATACCAGATAATACGGCTTGGTCCCAAGCAGGGGCAGCTCGGAGGTGGATCTGATCCCATTGAGATCAAAGCTGTAAAGTCGGCCCTGCATCAAGGCGGGCGTGGTCACGTCCAAGGTCAGGCCGTCGGCCGAAAGCCGGGGCGTGGCGACGACGGGCGTCTCATCCACCTTGGGTGAGCCATAGGTGGCATGATACAGGTAATGAAACTGGACCAGGGGAACCTTGGCGGGAACCGAGGCCGGAGCCAGGGGCTGGCTGAAAGTGAGTTTAAAACCGTCGGGCCGGGCTTTCACGGCGGTCAGGGCCAGGAAAGGTTTTCCAGTCGGAACAATCCGGATCAAACCATCGCTGCCGGCCCAGGAGAGGTGGGTCTTGCCCACCCAAAGCGCTCCGTCGGGAGTGAAGGCAAAGCGGTGGTTTCCAGCCCCCAGGGCTTTGGTTTCCATGAAGGCGACACCGGCCCCTTGCAGGAAGCCGTCCACCGGGTCCTCCAGGAAGCGGACGAGGCGGCCGACATTCATTTCCCCGATCAAGGTTTCCCCGGCCAAAGGACCGAAGGTGTTGGGCGGGAAGGGGATCGGTTGCGTCGGTGAGTTGGCCAGCTCTCCCTGGGCGAATTGGAAAGACTCGGGCGTGCGAAGTTTGTCCAACTCGGCCACAGGCAGCTTCAGGGGATCACCCTTGGTCCAGCCCTGTGTCCAGACAAGTGAGGCGGGGTGCCCGTAGAAACCGCCTTTTTGCACGTGGTAAAGCGGGCTCGTGCCACGCCAGTCACCCTGGTTGTCCGTGACCAGCAGACGTCCGGCGGCGTCGAACCCAAGCCCATCCGGTGAACGGAATCCCGAGGCGAAAGGTTCCATCTTCGAGCCATCCGGGGAAAGTTTCAAAATCCAGCCTCGCCAGGCCACACGGGAATACATGCGGCCCGCCTTGCCGGCGTATTTTTTCCAACCGGCAGGGTCGGCCATTTGGGCCTGAGTGAGTTCACCCACGTCCGTCCAATCACCGCGGATTTCGGGACGGATGCTGGCCCCGTTGGAGGCCAGGTTAAGGCCGATGTAAAGGGAACCATCCGGGCCCCGGGCCGGGCCGAAGGCAAACTCATGGTAATTGCCCGTCATGCCGAAGCCGTCGAAGACCGTGCGGTAGCGGTCGGCCTGGCCGTCCCCATCGGTGTCCTCCAACCGGGTCAGCTCCGAACGCTGCATCACCAGGAACGAGGTGGGGCTTTCCACCACGAGGCCGAGTGGTTCCTGCAGGCCGGAGGCAAAGCGGGTCCAGACCTTGGCGGCGGGATCATAGATCATCACGTCACCCCGGTGGAAACAGGCCGCGACACGGCCGTCCGGCAGCGCGGCCAGGCCCCCGATCTGAGGGTCCAACCCGGGCGGATTGGCGATTTTTTCGATCGAAAAGGCGTCGGTCCAGGGATCGCCGTGGAGCGAAACGGCGGCGAGGGAAAGCAGGGCAAAGGCGAAAGTTTTCATGGGGAGTCGGCTATGCGGCGGTTCAGGGGACGAGACGGGTCAGGGAGAAGTTTTTCGACTGTTCGGCGGTGAGGGTCAGCTTGTTGCCGCCGACGGTTCCCACACTGGAGGTCGTTCCGGCGGAAAGGGTTAGAGTCAACGCCTGGGCCGGCTCGACTGAGAGGGTCCGCCGCACTCCGCCGGGCACGGGCGCGACGGACTCGCGCACCGTGGTGTCACCAAGGCGGTAGTTGAAGACCGGCAGGCCGTCCTTCATGTCATAACCAAGAAACTTCGGCACCGAAGAAACGGCAAACAGCGGCGCCTCCTCTTTGAGCACCACCTTGCCGTCCGGCTCGGCCTGGGCGCTGCCGTTGCCCTTCCAATAGGGAAACCCGCGCAGGAAACCGCCCTGCCAGACATAGCGGAGGCGGCAGGGCCCGGCGTCCCAGGCCACGGAAAGATCCCCCGGCAGCGCGACGGCGATGGTGGCGGGCCCGCTGTCGGGCAGGAAGATGCGCTGGACCACCGGACGTTTCAGCATGGCGGCGGGAACCGCAAAAGGGTCCAGGCCGCTGTCCTTTTGCTCCTTCAGGCCTTTGGCGGCGGTCAGGACATAGGCGTGGATGGCGCGGAGCCCGGGTTCGCCGACATGGGCCATCGAGGGCATTTCGATGACGTTTTCCCGTTTCTTTTTCGGGGCGATGGCCCAGGCCACAAAGCCGTCGGGATTCTTGCCGTAAATCCCCACGATCTCCACCAGGGAAGGTCCCACCACCATTTTGTCGGGTGCGTGGCAGGCGGCGCAGTTTTGTTCAAAAAGGACTTTGCCGTCAGGGGCGGCGGCAAGGATCGGGG
>JANOBW010000495.1:0-1921 GCA_031411855.1 Opitutia bacterium
GTCGGCGGCGGTGTCGCTGGCGTGACCTATGGAGTCCAGACCAAGACCGCCGATCTGGACGTCGGCGACACGGGCTGGACCGACGCCGTCCTCATCACCGACTACACCCAGGGCATCGTCGCCAACGGCGACGGCACCGAAACCGTGACCATCACCTTCACGGGCCCAGTCACCTCCGGCAAGAAGTTCGGCCGCGTCTCCGTCACGTTCTGATCCTTCGGTAACAAAACAATCAAGGCCCGCCGCGCGCTCCCCGCCGGCGGGCTTTTTTGCGCCGGCCTCCCTTCCGCGGGGGGAGTCATGCCGTTCCACCCCGGCTTTTTTGGCTTCATCCCAATACCAAGAGCCATGCGGGAATGGTATCAGCCGGGCCAGACCTCTGGACCCTTCGGTTCTGCCACCCCTCCCGGGCGGTGGTGATGATCGGATGATTCCCGGGGTGGCGGCGCCAAGCGCCTGACTCCGGGCTAAACTCAACTGTCCCTCCGGGACCAATGACACTCACTTAAGGGCCTTATCGAGTCTGCCCGTCCCTTGGCTACGAACGCGGTTTGAGCGCCAACGGCGCGCCTTTCCCTCAGCCCAGCCCATCGGGCTGGGTTCCTCGTTGGCTGTTCCTATGCGCCCTGTAGGGGCGCGATCTTGGAGGGATGGATACGCCACCAGCGCAGCCCTTCAGGCCGCTCATTCCAAAAATCTGCGATCCCAGGCCTATGACCTGGGCTGAGGGAAAGGCGGCCCTTTGGGCCTTGTTTGAGCTCAAAACAGCAAAACACGGATGGCTTTATTCTTAGGTGAGTGCCATTGCCCTCCGGGACAGGCTTTTACCACACCCCGGAGGGGTGAAGGAAGGTAGCCGGGGGTAAACGCAGTGCCACCCCCGGAATACCAGCCCCAAGTCCCCACCGCCCGGGAGGGGTGCCAGAAGGGGTGGCAGCGAAAGTCTAAAAGGTAAGGTGGAATGGTATGACGCGTCTGGCCCCTTCGGTTCTGCCGCCCCTCCCGGGCGGTGGTGAGCTGAGGGGCACGGCCAAAATGGGGTGATCAAGAAATGAATCCTCCGGCAGGTTGAACGACAGCCTGGAAAAGTGGTGAAGGAAACAAATAAGTGACAGTCGTTTTTGTTCACAATTGGCCATGAAAATCCCCCAAATGGGTGATTTTATGCTAAGTCATTTTCGCCATTTTTAAAAGTCGCAAATAGTTATATGTAAAAGTCTTAAGAAAGATTTGTTCGGAAAATCGGATTAAAAACCATAATAAGTCATACAGCCTTCAAGCTAGGGCTGGCGTAAGTGTTTTTCAGGCTCAAAATAAGGTCTTTTTATCCCCTTCCTACCTCCCTTACCCGCATGAAACCCAACCGCCTTGTTCTCGTCCGCGCCGCCACCGCCTCCGCCCTGGCCCTTATCGCCTCCTCGGCCAGCCTCTCCGCCGCCAACCTCTACTGGGATTCCAACGGCGCCACCACGGGAGCCGGAGCCACCCCGACCGGCATCTGGGGCACCAGCACTTTCTGGAGCACGGATTCCACGGGAGCGCTCGCCACCACGGCCTACACTTCCGGCAGCGTCGCCTTCTTCTCGGCCGGAACCGATGCCACCTCCGCCTACGTCGTCACAATCAGCGGCACCCAGACCATCGCCGGCCTCACCGTCGAGGAAGGCACCCCCACCTTCTCCGGCGGCACCGCCCTGGCCCTCAATGCCGCCGCCACCCCCTTCGTCATTGGCGGCGCGACCACCATCAGCACCCCCGTCACCGGGGCCACCTTCGGCATCACCAAATCCGGTGCCGCCACCCTCACCCTTTCCGGAGCCAACACCTACACGGGTAACACCACCGTCAGCGCCGGCACCGTCAACATCACCAACGCCGCCAACACCACCACCGGCGTGCTCGTCATGTCCGGGGGGATCAC
>JANOBW010000496.1:0-6500 GCA_031411855.1 Opitutia bacterium
GGTGCGGGCGTCAACGGAGGGCATGTTGACCGCGTTGATGATGGAGCCGCCGTTGAGAACCTGGGTGATGGCCTGGGCGATCTCGAGGCCGCAGCTTTCCTGGGCTTCGGCGGTGGAGGCGCCGAGGTGGGGCGTGAGGACGACGCCGGGGAGGGTGCGGAATTCGCTGTCCTTCGCAAGTGGCTCGGTGACAAAGACATCGAAACCGACGGCCGAGACCTTGCCGGACTTGACGGCGTCAATCAGGGCGGCCTCGTTGACCAGTCCGCCACGGGCGCAGTTCACAATGCGGGCGCCCTTCTTCATCTTGGCGAAGGCGGCGGCGTCCACGAGGTTGGTGGTCTGCTCCGTGAGGGGCATGTGGACGGTGAGGAAATCAATCTCGGGGAAGATCTCGTCGAGGGTGGAGAGCTTGACGTTCAACGACTTGGCGCGGGCCTCGGTCAGGTAGGGATCGTAGGCGAGGACCTTCATGCCGAAGGCGAGGGCGCGTTTGGCGACTTCGGCCCCGATGCGGCCGAGGCCGAGGATGCCGAGAGTCTTGCCGTGCAATTCGATGCCGCTGAAGGATTTGCGGTCCCACTGGCCGTCGCGCATGGTGGCGTGGGCCTGGGCCACGGGGCGGGCGGAGAGGAGGAGGTGGGTGAAGGTGAGCTCGGCCGTGGCGATGGTGTTGCCGGAGGGCGTGTTCATCACGATGACGCCGCGCTTGGTGGCGGCCTCGACATCCACGTTGTCCACCCCGACACCGGCGCGGCCCACGCAGACGAGTTTCGGGGCGGCGGCGAGGATCTCGGCCGTCACCTTGCTTTCACTGCGGACGGCAATGGCGGAGACGTCGGAGACAAGCTCCAGAAGTTTTTCGCGGGAGGAGTTGTAGGCCTCCACGACGGTAAAGCCGGGCTGGTTCTTGAGGAACTGCACCCCGGTCGGCGAAATCTTGTCTGCGACGAGAATTTTCATGACGGGAAAGGTGTGGAAGAAAGGGGGGAAGCGGGGAACGCCAAGCGGGAAACGGAAAATATGCGAAACATTCCAGTAAATTAACTTACAGGGACGACCTGCTTACGCAGGAAACCCCAAATCCCAATCACCAAGCACCAGAGAAGGGGCGAGGTTCAAAGTTTAAGGCAGGTGTCACGGGAGTGGCGCGCTCCTAGTCTATTTTGTGAATGCCTTGGGACGGAGTCCGTGGAGTGCTGCAACCTTGTTGCAGCCGTGGCCCAGGGCAACCTTGTTGCCGGGCTGTGGGACGTGATAGCGGCGAAGCGTGCCGAATTTCCCAGAAATTCCCGGCGAAGGTCACGTTTGAGGCCGCGACAGGGTCGCGATGCCTCACAGCTGCGACAGGGTCGCCGCACTCCACGGTGCTGCGCACTTTTGCAGCAAAGTGGAACTGGTTTTCAGCGTTTCCGCTTCTCCTGGAACCACTTACGGAGGGAGGCGGGGTCGTTTTCGTGCTGCCAGGCGGCCTTGAGGAAGTCCTGGGGGGCGATGCCGTGTTCGGCGAAGAAACGGCGGTCGCCGCCGCAGCAGAACATGAGGTCGGAGGGCATTTCGCCGCGCAGTTTGAGGCCGGTTTTGACGATGAGGCGGGGGAGCCATGCGACGCCGTCCACCTCCTCGGTTTTGGGCGGGAGGGATTCCATGGTGGCGGTGCGTCCGGTGGGCTTGCCGCCGAGTTTCTCTTGAAAGTAGGCGAAACGGACCTCGGAGATGGCGGCGGTGGTTTCAAAGGAGGGCACGCCGTAGTTCACCTGGTCCTCGGCGAAGTCGTAGAGTTCCTGGGCGGTGAGGCCGAGGGTGGCGAGCTGGGCGGTCTAGGCGGGGGTGAACAGCTCGGAGGCGCCGCGGCGGCCGGAACGGTAGCGGGCGACGGCGGTGTCCCAGAGAGGTAGGAGGGCGGAGCGGAAGGCGGCGGGAGTCATGATGGGATAGGGGACAACGCGGAAAACGCCCGGAGGCAAGCGCGGGCGGGCTTTGACATGCGGAGGGCGTCCGCCACGGTGGCGGGATGGACACACAGACGTTTGCGATCACCCGCCGGGTCGAGTTTCACGAGACGGACGCGGCCGGGCTCATGCACTTTTCCAACTACTACCGCTGGATGGAAGTCTGTGAGCACGAATGGTTTCGGTCCCTGGGGCTGGCCATGATGTCAACGACGGCAGAGGGCGTCCGCCTGGGGTGGCCCCGGCGGGAGGCCTCGTGCGAGTTCAAACGTCCGTTGAAGTGCGGCGACGTGGTGCGGGTCACGGCGGGCGTGCTGGCCGTGGGCGAGACGAGTGTCGGCTACGAGTTTGTCTTCGAAAAGGACCGGGCGGGGAAGTGGACGGAGACGGCGCGGGGCCGGATGACGACCGTGCATGTGAAACAGGAGGCCGACGGCCGGATGCAGGCGGAGGCGCTGCCGGAAGCGGTGAGGGCGGCGTTGGGGCGCTGAGTTCCACTCATTGTTTGATGCCTCTTTCCTGGGAGCGCCGGGCTCCGGACCGGCCTTGCCTCGCCCACACACGTCATGCCAGTGCGGAGTCTGGCGCTCCCAGGTGGCGAAAAAAAAACCGCCACCTCAGTCTTTGAGGTTGAAGTTGATGTAGTAGCCGACGAGGGCTTTGCCGCCCGGCGGTTTGCCGACGGCGCCGACGGCCTTTAGGGCATCCATGGCGGACTGGTCGAAGGAGCTGTCACCCGAGGATTTCATCAGGGTGATGTTGGTGAGGGAGCCGAAGGCGCTGACATCGAAGCCGACCTTGCATTCGAGGAGCGAGTAGGATGGCGGTTTGCGCCAGGCCTGTTTGATCCGCTGGACCAGTTGGGAGACGTAGAGGTTTTCCTCGGCGGGGTCCACCGGGATGCTGAGGGGGCCGGTCAGGGGAGTGGCCATGGTTTTGCCGTTCAAGCTGCCTGGGATGAAAACTTGGGGGGCGGGCTGGCTTTTGGCGGTTTTGCCACTTTTCGGCGTGCTGGGAGCGGGAGCCGGGTTGCTCTGGGCAAACTCACCGTAAGTGAGGGGCTTTTTGCCGACTTTGGAGGGATCCTTGGGGGTGGACTTGTCCGGGTTTTTGGCCGTGGTTTTGTCGGGGACGCGGGAGGGCTGGGCGGGAGAGGCGGGTTCCTCGGGCTCCGGCTCGGGGAACTTGATCGGGACCTCCTTGATCTTATTAAATATGAAGTTTTTCGGCATCGGCGGGGCGTCGTGGGGCGACGTGACCTGCCGGGCGTTGGGGTCGGCCGGGATGGGGGCGGAAAAGAGTTCGAAGACCTCCTTGGTTTCGTCCGGTTTCTCGATGGAGTGGAGGGAGGAAAAGAGGAGGATGCCACCCAGCCCGAAGTGGATGGCGCAGGAGGCGGAATAGGCTTTGGAGTCGGATTGCATGGCGGTCGCGGGGTTAGTTTTTGATCTCGGTGTCGAGACTGATGCGGGAAAGTTTGTTTTTCTTCACCAGATTCAGAAGCGTCACGACGTTCTGGTATTTGCCATCCTTGTCTCCGCGGATGGAGAGCACGGGCGGTTTGGCGGAGGTGGCGAGCTGGGCGAGGCGGCGGTCCATCTCGATTTCGGAAACGGCGTCGCGGCCGAAAAACATCCGCCCGGTCTTGTCCACGGAAAGGTCCTGAAACTTGTCTTTGTCCTCGGCGCTGCCCGGGGCTCCGCTGGTGATGGGCAGATTGACCGGGATGGGGGACTCCTTCTCGTTCTGCTTCATCATCGGGGTGGAGATCATGAAGATGATGAGGAGGACGAAGGCCAGGTCGAGGAGAGGGGTGACATTGATCTCCGACATGGAGGACATGCCTTTGCCGCCTCCGAAGGTGGATTTCATGGTCTTGGGGGAAAGGGGGTTAGGCGGAGGCCGGCCGGGCGGGGGTGACGAGGCCCTGGCGCTCGAGTTCCTGGTGGGCCTCGAGCTCGATGCGGTCGTGGAGGTTGCTGGCGAAGTTGTCGAGCTCGGTGGCCTGGAGCTTGGTCTGCGTCAGGAGGAAATTGTAACCGAAGACGGCGGGGATGGCGACGATGAGGCCGCAGATGGTGGTGAGGAGGGCTCCGGAGACACCGGGGGCGAGGGTCTGGATGGTGGCGGGCTGGGCGCTTTCGGCGATGGCTCCGAAGACGTCCATGACGCCCCAGACCGTGCCCAGAAGGCCGAGGAAAGGGGCACCGGAGACGATACTGCCCAGGAAGACCATTTTGGACTCCAGGAGGAGGTTGGCTTCGGAGAGGCCGCGTTGCAGGGCGTTGCGGACGGCCCCGAGGCGGATGGCGGTGTCCAGCGAGGTTTCCGATCCCCGATAGAAGGCGCGCACGGCCATCTTGGTGAGGGCGGCGTAGGGTCCCTTGAACTTTTCGAGGGCGAGGGGGTCGGCGGCGAGGACGGAGGGCTCCTTGAGCAGGATCTCGTCAAAGGACCGGTTCAGTTCCTGCATCCTCTTGAGGTCCATCCACTTGCCAAACATGAGGGACCAGGCCACGAAGCTGAGGGAAAGGAGGATGATGGTGACGCCCTTGCCGGCCGGATCACAGTTTTGAAAGTAGGTGATGATGCCGCGCGAGGAATCCGCGAGGAGGAGGTCGAGGTGCGTTGGATCAACGGTCATGCGTTTTCTCTTGGAGTTTTCGCACGTCTCCTCAACTCCTTTGTGAATTATTGTGAATAACTCAGGATTTGTTCACGCCCAGGCCCTGCCGGAGCGGCCTGGAACGGAGTTTCCCGCCGCCGAGGTTGAGGCGATTTTCCGTCCCGATCGGGCGTTTCAGGGAACCCGTTCAAAAATCCCGTAGCGGGGGCTGGCCGCGTCGAAACTTTTCCACTGATAGCGGGGGGCGAGGGCGGTTTTCATTTTCTGCCAGGTCTCGCCGTTTTTGTCCTCGGGGAGGTCGGGCCAGTAAACGAAGCTGACGTCGTGCTGCGCGAGCCAGCCGAGCGGGTCGGCCAGTTGTCCCTGGTAGAGGCTCCGGATGGCGTTGAGGCGGGATTCGACCTCCTTGTTGTAGTTGCGCCAGAGCTGCTGGTGGGAGGCCCATCCCAGGACGACCTGGTGGCCGGAGACGAGGGCGAGGAAACCGGTGTCGCAGAAGGCCATGCGCGGGTAGCGGTTGCCGTTGGGGGCGAGTTCGTCAAAAAACGGCTCGACCATGACGGACGGTTTCTGGGCGGAGAGGTAGGTGAGCAGGGCGTTGGAGCGGGTGCGCTCGCGCTCGCGTTCCTGGCGATCGCTTTCCGGGCGGTCCTGGCGGCGGAACCAGGCCGTGCCATCCAGCCGGCCGGCGGCGGATTTTTCAAGGCGGACCCAGGAGCCGCCTTCAGGGATTTTGCCGAGGTGGAGCCACGTCCGGCCGAGGACGACGGTGTAGAACAGCACGGCCCCCATGACGAGGCAGGCGAGGATGCGGCGCAGGTGGGAAACGGAGCCGAGGTGGACGGCCCCGAGGGTGAGCAGGGCACCGCCATAGGTCCAGGGCCACCACTTGAGGGTGGAGTTGAAACGTTCGAAGTGTCCGCCGTAGTCGTCGTCGAAGTAGAAGAGCTCGGTCCCCACGAGCATGAAAATCCAGAAGACCCCCCACCAGGCGAAGGGTTTCCGGGAGGCGTCCCGGGTGTAGATGGAGAGGCAGATGAGGGCCAGGATGGGCCAGAAAATGATGAGCCAGTAGGGCAGGGGGGTGAGCAGCGGGAACTGGTAGGGAAGGCCGGTGGCGGAGTTTTTGAACAGCCCGGGCTCCGGGTTGTTGAGGGCGCTGGCGAAGCCCTGGCCGGAACCGGCGCCGGAACCCAGGAAGTAGCGGAAAAACGGGTAGAGGAGGACGGCGGCGGCCACGGCCCCGGCGATGCCCCCCACACCGGAGCGGGTGAGGAAGGTTCGGCGCGTGTCGGGCTGATGGAAACAGGCCGGATCGGGCCAGACCCCGGGCCGGGAGAGGAACCACAGGTGGGCCGCGAAACCCGCCGTGAGCAGGGCCTGGAGGGGGAAAATCCAGGTGTTGGTGGAAAGGGTGGTGACGAGGGTGAGGCCGAGGATGAAGCCGGCCGCGAGGGAGTTTTTCCCGTTCAGCAGGAGTCCGAAGGCTCCGAGTGACAGCGTCAGCATGAGGAAGCCGCCGAGGGGCGCGTGGTAGTCGCCGAGCTGGACCACATAGCTGAAAATCTCCATGGGCAGGTCGAGGTTGGTCTCGGGCTCGGGGCGGTGCCCGAGCTGCTGGATCCATAGCCCGAACGGGGTCAGGCGGTCCTTCGGAAGCTCGGTGGTGCAGCCCGCGAAACGCATGGAGTCCCAGAGGGTTTCCGTGTTGAAATATTCCTTCACCTCCACGTTGTTCACGATTCTGGCCTCTTCCCGATCCTTCAGCATGAACGGCACCACCAGCGCGGCCCCGCTGCCGCCGACCAGGAGGCAGGAGGTCAGGACGCCGCGCCGGACCAGGCCCAGGCCCATGGACTTCACAAACTCCCAGACGGGGGTGACGACCAGGCCGACGAGGACGGCGTAGCCGAGGTTGTAGG
>JANOBW010000497.1:0-5227 GCA_031411855.1 Opitutia bacterium
CTGGCCCGGGCCCGGGCGGCCCGGCAGGAGGGACGCCTGCTTCCCATCGAAACCTATGAGGACCACCGTTTTGCCATGAGTTTCGGGATCCTGGGGAGCCATGATCTGCTGGGTGACGGCCTGCCCTGGCTCGAAATCCACGACCCCGCCTGCTGCGGCAAAACATTTCCCCACTTTTTTGACGTGCTGGCCGGCCTCCGAGTCTCCAGCCATTCCGGCGTTACCCAATGAAACCACAGCCTTCGCGTTTCAAAATTGTCGCCGTTGATGGCGGCGCCGCCTCCGGCAAGTCCTCGACCTCGCGGACCGTCGCGTCGCGCTGCAACCTCATGCACGTGGACACCGGTTCGCATTACCGGGTGGTGACCCTCCTTCTGCTCCAGGCCGGCGTCCACCCCACCCAGCGCGAGGCCCTGGCGGAAACCCTCCGCCAGATCCGGCTCAACACCCGCGTCGAGGGCCAGTCCGCCCACCTGATCGTCAACGGCAAGGTGCCGCATGATTCCGACCTGCGCTCCCACGCCGTCAACGAGCTCGTCTCCCCGGTCGCGGCCGTGCCCGAGGTGCGCCGCTTTCTTTTTGATTACCAACGTTCCCTGGAGGGGGTGGCCCGTTCCGGCAACTTTGCCGGGATGATCATGGAAGGCCGCGACATCGGGACGGTCATCTTCCCCCACGCCGACCTCAAAATCTACCTCGAGGCCGATCCGGAAACCCGCTCCAAACGCCGCGCCGCCGAGGGCGGGGTGGACTCAGTCACGAAACGCGACGCCATTGACAGCAAACGGGCCGCCGCCCCTCTGGCCTGCGCGCCCGACGCCGTCCGGATAGACAGTTCGCACCTTTCCCTCGACCAGGTGGTGGAACGCATCAGCGACCTCCTCGCGCGGAAGTGAGGGTGGGGGGGCTCACACACCTCACCCTCAGCGTTTTTTGTAATCCTCACCCAGCGCTGTCAGCGTGCGGTAGTCCTTGCTTTGAAACAGGCTGCCGGCCTGGCCGATGGGGGCGTTGAAGTAGGCGTAGCGCTCCACCTTGGGATGGCGGTCCAGCATCTTCCAAGCCTCCCGGGCGAACTTGTCGCGGTCGCCGCCGGAATACATGGAGTTGAATTCCGTGATCCAGATGGGCCGCTTGTAATCCTTGGCGATGCCGTCGAGCCACAGTTTCATGTCCTCCGCGCTGGAGCTCCGATACCAGTGCAGGGCGATGAAATCCACCCGCAGCTTGTTGCGCCGGACGCCCTCCATAAAGCTCGCCAGCCAGTCCATCCCGCCCTTGTCGGAGGACGGGGCCGGACTGCCCAGCCGAAGGCCCGTGGCCATCAGCACCGGCCAGAGTTCCAAGGCCTTCTCGACCGTGGTGTCGCCCTGCGAGCTGCGTTCGGGCTCATTGAGGCAAAGCAGGGTTTTGGCCCCCTTGGCCTTGATCTGGTTCAGCGTGCCGGGGTTGATCTGGCGGTGGGTTTTGACCATCGGGACGAATTCCACCCCGGGGCCGGATTCCCCGCCGGGCCCCCAGTTGTAATACCATTTGCCACCGAGAGCCTGGGTCGTGCCGAGGTCGCCGCCCCAGCCTTTTTTCTCCGAGCCGGAGGTCTCCGATTCACCCCACAACTGGGAACCGGCGGTGGTGGCGGCGAGACCGGCGAGAAACTGGCGGCGTGGGATCATGACGTTGGTTGAACAGCGGGAGAAGGCCAAGGTTGCCGGAGTTTGGTCATGAGGGTTGGAGACTTGGGGATGTTTTGAATCCTTCGCGGCCGACGACGATCACATCAAGACAGCCAAGGCAGGTTTAACCACAGAGACACAGAGGCACAGAGATTCGCAGTGAGGGGAAAGTTTTCAGCGCAAGTGAATGACTCGGATAAGTCATGAAGCAAGTTGTTCCTGGAGCAATGACTTGAGAGTTCAGGACAACTCTCTGTGCCTCTGTGTCTCTGTGGTGAACTCCTGCCTTGATTCCGTCTGCCGAGGGTCCGCCTCAGCGGTGCTCGACGAGGGTTTCCGGCGTGTAGCGGACCTTGGGGGCAGAGGCGTATTTGTCGTCGGCGGAGCGATAGCCCACGGCGCAGGCCACCACGGTTTTCCAGCCGGTGTTGGTCAGGCCGAGGATCTCGTCGTATGCGCCGGGATTTATGCCCTCCATCGGGCAGGTGTCCACCTCCAGCAGGGCGGCGCTGGTCATGAGGTTGGCCAGGGCGATGTAGGCCTGGCGGGTGGTCCAGGCCGAGGTCTGGCCCTGGGTTTCGTTGTTGGCGAGGAAACCGTTGATGATCTGGGCGTAGCCGGCGAGGTTGGCCTCGGGCACCCCGCGCACCTCGCTGGTGCGGCGGATCAGGGCGGAAGTTTCGTCCGGCCCCATGGAGCTGCGGGCGGCGAAGACGACGAAGTGGGAGCAGTCCGTCACCTGGGTCTGGCCCCAGGACTGGGGCAGAAGGGCCTGGCGGAGCTGGGCCGAGGTGATGACGATGAACTTCCAGGGCTGGAGGCCGAAACTGGAGGGCGAGAGGATGAGGGACTGTTCCAGGGCGGACCAGGTGGCGGCCGGGATTTTGCGGGCGGCGTCAAACTTCTTGACGGCGTAGCGCCACTGGTGGGCGTGAAGGATCTGCTCGGCGGTGACGTTGGGCATGGTGGTGTTTTTAGGTTTCCAAGTGGTGGGGGGAAAACGGTCAGGATTCTCCGGCCAGACGGCGGCGGGTGGCCTCGAATTCGTTGACGAAGCGCATGTAGCGGCGGGCCAGGGAGGTTTTGCCACGGTGGGCATGCTGGTTGGCCAGATTCCGGCAGGAACGGGCGAGAACATCGCCAAGTGTCGAGGGCAGGAGGAAGGCCGGGTCGGGCGGGAGGCCGCGCAGGCGGAGAAACTCAAGCAGGTGGGCCGGTCCCAGTTCCGTGCCACCGGAGAAACAGTCGAGGTAGAAGGGCTCCGGTTCCAGGAAGCAGCCCAGGAGGAAACGCTCGGGCAGGCCGATCAGTTCCAATTCCAGCCCCACGCGCAGGGCCACCAGGTAGGTGACGAGGCAGAGGCTGAGGGGGTTGCCCTCGCGGCGGGTCAGCACATCCGTGAGCAGGCTGTGGCGGGGGTCAAAGGGATGGTCGTCGCAGCTGTGGAAGCGGAACTCCGTGAAGATCACGCGGGAAAGCGCCCGGCATTTCTCCCGCGCCCCGGTCGCTTTGGAAACCTTGGGGCGGGCCGCCGCCGCCATGCTTTCCAGCAGGCCGAGGTCCCGGGGCGCGGCCTTCGGGTGCTCCATGCGGCAGAGCAGCAGGCAGCCGCTTTCGATGTCGTAGCGGCCGGACCGGATGTAGGCGATGAACTCCTCCTCGTGGTCGGGGCCGGCCAGCTCGCGCAGCAGGGCGGTGGCGGCGCGGGATTTGGCCTCCTCGGGGTGCTCCTTCACACTCCGCAGAAACTCCAGGCCGCCTTCACCCAGCCGCGTCACCTCGGCTTTGACGGCCTCGCGCACCTTCTGGTCGGGGTCGTCCATCAGGGTGATCAGGGCTTCGCGCCGGGCGGGCGGAAAAGGGCTGGGGGTCATGGAGGTCGGGAGGAGACTTTCGGGCGAATCAAAGCTTTCGCCCCGGTCCGTGCAAACCCGTGTTGCCACAATCTTTGGCCATCACAGGCTTGCCCCATGGACGAACGCCAGCCGCTCATCGCCCACTGGGACGGGGACGCCTTTTTTGTCTCCTGCGAGCAGGCCGCCAACCCGCGGCTCAAAGGGCTTCCCGTGGCCGTCGGGGGAGGGGTGCGCGGCATCATCGCGAGCGCCTCCTACGAGGCCCGGGCCCTCGGCATCCGAACCCCGATGTCCACCGCGCTGGCCCTCAAACAATGCCCGCGGCTCATCGTCATCCCCGGCACGCGCGGCCTCTACAGCCGTGTTTCCCACCGCATCTTTGAACTCTGCGAGGAGCTCACCCCGATCCTGGAGCGGGCCTCGATTGACGAAGGTTACCTCGACCTGACCGGCACCCCTTCGGCCGCCGCGCCCGAGGCCGCGATGCGGAAACTCCAGGCCCGGGTGGCGGCGGAGCTGGACGTGACCATCTCGGTGGGCCTCGCTTCCAACAAACACGTCTCCGCCCTGGCCTCGAAGCTCCGCAAACCGCGTGGCTTCACCGTCGTGGCACCGGGGGCCGAGGCCGGGTTTCTCGCCCCCGTCGGCCTGGCCAAACTCTCCGGCGTGGGGCCGCGTTTCGCTGAGGATCTCCAGGCGCTCGGGCTCACCACCTGCGGCGAACTCCTCGCCCACGATCCCGCCGCCCTGGCCCGGGCCATCGGGGCCGCGCGGGCCGAATCCCTCCGCGAGGCCGCCCTGGGCCGCGACAGTTCCCCGGTGGTCACGGAACACGGTCCGGCCGTTTCCCGTTCCGCCCAGCGCACCTTTGAACACGACACCACCGACCGGGCCTGGGTCCTCACCCAAACCCGAGAAATGCTGGCCGACCTCCTGGTGGACACCCGCGAGGAGGGCCGCCGGGCCGGCACCCTCACGGTGAAAATCCGCCAGGCCGATTGGGAGGAGGCCTCGGCCGGGCTGACCCTGCCGGAAGCCTCCGATCTGGACGACGATTTCCTGCCCCACCTCGACCCGCTCCTGCGCCGGGCCTGGAACGGCCGCCGCGCCCTCCGCCTCGTCTCCGTCCGCCTTTCCAACCTCACCGCCGGAGCCCGTCAGCTCGGGTTGTTTGACGACGGCAAGGAACGCCGCCGCCAACTGGCCAAGGCCACCGACGCCCTCAACAAAACCCTCGGCCCGGGAGCGGTCAAACGCGGCAGCCTGCTGGGCGCGCTGCGCGCGAAATGACCAAGTTCCCATCCCCAAGCACCAAGGAAAGCCGGGAGGCAAAGGCTGAAGGTTGAAGGGGGTGGGGGGAGGGAGGATGAAAACAAGGCTGTGGTCTCGGCCGTGCGCAGCACCCGAGGCAGCCACAGCCGTCGTCGGCTCCATCGCCGCCTACATCGCCACCCTCAAGGCCGGGGAAGGCCTCAGCGAAAAGGCCATCCGCGACGGTTACACCCGCTTCAAGGCGGAGAAGGACGCCAAGGAACTCGCCGCCATCGCCACCAAGCACCGCCTCGCCACTCCCGCCCTGCAACGTTTCGTGGACGGCATCCTCGACCGCATGATCTTCGATGGCGAACACCTCAGCGACCTCATGGCCCCGCTGGAGCTCGGCTGGAAAGCCCGCACCCAGGCCGAACTCGCCCTCAT
>JANOBW010000498.1:0-3213 GCA_031411855.1 Opitutia bacterium
CCGTTGGCCTCAAGGTAATCACGGATCAGTTCGGTGAGCTCACGGTAGGTCTCCTTCGCATGGAAGGTCTCGACATCCTGCAGTGGGTTGAGGCCGAGATTGCCGCCACCCTCATTCGGGCCGTCCTGCGCGGCGAAAGCCGATCCATTTCCAAGAAAAAACGGGGCAAGCAGGAGGGTGGAAATCAAGGTCTTCACGAAAGGAGACTGAAGGAGAGTGGTTTTTTCTCAAGCTCTTTCAGGAGGGACATCAGCCAAACGGGAGGCCAAAGCACACATGCTTCAGCCCTGAAACCACTCCGAGTGAGGCAGGGGCGAGCCCGCGTCCATGGTCCGGTGGGCGGGCAGGTGAAGACGGAACCAGGCCAGCTGCTTGCGGATGAGGCGGCAGGTGTTCCGGGAGATTTCCCCGGCCAGGGCGGAGCGCGGAAGCCCCCCCTTGAGAAAAGCCAGGGTTTCCCGGTAGCCGATGGCCGAGGCGGCCGCAGGGTTGCATTCGAACCCCATTTCCGTCAGCTGTTTGACCTCCTCAATCAGCCCGGCCGCAAGCATCGCCTCGGTCCGCGCCGCAGCCCGCTCCCGCAGCTCCTCCACCGGGCGTCGCAGCAGGAGAAAACGTTTTTCCCAGCCGGGAAACGGCTCAGGCAGAGAACGGAAGCGGGTGAGCAATTCCCCCAGCGTGAGTCCGGAGGCGCGGCACCTCAGCAGGGCGTTGAAAACACGCCTCGGATTGAGCAGATCAAGGGAGCCCGTGCCGCCCGGATTGAGCCCCTTCACCTCCCGGACCAGCCCGGCCAGGCCCTCGCGTTTTTCGAGTTCCACCACCTCGGCCCGAAGTGCGGGGGAGATGCCGACATCGTCCGAAATGGGCGCATGGAAACTGCGCAGGTAGAAACCGCTCCCGCCCACGACCAAAACCGGTTTCCCCCGGCGGTGGATGTCCTCCACCACATCGCGCGCCATCGCCGCAAAAGCAGACACATCAAAGGGTTGGAAAACATCGGCCACATCCAGCAGGTGGTGCGGCACGCGGCTCCTTTCCTCCGCGGAGGGTTTGGCCGTGCCCACGTCCATGCCCCGGTAAACCGTGGTGGAATCGGCGCAGATGATCTCGGCCCCGGACCTCTCCGCCCACTCCAGGGCCAGCGCGGTCTTGCCGCAGGCCGTGGGGCCCGTCAGCAGGTGCAGCACCGGAGCGGCCATGGCTCCTCTCAGTGGGAAGGCCGGCCCAGAAGAAGCCGGACCCGTTGGCGCAAAGCGGCTTCCATCGCAGCCGTGTCACCCTTGCCCTCCGGGATGCAGTTGACCAGGAACGAGCCCACCACCGCGCCGTCGGCCACCTGGCAGATCTCGCGGACGTGCTCCGCCCTGGAGACACCAAACCCCACCACGACCGGGACCCTGGCGTGCTCCTTGATTTTTCCCACCCGCTCGGCGAGGTTGGAGACAAGCGTGTCACGGACACCCGTAACCCCTTCACGGGAAACATAATAGATAAAACCTGTCGCCACTCCCGCGATCATGCGGATGCGCTCGTCGGGGGTGGTCGGCGCGACAATGTAGATGTTGGAAAGGCCGTGCCGGCGGCACGCGGCGACCAGTTCGCCGGACTCCTCGGGGGGGCAGTCCAGGGTCAGAAGCGCGTCCACTCCGGCGGCCTTGGCCTCGCGGGCGTAATTTTCCTCGCCCCGGGAGAAGACCAGATTGCAGTAGGTGTAAAAAACCAGCGGAAGCTCCGGGGCAAAGGCACGGACTTCGGAGGCCAGCTTCAGCACCTTGGCCTGGGTCATGCCGGCATCCAGGGCGCGTTGCGCGGCCAGCTGGTTGGTCTGGCCGTCGGCCAGGGGGTCGCTGAAGGGCACTCCCAACTCCAGAATGTCCACCCCCTCCTCCGCCAGGGCTTTGCAGAGACGGAGGGAGGTGTCGTAATCCGGATCCCCGGCACAGATGTAGGCCACCAGGCAGGGGCGGCCTGCGGAGCGGGCACGGGCGAAGGCTTGGGCAATGCGGTCCATGAGAAACCGGTGAACTTGGCTGGCTCTGATGGGAAAACAACCCGAAACCCATCGCGCCCCGTTTCACAGGGATGCCGAAGGCGTGGAACCGCGCCTTTTGCCAAAACTTCCACAAGCGCGCGTTAAGCCTTGAGCCCACCGGTGGAATTGTTTGTTTCACAGCCGTATGCTTCAAAGCCTCACCCCGTTCGGCCGGTTCGTCGCCGCTAATTCCTGACTCAAGGATGAGCCAGCCCACCCCTCCCGGTAACAACCCCGGTTTCTCCTCCGGAGCCCCCCGCCAACAGTTTGGCGGTCCCAACTCCGGCCCCTACCGCCCCTCAGGTCCGGGCCCCAACTCCGGACCTCCCGCCAATCGTCCGCCTTTCTCTGGCGGTCCGGGAGCCCCCTACCGCGCCCCCGGGTCCAGCCCGGGTCCCGGCACCGGCCCCGGCGCCCCCTACCGCGCCCCGGGGTCAACTTCCGGCCCGCCCGGAAACCGGCCCAACAGCCCCTTTGACAAGCGCCGCCCGCGCGTGGAAACCGGCCCGCGCCGCAACGACCGCATCCGCGCCCAGGAAGTCCGGGTGCTTGATCCCGATGGGAAAATGCTGGGAGTGATGGACATAGACCACGCCATCAGCACCGCCAAACAATACGGCCTCGACCTGATTGAAATTTCCCCCAACGCCGTCCCCCCCGTCTGCCGGATCGCCGACTTCGGCAAGTTCCTTTACGAACAAAACAAACGGGAAAAGGAAACCCGCCAGAAACAGACGGCGGCCAAACTGAAGGAAGTGAAACTGCGCGTCCGCATTGACCCCCATGACCTCCTCATCAAGCTGCGCCACGCCGAGTTGTTTCTCTTCCATGGCGACAAGGTGAAGATTTCACTCCAACTCCGTTTCAGGGAAACCTCCCAGGCCGAAACCGCCATCGAAGTGGTCAAAAAAGCCGTCGCCGACCTCGCCCACGTCAGCCACTCCGATTTCGTCCCCCGTCTGAACGGTCGAAGCGTGGTCGCCATGCTCAGCCCCGTCCCCGAGCAAAAGCGCAAGCTCAAGCTCAATGAAAAGGGTGCCAGCGTGCATGACGCCAAGGACGACACCGGCGAGGAAGAGGACGACGACGAATCCTGATCCGGGATTTCACGCCCATGCCCTCTCCACGACCCCACACGGTCGCGCACATTCAAGCCCCGACGTGCCTGTCACGCGGGG
>JANOBW010000499.1:0-4644 GCA_031411855.1 Opitutia bacterium
GGCTCCGCCTACCACTCGATAAATTTCGACTACGAACTAAGGTCCGACGCCTTTGCCAGTTCCCTCTCCGGCTTCACCGTCCGCACCGGTCGGCGCTGCTCCCAGATCCGCGTCCTCTCCCAGGGCGCTCTGGTCCGCCGCTACAAACTCGACTACGCCCTCCCGGCCGACGACCCCATCGAGCCCATCGGCGCAACCGATGGAGGCCTCACCTTTTCGCTTCTGCGCAAGGTCACGCAGTTCGACCAAGGCCAGACCGACAACAACTTCCTGCCTCCGCTCCGCCTCGGTTACTACCGCTTCGACGCCGCCAACGCCACCCGTGGCACCTTCCTCAACCCCGCCCCCGTTTCCCTCGGCAACCCCAACCTCAACTTTGCCGACACCAACTGCGACTCCCTCCCCGACTTCTTCTACACCAACCCGACCAACGGCAAACATCAGGTCATCTACAACCAGGGCCTGGGCCGCTTCTCCGCTCTAACCGACTTCGTTTCCCCACCCACCGGTGTCGAGCTCGGCCAACCCGGCGTCCAGCTCGCCGACTTCGATGGCGACGGCCGCATTGACCTCATCCAAAAGGCCGGCGGGGCCAACGACCACTTCGTCTTTTTCCCCAACACCACCCTTCCCCGTGGCAACGACGAAGCCCATCCTTCCTGGGGCTCCGAGCGATCCTACAATCCCCCGTTTCCGCCCTTCGACCTCAACGATCCCAACATCCGCACCCTCGACCTCAATGGCGACAAGCTCATTGATTTCATGCGCACCACCCCGGCCGGTTTCGTTTACTACTACAACCGCGCCTCGCCCGCATCCTCCACCTCTACTTCCACCTGGGAGGAAGACGGCGTTTATCTCTTCGGCGAAGCCGCCATGGGCGACATCACCTACGCCGACGCCCTTAACTTCGACGATCCCAACCACGTCAAACTCGCCGATATGAACGGCGACCGCCTCCAGGACCTCGTCCGCGTCAACCTCTTCCAAAACCAGATTGAAATCACCTACTGGGCCAGCCTGGGCCGTGGGCGCTGGGGGCAGCGTCAGATCATGTCCGGCACGGTGGACATCGGCACGCTGCCCATTGAGGACGTTTTTGTCCGCGACCTGAACGGCGACGGGCTCGCCGATGTGTTGGCCGTGGCCTACGACCACGTTTCCTACTGGATCAACCTCGGCAACAATTCCTTTTCCCGCCGCTTCGAGGTTTCCAACACCCCCGAATACATCAAGGGCACCACCGTCCTTCAGCAGGCCGACATAAACGGCAACGGCTCCACCGATCTGCTTTGGGAAAACTACGATCCCTCCGCCGGGGCCTACCGCGTGAGCTGGGTGGACTTCATCGGCAACTCCAAGCCCAACCTGCTCGCGGTGATAGACAACGGCATCGGCCTGCGCACCGAGCTTTCCTACAAAACCACCACCGATTTCTACGTGGCCGACCTCCTCGGGTCCAACCCCTGGAACACCCGCCTGCCCTTCCCCTCCACCTGCGTCTCCCGCATCAGCAAACGCTTCGGCCTCGATCTCGACGCCGTCCCCGGCGAGGACCGCTACGTCACCGAGTTTTCCTACTTCGACGGCTACTACGACACCTTCGAGAAGGAGTTCCGTGGCTTCGCCTTCGCCCGCAAGGTCGAGCGCGGGGACGACCGTCTCCGCATCGCCGGCGAGGGCACCGCGCTGGTCGGAACCACACCACAAATCAACTCGCCTTCCACCATCACCCGTTTCGCCTTTCACACCGGCGTCCCCGACGGCGTGGACAACAATGGTGACGGCCGCACCGATGAGTTCGACCCCGTTTCAGGCTACGAAGAAGAGTCCCTCAAAGGCAAAGTGCTCTGGACGGAAACCACCCTCCTCACCCAGGAGTTTGATGAAATTGACAACGACGGCGACGGCTTCGTGGACGAGTCCGACGAAGGCCCCGGCAGCGGTTCCCTCGCCTCCAACACCGTCGTCTTCACCCGCGAGTATCAGACCTGGAGTCTCAAAAAAATCCACGATTCCACCGGCGGCTTCACCCAGACCGGAGCCTCCCTCCCCTACGCCACCCTTAACGGCCAGAAAGTCACCTTCCCTTTCTCCTCATTCGTTTCCAAGCAGCTCATCGAGGCTCAGGGAACGCTTCACCCGGGCAATCCCTTCGCAGCTAACTCCGCCCCGGTCGTAATCGAGTCCGACAATGAGGTGGACTTCTTTGGCAACCCCACCCTCAAGCGCGAATACGGCGTCACCGGCTCTTTGTCGCCCTACGGCCCCGGCCCGCTCACCGCCAACGACGAGCGTTTCACCACCACCCAATACGGCTTCAACATCTCGCCCTCCGCCTGGCTCATCGGCCTGCCTACCGAGGTTTCCGTCACCGATGAAAACGGGGCCTTCGTCAGCAAGTCCCGCCACTTTTACGACAACCTTCCCTTCGGCCAGATCGGCTCGCGCTCCTTGATGACGTCCGAGGAAACCTTCATTGGCACCAGCTCCGTCCCGCTTCCCGACTACGCCGAACACCCGGGCGATCCCCGCGTCACCGCCTCGGCCAGCCTCGTCAGCCAGACCATCTACGACGATTTTGGCAACCCCACCACGGTTCGCGATCCTGCCTACACCGGCCCGGGCAGCGGCCACGAGCGCGTCTATGGTTACGACCCGGTTTTCCACACTTATGTCGAAACCGAAACAATCAAGGTTGGCAACGGCAAGGCGGACCTCACCGCCTCCGCCACCTACGATTTCGGCGGCGGGGTCATCAGCACGTCCACCGACTTCAACTCCATCGTTTCCTCCTACCTCTACGACAGTTTCTTCCGCCTCGTCGGCATCGTGAAGCCGGGCGATTCAACTGCCTTCCCCACCCAGGTTTTCACCTACGCGCCCGGCGATCCCGTCCGCAAACTCGACTACGCCTACGACTCCTCCGGCAACCTCACCCTCAGTGTCACCGCCGCCGAACCGGTCGTCAGCCGCGTTTCCGTCAAGAGCCGCGAAACTGCCGGCGGCGACACCTTCGACATCGTCCAGATCACCGATGGCGCAGGCCACAAGCTGGGCACCATCGAGGAGGGAGCCAATCCCGGCGAGTTCATCTACAAGGAGCTCAAGCGCTACACCGCGCGCGGGGCCGAGCGCGACAGCTACCTGCCCTTCCTGGGCGGCACTCCCTCCTTCACTGCGCCTCCGTCCGACGGCTACCGCGTCACGAATTTCTACGATGCCCTCGGCCGCGCCATCCGCACCACCAACCCGCCCGAAACCGCCGGCGGAGCCGTCACCACCACCCGCACCGATTACCTGCCTCTGCGCACCATGCTTTTCGACGAGGAGGACAACAACCCTACCTCCCCCCACTACCTCACCCCGCATGTCCAATACCAGGACGCCTTTGGGCGCCTCATCGGGGTGGACGAAATCAACAAGGAGTCCGGCACCGCCGTCACCTACGCCACCCGCTACGGTTACGATCTCAACGATAACCTCATCCGCATCCTCGACTCCCAAAACAACCTCAAGTGGATGCGCTACGATGCCCTCAAACGCATGGTCTTCATGCACGATCCCGACCGGGGCGTCATGACCTACACCTACGACACCGCCTCCAACCTCCACGAGACCGTGGACGCCAAAGGCCAGCACATCGTCATCGCTTACGACGGGGCCAATCGCATGCTCTCAGAGGACTACCTCGACGCCGCCAACCGCACGCCCGACGTCTCCTACTTCTACGATACTCCCGCCACCGTCCCGACCGGTTTTGGCTACGACACCACCAGCGGCTTCACCAAGGGGAAACTCGTCTCCGTCACCGACCTCAGCGGCGAGGAGCACCTCAGCTACGATTCCCGGGGCCGCACCGCCTGGAAAATCAAACGCATCCCCGATCCCATCACCGGCATCGTCTCCAGCTACCAAAGCGGCTTCTCCTACGATTCCCTCGACCGCCTCAACACTCTCACCTACCCCGACGCCGACAACGCCGGCTACGGCTACAACAACCGCAACCTCCCCAAACACATCACAGGCGGCCCCGGCGGCTACATTATCTCGGACATGACCTACAAGGCCAGCGGCCAGCTCGACACCACCAGCTACGGCAACGGGGTCAACACCAGCTACGCCTACGATCCCCGCCTCCGGCTCAGATCACTCAACACGGTCAAGAACTCCTCCCAGCTCATCTCCTTCGCCTATGGTTTCGACGGGGCCTCCAACATCACCCGCATTGACGATAACCGACCCCAAATCTCCGCCAACGATCCGCGCAAGAACACCCAGGTCTTCGGTTACGATAGCCTCTACCGCCTCACCTCAGTCCAATACCCCACCCTCGTCAGCGGTTCCCCCGGAAACATCACCTACGCCTACGACCGGATCGGCAACATGCTCACCCAGACGAGCAACCTCAACGTCACTGAAAACGGCCTGCCCGTCACCAACCTTGGCACGATGGGCTACGGCGGCACCTCCGGGCCTTACAACCGCGTCGGACGCAACGGCAATCAGCCCGGCCCCCACGCCCTGACTTCTGTCAGCGGCGGCAATCGTGCCTACGGCTACGACGCCAACGGCAACATGCTCAACATAGACGGCATGGCCTGCACCTGGGACTTCAAGGACCGCCTCATCGCCGTGGAAAAC
>JANOBW010000500.1:0-6569 GCA_031411855.1 Opitutia bacterium
GGTGCAGCTGGACTTCACCACACAGGGTTTCCACGCGCAGGTGCGCTCGCCATCGCAGGGGACGTGGTTGATCGATCCGTTCTTCAAGGAGTCGTCGGACGTGTACATCAGCCACTTCAAGAGTGACCACGCCCGCAGTGCGCGGGGGGCTTTTGTCTGCGAGGATCTCTCACCGCAGGTGCAGGCGCTCTTCAGCCAGCCGGTTCCGGAATACAAGGTGACGGAGCTGGGCACGATGGCTCTGACGGGACCGACGCTGCGGACGTTCCGCCTGGCGGTGTCTGCGACGGGCGAGTACGTGGCGGCGGTGGGCGGGGGCACGGTGGCGGGCGGACAGTCGGCCATTGTGACGGCCATCAACCGCGTGAACGGCATTTACGAGCAGGAACTGGCGATCCGGTTCGTTCTGGTGGCGAACAATAATCTGCTGGTCTTCACGGATGCGGCGACGGACGGATTCACGGACAACGTCGCGACGACGATCATCGTGGAGAACCAGACCAAGGTGGACAACGTCATTGGCAGTGCGAACTACGACATCGGCCACGTCTTCAGCACGGGCGGGGGAGGTCGGTCGGGGGCGATCGGGAACGTGTGCCAGACGGGGCTGAAGGCGATGTGTGTGACCGGGAGTGCGAGTCCTCTGGGTGACCCATTCTACGTGGACTACGTGGCGCACGAGATGGGGCACCAGTTCGGCGGGAACCACACCTTCAACGGCGGTGGTGGCAGCTGCGGCACGGGCTCGTGGACGTCGATCACGGCGCACGAGCCGGGCAGCGGCAGCACCATCATGGCCTACGCCGGCATCTGTGCTCCGAACAACCTGCAGCCAAACTCGGATCCTTATTTCCACGCGGTGTCCCTCCTGCAGATCCGCAACTATGTGGTGACGGGCCTGGGGACCTGCGCGACGCAGTCGGCCAGTGGAAATGCGGCCCCGGTGGCGGCGGCTGGGGCGGACTTCACCATTCCGGCGAGAACCCCCTTTGTCCTGACGGGCTCCGGCACGGACGCGAACAGTGATGCGCTGACCTACTCCTGGGAGGAAATCGACCTTGGCACCCAGGCGGCGCTGACGGACGCGGACAATGGAACCAGCCCGCTTTTCCGCGTCTACCCGCCCACGGCCAGCCCGAGCCGTACCTTTCCGAGGCTGGCCACCATCCTGAGCGGGACGCCGACAAATGCGGAGAAACTGCCCGTCCTGGCGCGGGTGATGAATTTCCGTCTGGCCGTGCGGGACAACCGCTCCGGCGGCGGCGGGGTGGATACGGATGACATGAAGGCGACCGTGGTGGACACGGGAGCGGCCTTTGCCGTGACGGCCCCGGCGACCGGGGCCACGTGGACCGGACCAGGCACCACGACGGTGACTTGGAACGTGGCCGGCACGACGGGAAATGGAATCAACGCGGCGAACGTGAATGTGCTCCTCTCCACGGACGGCGGACTGACCTTTCCCACGACCCTGGCGTCGAACGTGCCGAACAACGGATCGGCCACAGTAAACATTCCCGCCGGTGGCACGGGCACGGGGCGGGTGAAGGTGGAGGCGGTCGGCAACGTCTTCTTTGCGATTTCCCCGGGGAACTTCAACATCACCGCCCCGCCGGCGGTGACCATCACCTCGCCCACGCATGGCTCCAGCGTGAAAGTCATTCCCACCCTCTCCGGCACGGCCACGGCAGGCGGGACGGCGGCCATCTCTGGAAATGTAGTGAACCTCACGCTGTATCACGTGCCCACTTCCAAGTACTGGAGCGGCTCCTCGTGGGGGACGTCACCGGCCAGTCTCTCAGTGGCGGTGAATGTGACGACTCACATCTGGACGTGGACCGGGGGCGTGCCGAATGCTGCGGCTGGAACGCTTTTCCCCGGCCGGTATTCGCTGGCTGCCAGCACGCAGGACACGGCGGGGCTACCCTCGGTGGCCGTGGCTGGAGTGAACAACATCTTTTTCACCGTGGACAACACAGCCCCGACGGGATCGATCTCCGCGCCGGGGAACGGGACTGTCATCGACGCGACGGGCTACGGCTTTGCCGGCTTCGCCAGGGACGACGAGGGGATGGGCCGGGTCATTCTTTTCATCCGGAGAAATGCGGACAACCTCTACTGGAACGGCACCACCTGGCTGGCTGATTCTCTGCAGGCGAACCTCGCCTCCACGCTAAGCGGGGAAATCTGGACGAGCAACTTCACCCATCCGGTGCCCGGCGCTCAGATGCCAAACGGGAGCTACAATTTCATCGCGCTCATCGATGATGCGGCTGGAAACCGGATCCAGCGGGACGCGCAGGTGACGGTGGACTACCATCCCGTCTTCACCTGGACGGGGGCTGGCAACAATGACTGGGATGAGCCGGCCAACTGGCAGCGCACCAGCTCCTCCATCCTCAGCATTCCGGAATACAATGCGGTGGCGGGCTTTACCACCGGCAGCAACACCGGTGCGCAGCTCTGGCAGTATGGCTACTCAGCGGCGAATGGCACAGGCTTCACGAACTTCGCGAATGCGGGCGTGGTGCCGGGCAGCTACTCGGTCTGGAATACGCCGGCCGTTGGTGACATGGGCCTCCTCTGGAATGCCTCCACGCAGACGTTCCACTACAACCAGGGCACCTACCAGGCACCGGATGAACTCGGCATGTTCCCCAATTCTGACGGCAAGAAGTGCGTCCTGCGCTGGAAGGCGCCTTCGAGCGGCGTGTATCAGGTGAATGGATTCTTTGAAGGCATCGAATCGGCAGGCGGCGGGACGACGAGCGACGCCAGCATCGTGAAAAACGGCGACACAGCAAATCCGCTGCTCTTCCAGCCAGGTGATGCTTCCGGGCTCAACTACATCAACGGCTACCACGTGCAGAAACCCTTCTCAATTGCCGTCACCGTGACTGCGGGTGATACACTCGACTTCCGGGTCGGCTGGGGCAGCAACAACAACTACAGCTACGACGGCACGGGCCTGCAGGCGACGATCACTCCCGGTGGTGCGCTGGCTGCAGGAGCCTTCGTACGCGTGCCGGATGCGGATTCGGTGGCGGTCGTCAACGGAGGCTCGCCCACCATCACGGCCGGGGCGCAGCGGCAGGTGTACAAGCTGGTGATGACGGGCGGCGTCTTTGCCCAGAGTTCGCTCACGGTGCTGAAGAAGTTCGAATGGACCGGCGGGCAGATCTGGGGGACGATCAACGTGGCCAGCCAGGCGGCGCTGGAAATCAGCGGGTCGAATCCCAAGTATGTGATCGCTTACGGGCTTTACGGGTATGGAAATGTCCATGCTCCCGGCATCCTGAACAATGCGGGCACGGCGACGTGGACCGGGACGGGCGACATCCAGATGCAGTGGAGGACGGGGAATGGGGGAAGCCTGAACAACTCCGGCACGTTCCACATTCAGACGGACGCTGACATGACGAACTACAACGGCGGGGCCTTCGTCAACACGGGGAGTGTGGACAAGGCTGCCAGCTCGGACGTGACAAGGCTGGACGTGGTGGCGACGAATGGCGGGACGATGCGGGCGGACACGGGGCGCCTGGTCTTTGCCGGAGGCGGCGGGGTGAGCACTGGGGAGTACCAGCTGACCTCGGTGAACTGCCTGGAATGGACAGGCGGCACGCACACCTTGGGCACCGGGGCAAGGTTCACCGGCGCGGGACGCGCTCTCATTTCCGGAGGCACGGTGCTCGGAGCGCTGGACACTCCGGCGGGGCCGGCCTTGGTGGACTTCTCCCCGGATGCCGAGCTGGAGCTGGCCACTGGCGGCAACATGGACAAAATGCTGCGCTTCACCGGCAGCGGTCTGTGGCGGTGGACGGGTGGCATTGTCTGGGGCATTCTGGACGTGACGTCGAACATGCGCGTGGCGGTGGCCGGATCTGATCCGAAATTTCTCATCGCTTACAATTCCTACGCCTACGGGCAGACGGACAGCCGGGGGATCATCAACCACGCCGGCACCGCCACCTGGGGTGGCACGGGCGAGGTGCAGCTGCAGTGGGGGGCGAAAATCGTGAACACGGGCAGCCTGACGGTCACGTCTGACGCGGACATGACGAGCTACAATGGAGGCAGCTTCGTGAACCAGGGGCTGCTGCGCAAGGCGGGCAGCGGCGGGGACACGCTTTTCAACGGAGTGGTCTACAGCAGCCCCGGCGGCACGCTGGACGTGCAGACGGGCGTGGTGAGCCTGGCGAACCATGGTTCGCACTCATTTGACACTGGCACCCAGCTCACGGGAGCCGGCCGGACGAGGATCGATTCGGCGACGCTCACGGCAACGGGCGTGATTGGCGGCACGGGCCACATCGAGCTGGCACCGAACAGCGCCCTGGGCGGGACGCACGAATTCACGGGGGCCACATTCCACTGGACGGGCGGCTCCATCATCGGGACGACTACGGTGGGCGCGGCGGGCGCTCTGGACATTTCAGGACCCGAAGCCAAGTTCCTCCAAGGCTACAATCTCTACGGCTATGGAAATCCGGCGCTGCCCGGCATCCTGGTCAACAAGGGCACGGCGGTCTGGACCGGCACGGGCGAGGTCTCCATCCAGTGGGCCCAAAACAGCGGCGTGATCGAGGGCGGAACGTTCCGGAATGAGGGGGCCATGTCCATCCAGACGGATGCGGACATGACCAACTACAATGGCGGCCGTTTCGTCAACACGGGGACGCTGACGAAGGAACTGAGCAGTGACGTGACAAGGTTCGACGTGAGTTGTTCCAACAACGGCACGGTGTATGCGAAAAGCGGGAAGCTGCAGATCAACGGAGGTGGTTCGAGTTCCGGCCGGTTCGACATGCAGGTGGCCAATTCGCTGGATTTCACCGGCGGCACCAGCGTGCTGGCGCACGGGGCGAGCTTCACCTCGCCAGGCCGGGCCCGGATCACGGGTGGCACGGTGGCTTTTGCCAACACGATCCCGAACGACGTGACTCTGGGAGCCGGCTCCGGCATTGAGCTGGCCACGGGCGGCAGACTGGCACGCGACGGGACGTTCCTTGGATCGGGCACCTTCCAGTGGACTGGCGGGGTGATCGCCGGGACGACGAATTTCAACGGAACCACCGTGCTCGACGTGAGCGGTCCGGATGGCAAGGTGCTCGACGCCTACGGCATCTACGGCTACGGGCAGGCGGACGGGCGGGGCACGGTGAATGTGAATTCGACCGCAGTGTGGCGTGGCGCGGGCTCCATCCAGTGCCAGTGGGGGGCGGTGCTGCGGAACAACGGCCTGCTCGATCTGCAGAGTGATGCCGAGCTGAACGAGTACGCGGGCGGCACTTTCTACAATGCCGGGACGCTCCGGAAATCCGGAGGCGCGGGGATGAGCCGCATCGCCACTGTGGTACTGAACAACACTGCCGCGCTGGACATCCAGACCGGCGTGCTCAGCCTGGTGGGGAACCACGTGCTCAATCCGGGCACATCGATCACCGGTGCCGGACGGCTGCGGACGGATGGGGGCGGCCTCACTGTGACTGGGACGGTGACCGGAGCAGGCCACTTCGAGCACTCCGCCGGCACGCTGGCTGGCACGCACACCTTTGCAGCGGCCACGCTGCACTGGACTGGCGGGGAAATCGCCGGGGTCACCACCGTGGGTCCGTCCGCCTTCCTCGACATCTCCGGTCCGGCTGGAAAGGTCATCCAGGGCTACAACCTTTACGGTTACGGAAATCCTGCCGCGCCGGGCATCCTGAACAACCAGGGCACCGCGACGTGGACCGGGACGGGTGTAATCCAGACCCAGTTTGCGTCGGGAGTCGGGGCGCGGTTCAACAACTCCGGCACCTTCCGTGTGCAGACGACGGCGTTGTTGAGCGAATACGCTGGCGGCGCCTTTGTGAATTCCGGTCAGCTCGTGGTTGGGGCTTCGCCGGGGGTTTTCAACGTCGGAACGTCCTTCATCCAGACCGCCACAGGCGCCACGAACATCGAGCTGGCGGGAACCAATGCCGCCACGCCCCAGTTTGACCAGGTCAAATGTCAGGGCTCCTGCACACTGGACGGAGTCATGAACGTCACGGCCATCAACGGATTCCTCACTTCCACCGGGGATGCCTTCAAGGTGATGAGCTGGGGCTCGCGCACCGGCAGCTTCGCCGCCATCAACACCTCCGGCGTCTGGATGGCGAAGACCTACAATCCAGCCGACCTGACGCTGACGTCGGTGGCGGCCCCGGCCACGCTGGCGGAGTGGAAGTCCTATTTCCTCCCCGCCGGCGGTGCGACCGCGGCCGACGATGCGGACCCGGACAATGACGGCCTGACCAACCTGGTGGAATACGCCACCGGAACCGACCCGAACGTGGCCGGACTGGCGGGATTGCCTGTGCCGGAGGTGACGGCGGGGAACCGGATGTCCCTGACCTTCTCCCGCAGGCTCTTCAATGATGTGACCTACATCGTCGAGGGAACCGGCAACCTCCAGTCGTGGAGCCCGGTGGCGCAGCTGGCGTCCGGCGCGTCCACCTGGACCGGGCCGGGAACGGTCAGCGAGGTGACTGCGGGCGGCACGCGGACCTGCACGGTGGTGGACACGCAGACTCTGGCCGGGG
>JANOBW010000501.1:0-3462 GCA_031411855.1 Opitutia bacterium
CACCGACCCCGCCCACGCCGCCGCCCGCCTCCCCGCCAGCGTCCAGATCGGTGCCACCGTCTCCTCCGCGCGTTTCTGGCATGGGCACCGCCCCACCGCCTGGGCTCGGGAATGGGTCAAATTCTGGACCAAGGGAAACGGCACGCTCCACACCGCCGCCATGGAGGACACCGGCTCCCTCTGCGCCCTGCGTCATCTTTCGGAATGTGGACTGGCGGACTTCAACCGCATCCTCCTGCTCCGCTCCGTCAGCAACTTCTCCTCCCCTCCTCCCGGCGTGGACGCCGTCACCTCCCTGACCGGCGGCGAGGGCGAGGCCTCCTATCCCGGCTTTCGTCCGGCCTTGGAAAACGGCCACCAGACCGCCTCCCGCGTGCTTGCCCACTGGTGTGAAAAGGGCAGGCTGTGAGCCTTCCCATGGGTCTGGCCCAACAACTCCGCGACGGCACCCGCCGCTCCCACACCTCCGCCGAGCGCACCTCCTTTGTGAAAGGGTTCCTGCGCGGAGTGGTTTCCCGCGAGCAATATGCCGCCCTGATGGGACGTTTCTGGCATGTTTACCAGGCCCTGGAAACCGCCCTCGACCAACACGCCGACCATCCGGCCGTCGCCCCCCTCCACTTCCCCGCCCTCCGCCGCCAGGACGCCATCCTTCGCGATCTTAAGCACTTTTCCCCCTGCCTTGATGCTTCCTTAAATAAAGAATCAAAAATCAGGAATCAAGAATGCCTTTCTCCGGCCACCGCCGCCTATGTCGCCCGACTCCAACACCTGGCCGACCGCCGTCCCGACCTCCTCAGCGCCCACTCCTACGTCCGCTACCTCGGCGACCTGAGCGGCGGACAAATCCTCAAAGGTATCACCGTCAGGGCTTTGCGCCTTCCCCCCGGGGCCGGCGTGGACTTCTACGAGTTCCCCCTCATCCCCGACCACGCCGCCTTCAAGACCGCCTACCGGGCCGCCCTCGACTCCCTGCCTCTCACGCCGGAAAGCCAGGCTGAAATCATCGCCGAGGCCAACCTCGCCTTTCAGCTCAACATCGCTCTCTTCAACGAGTTGTCCGGCAGCGCCTTCCTCGCCTTCCTCCGCTCCCTCCGCCCCGCCCCGGCCCTGCCACCCGTGGAAAAAAAGGTGGAAACACGGCGTGTTTAAGAAACATTCACCCCGTTTCTCCGCTTTCACTTCAGCAACACAACCCAACACTTCCAACACCATGCTCCCAAGAAACTCCCTCCTGCGCCGCAGCTCAAAAGGCTTCTCGCTCCTCGAAATCCTCATCGTCATCGCCATCATCGGCATGCTCGCCGGCGCCGTCATCATGAACGCCGACAAAATCTTCGCCGGCGCCCAAAAGGACACCGTCAAAACCTTCATCGAAGGCCTCAAGCCCGTCATGATGAAATACCGCATGGACATGGGCAACTTCCCCAGCACCGAACTGGGTCTTAACGCCCTCAAGTCTGCCCCCGCCGATGCCGGCAAAAACTGGCAGGGACCTTATGTGGATAACACCAAGGACCTCGTTGATCCCTGGAAGAAACCCTACAACTACGTCTTCCCCGGCAAAAACAACCCCGACGGCTACGACGTCTCCTCCAGCGGTCCCGACGGCCAACCCGGCACTGGCGACGACATCGGCAACTGGAAATCGGCCAACTAAGTTCCCGCCCCCTCTTTCCCGATTTTCGGAAAGACCCTTCCCATGAAACCCCCGCTGGTTCCAACACCTCGTTCCCAGCGGGGGTTTTCTTTGGGAATTATTGTCCTATGCCTCATCTTCGCAGGCGTAGCCTCACTATGGGTGATACAGGCCCAAATTTCTTTCAAAAGTTCTCAAAGACATCCTGTTAAAAGTTTCATAGAGGGCATGAAGCCAGTCTTTATGAAATACCGCATGGACCTCGGACACTACCCCACCACCAAAGATGGGCTTCAGGCACTTCGAACTGCACCACTTGGCTGCGGCAAGTTTTGGCAAGGTCCCTATCTTGAAACCAGTCGCGAACTCCTAGACCCCTGGAAGAATGACTATCGCTACGTGAGTCCAGGTGGCCACAATCCAGACAGTTACGATCTTTGGTCCAATGGACCAGACGGCCTCTTTGGAACCGCCGACGACGTCGGCAACTGGCGCTCCCCTTGACCCGCTGCTCCCCCTTCACTTCTTCACCACTGCACCTACTCAGCCTTTCCACTGTCTTTGCATCACACTGCCTTTCTCAGCCTTTTTCCATCTGACCCGAAACTTCCCCGCCACCCCATCGCTTTTATCCCTGTCCACCACGTCCTTTGTGGTTAAACGAACCCTTCCGAATGCCCTGCGCACCCGCCAGCCCCTCCCCCGCCCCGACCCAAGCCCACCGGCTCAGGACCTCGACTCCGTTTCGTGAAACCTCCTCGGGACATCAGACGAGTCAGTCATCATTCGCCACTCCCCTCCCGGCTCCTTTGCCTTTAAATCATAAATCAAGAATCATTAATCATAAATCGCGCAGCGGCTTCTCCCTGATCGAAATCATCATCTGCATCGCCATCATCGCCATCACCACCGGAGCCATGGTGGCCGGGGGAAACTACCTTTTTTCCGATCACATCGGCGATGACCTCGTCCAGGTTCTGCGGGTTTCCGTCCGCGAGGCCCGCTATCAGGCCGCCCTCACCCGCAAACCCGCCTACCTCCAGTTTGACCAGGCCCAAAGCGCCTTTCACATCACCACCGAAGGCGGCAGCGACATCGGACCCGCCATCCAGACCAACTGGGGCGCGGATCCCAAGAAGTTGAAAGTCAGCTTCTTCGAACTCCTTCCCAGCAAGGGCACCGCCGACAAAATTGTCTTCGGCAAAGAGGAAACCCGCCCTCTTTCCCGGGTCGTCTTCCACCCCGACCGCTCCTGCGTCCCCTTCACCGTCGAGCTCGATCAGGCCGGTAAGGTCACCATGCACCGCTACGATCCTTTCTCGGATTCCGAGGTGAAACTGGAGAGCAAATGACCGCCATGAAAACCTTTCGCCCCTTCTCGTTCCCGCGGCCCGTCCCCTCCCCCGAAGCGACGTCCTCCGTCATTCGTCATTTGTCATGGGCCTGCCAAGCCCTTGCCTCCCTGCCTTTAAATCATAAATCAAAAGTCATTAATCATAAATCTCCGCGTGCCTCACGCGGCTTTACCCTCCTTGAGGTTCTCATCGCGATGTTCGTCTTTTCCATCGCGGTTTACGCCCTCACCGGTGCCTTCACCGACACCCTCACCACGCTCGGAACCCTCAGTGTGGACCGCACCCCCGTGGAGGACCTGCGCTTCGTCCGTTCCACCGTCATCCAGGAGGCCGATCTCTCCAAGTTTGAGGAAGGCGGTGAAATCGAAACCCTTTCCTGCGGCATGGCCACCTGGGAAGCCAAGGTCGAGCCCACCACTGTCGGCGATCTCTTCAATGTCGAACTTTCCATCACCCTGACCCCGCCCG
>JANOBW010000502.1:0-1915 GCA_031411855.1 Opitutia bacterium
GGATGCCCGGGAAACTGGGTTGCCAGCGCCTGGTCCAGCCACTGCTCCAGCGCCAGCGCCAGCGTCGGGCCTGGTGGCACCCGGGGGATGAAATCCGCCCTCAGGGAAACAAAATGCTCGATGGGCTCCAGGGTTTGCGCAGGGTCAACCACGTCCGGCCCGGGGCTTTCATCCATGCCATAGGCCGCCACCAGATAGTGGTTCAGACGGGTGCGCAGCGCATTCCTCTGGTTTTCCATGATGGTGCGCGCTTCCGCCCGCTGGATGTCCGTCAGGTGGGTGACGAAGCTGGCGAACCGGTGCTCTGAGAGCACGTGATCCAGGCAGACCAGGCGTCCCAGCGCACGCTGGGACGTCTCGCTGAGAAATGAGGGCAGCCACACCAGCGTCCGGGCGTGGTTCGGCTTGCGGCGAATGTAATCGTCGAGGGCGGCCACGTCGTCCTGCACGGTGTGCCCGTCCCGGTCGAATGGGTAGTCGATGATCAGCTTCCAGTCCGGCCCGCTGTTGTCCAGGTGGTCGTCCCCCGCAGACCGCACGTTCATGAGCCTGACTTCGCAGGTGCGGTCCGTCCCCCTCCAGCGGAAGGGTTGCACATCCAGGAGCCCCCCCTTTTGCCCCAGCCCCAGGAGGTCAAAAAACGCCCCGCTCAGCAGGCGGATCCGGCTGCCTTCATTGTCCTCTCCCTCCGCCCTCGCCAGGATGGCATCGATGTCCACCGCACTCAGTTGCAGGGAAATCACCGCCGAACTCCCGCTCTGCTGGATTTTGATCTGCCCCACCCGGCCCGCCCAGCTTTCGACCCTGCGCATCACCAGCTGGCCTTCCTGGCCGGGGATGGGCGACTGGATCGAGCCGTGGTTGAGCGCCGCCAGCCTCGCGGGCGTCAGCCCTTTCAGGGATTCCACCTCCGGGGCCAGGGCGGAAAGCAGGAGCGTCTTGATGATTCGGTCGTCGTTGCGCAGCTTCCTCCGCTTGTCGTCATTCCACGGCAGGGCAGACACCGCTTCGAAGGTTGTCTGGTGCTGTTCCTCCAGCAGGGGGCGCAGCTGCGTCCGGTAGAGGGAGTGGGCCTGCTCAAAGTGGCTCTTCATCTCCGCGCTGAAGGCCTCATCCCCTTCCGCGATCAGGTCGTAGAGGTCCCCCACGGCCACCAGTTCGCCCAGCTCCAGATTGTCCCGCCGCTGCACGAGCAGTTCCAGCATGATGCGGATGGCCGTGCGCTCCCGCTGCAGCACGGAGGAGACCGCCACCAGTGTTTCCACCAGCGCCGGGCTGAAGGGGTAGAGCCGGCGGAAATCATCCCTCGATCCGTTTTTCGTCAGCAGGGTGGACACCATTTCCTCCCGCGCCTTGGTGGACTTGGCGAAGGCCTCGTCCACCAGGCGTTTGGCGGCCTCGTCCTTCGGGCGCAGCAGCCGCTTCTCGGCGATGACGCCCAGGTTCCGATCCTCCAGGCTGATAGTGCCGAAGCGACCCTCCCAAAACTTCAGGAGGTCCGCGAACCCCAGGTTGGCGGCGCCCGTGATCATCTGCCCGACCAGTTCCCGGAGGTCCCGCTGCTTCGCGATGAAGCTCACCAGTGGCGCCGGGCGGTCGGCGTTTCCGGACTCCACCAGCTTCGCCACCTTCGGCACCTCCCGGTTCAGGAAATTGATGTCCGCCGCGTGGCTGGCCAGCCAGAGGATCAGCTCGTCCAGGAAAAGGATCACCGCATCATAGCCCAGCGCCCGGGCATGCCGGGAGAGCGCGCTCAGCCCGGCTCGGCCAGCCAATCGACATAGGTCGTCTCGCTCGGCAGAGGGCTCAAGGGAATCGACTCGTCATAGATCGCGACGACCCAACCGTCCTGGATCATGGCCTCGAGGGTCTGGTAGACCTGGCGAAGGATGTGGGTTCGAAAGGCTTCGATCTC
>JANOBW010000503.1:0-5774 GCA_031411855.1 Opitutia bacterium
TTCCTGCCCGACAAGGCCATTGATCTGGTGGACGAATCCTGCGCCATGATCCGCACCGAGATGGAGTCCATGCCCTCGGAACTCGATTCCCTCAACCGCCGTATCCTCCAGCTCGAAATTGAGGAAGCCGCCCTGAAAAAGGAAAAGGACGACGCCTCCAAACGCCGCCTCGAAGCCCTCAGCAAGGAGCTGGGCGACCTGCGCGAACAAGCCGGTGCCCTTCGCCGCCAATGGGAAAAGGAAAAGGCTGCCGTCGGCGAGGTGCAGAAGGTCCGCGCCGAGATCGAACAGCTCAACCTCGACATGCAGCAAGCCGAACGCGCCTACGACCTCAACAAACTGGCCGAACTACGCCATGGCCGCCTGCCGGTGTTGGAACGCACTCTGGCCGAACTCGAGGCCCGCGAAAAATCCGCCGGACACCTTCTCCGCGAAGAGGTTACGCCCGAGCAAATCGCCCAGGTCGTGGCCCAATGGACAGGCGTGCCCGTGCGCCGCCTCGTTGAAGGCGAACGCGAGAAACTCCTCCGCCTCGGCGACCTCCTGCACCAGCGGGTCGTCGGCCAGGAAGAAGCGGTGGACGCCGTCGTGGACGCCATCCTGCGCGCCCGTGCCGGCATCAAGGACCCCCGCCGCCCCATCGGCTCCTTCCTCTTCCTCGGCCCCACCGGCGTCGGCAAAACCGAGCTGGCCAAAACCCTGGCCGAAGCCCTCTTCGACAGCGAGGCCAACCTCGTCCGCCTCGACATGTCCGAATACATGGAGAAGCACTCTGTCTCCCGCCTCATCGGCGCCCCTCCCGGCTACATCGGTTACGAGGAAGGCGGCCAGTTGACCGAGGCTGTCCGCCGCAAGCCCTACTCCGTCGTCCTCTTCGACGAGATCGAGAAAGCCCACCCGGACGTGTTCAACACGCTTCTGCAAATCCTTGATGATGGTCGGGTTACCGACTCCCAAGGCCGCGTGGTGGACTTCAAGAACACCGTCATCATCCTCACCTCCAACCTCGGGGCCCGCCACCTTGTGGACGGTGTTTCCGATCGAGGCGGCATCAGCGAGTCCGTCCGCGAGAGCGTCATGGCCGAGGTCCGCGCCACCTTCCGCCCGGAGTTCCTCAACCGGATTGACGACACCGTGCTGTTCCAACCGCTTGGGCTGGAACAGGTTTCCAAGATCCTCGACCTCCTCCTGGCCGACCTCAACAAACGCCTGGCCGACCGCCGCATCAGCGTCGAACTCGACAAGAAGGCCCGCGAGTGGGTCGCCGAGAAGGGTTACGACCCGGTTTACGGCGCGCGTCCCCTCAAACGTTTCCTCCAGAAACACCTCGAAACCCGCCTGGCCCGCGCCCTCATCGGCAGCGAAATCCTCGACGGCGCGACGGTGAAGTTCACCGTGAAAAAGGACGAGTTGGTGCCAGCGTGAGTGGGGCTGCCACAGCTGTGGTCAGGTTCTATCCAGACTTGACCACAGGCCGATCTGACATGCATCACTGACGTATGCTGCGCACCCAAGTTTACCTCACCGCCGCTGAATCACAGGGACTTTCCAGCCTGGCCAAAGCCACCGGAAAAAAACAAAGCGAACTGATCCGTGCTGCCATTGACCGTCACCTGGCCATCTCGCAGGCCGAAGTGAAGCGGACCGCCTTGGCCCAATGCGCCGGTTTGTGGAAGAACCGCACCGACTTGCCCGACTTTGGTGAAATCCGCAAAGGCCTGGACCACAGTTCAACAGAAACTTGACCCACCGCAGAGCGGGAGCATGCTAAAAACATGAGCCTTCTGGAATTAAAACAAGAAGTCAGCCGTCTCTCCAAAAGGGATCGCACAGAGCTCCATGCCTACCTCCTTCGGCTCAAACACGACACCCCCGAATGGAAGAAGGCCACCGCCAAACGCCTGAAGGCCATGGAAGCAGGCCGTTTTGTCACGGCTGAGGAATTGGAAAAACGCATCGCCTGTGGCTAAACAGCGGGAATACCGGCCCGTCTTTTCCGACTTGGCCACCGAGTCCATTCTTTCGATGCCAAAAAGGCTGCAAAGAAAAGCAATGGAGGCAGCCTATTCGCTCGCTCGAAATCCATTTCTGCAAAGCGACTATGTCATTACCGACACGGATGGGCGCAAGGTGGAACATCTTCTGGTCGAAGAGTTTGTAATTACTTACTGCGTGGACCACGGCCAAGCGTTGGTGATGATGAGCGAATTGGAAACTGCCTGAGTTTGTTTCCACCACCGTGGGGTCGCCACTGGTCCGGAGGTCAGGTAAGTTGGACAAACTTCACGCACTCCGCCGCATGCGTCATGGAGATCAGGTGTCCGCCCTCCAGCAACAGGTCGCACTTCGCGGGTGGCGGAATGACCCGGTCCTTCCTTCCGTGAAGGCGATAAACCTTCGTGCCGGTCGTCCCCAAGCCTTCCCACTTGAAAATGGCCCGGCACATGGCCCGGACGAAATCGGCATCCAAACCGGCAAACATCTGGGTGAGTTCGGAAGGCAGTTTTCCGGCCGAAAGACGGATCAGCTCCAACGGTGCCACCTGGGCCAGGGGATGCAGGGCCGCCAGCAGGCCGCTGATCTCGTCCTTGGCCACCGCGCTTCCCACCAAATGGAGTGTGGGAATTCTGCGGATTTTCGTGATCTCGCAGGCGACCATGCCACCCAGGGAGCAACCGATCAGGGAATCACCATCCTGGATACCCCTCGCCTCACACATGGCCCGCGCCACGTCCGACAGGCTTCGCTCGCCGGAATACTTCACCCAGTCATGCGCGACAAAACCTTTCAAACCGGCCCAGGGGGCGGGAAACATCCGGTGATCCGCGCCCATTCCAGGAAGTGCGTGAAGCATGGGAAACATATGAATGTCCCCGTGCCACGCGCTCAAGCAACAAGACCGCAAACAACCAAGCCGCGCCAAGATTCGGGCTTGCTTTTCAAGCAGACCAGACCAGACTTGGTTTAACTCAAACAAACCATGGAAACGATCAACATACAGGCCGCCAAAACCCACCTTTCTCGCCTTGTTGAGGAGGTGCTGGCGGGTAAAGAGATTGTCCTGGGGAAAGCGGGCAAGCCGCTCGTCAAACTGGTCCCCTACAAGCTGGCCCACGCTCCACGCCAGGGGGGGCAGCTTTCAGGGCTCATCAAGGAATCCCCCGATTGCTGGGATTCATCCGAGGACCTCTTGGCGGAGTCGCTGGACAAACCACTTTACAGCAAAGTGTCCCCACCGGCGGACCGGGAAGTGGCGGAGGGCTCCTGATGCGCATCCTGGCCGACAGTCAGGTTCTGGTCTGGTGGCTGGACGATCCTCGGCGTCTCAGCAAAAGAGCCTTGGAGGAACTGAGGAATCCGGCCAACGAGGTTTACTTCAGCGCGGCCAGTATCTGGGAGCTGGGGCTCAAGATCGCCAAAGGCAAACTCATCATGCCCAGTGGTTTCGTGAAACTCCTGCTCGCGGATCATTTTCAGGAACTGTGCGTGACCTCTCAGGATGCGGAAGCTTCGCTCCTGCTGCCTCCCCTGCATGGCGACCCCTTTGACCGGCTTTTGATCGGCCAGGCTCTCACCCGCGGTCTGGTTCTCGCCACACGTGATGGCATCATCCCTTCGTATCCGGTGCCGGTGCTGCCGGCTTGAAAGCGTTGGAGAGTTTCCGCGTATTTTCTTGTTTCGCCCCGCTTTTCCGGCTTGCCCAAGCCCGTCGTAGTCGCTGCTTTGGAGGGTTTTCCGACGGACGGTTAGCTCAGTTGGTTAGAGCATCTCGCTTACACCGAGAGGGTCGCAGGTTCGAGTCCTGCACCGTCCACCAGCCTTTCTCCTCATCATGAAACACACCATCTCCGTCCTCGTGGAAAACCGTTTCGGCGTGCTCGCGCGCGTCGCCGGGATGTTCAGCGGACGCGGTTTCAACATTGACACCCTCAACGTGGCCCCGACGCAGGACCCCTCCCGTTCCCGCATCACCGTGACCGTCAAGGGCAACGACCAGCAGCTCGACCAGGCCGTCAAGCAGCTCAACCGTTTCATCAACGTGCTGGAGGTCACCGACTTCCAGCGCGACACCTTCGTCGCCCGCGAGCTCATCCTCGTCAAGGTCGCGGCCGACTCCGTCAAACGGACCGAGGTCATGCAGATCTGCGACGTGTTCCGCGCCAAGATCATTGATGTGAACCCCAGGGCCCTCATCATCGAGGCCACCGGCAACCCGACCAAGATCGAGGCCTTCCTCAACATGCTCGAACCCTTTGGCATCCTGGAACTGGCCCGCACCGGCAACCTCGCCCTGCGCCGCGATCCCGCCGCCCCCGCCGCCGAATAATTTCCCACCTCCCTTTTCAACCAACACAAGAACTCGTCATGTCCGCCAAAAAAGCGCCCGCCGCGAAGAAGTCTCCCGCCGCCGCCAAGGCTCCCGCCAAGGCCGCCCCCGCCCTCCTCAAGGGCTACAAACCCGCCAAGGTTTACACCGAGAAGGATGTGGACCAATCCATTTTCAAGGGCAAAACCCTCGCCGTCATCGGCTACGGCTCCCAGGGCCACGCCCACGCCCTCAACCTGAAGGACAGCGGCCACAAGGTCATCATCGGCCTCTACCCCACCTCCAAGTCCCGCGCCGTTGCCGAACAGCATGGCTTCAAGGTCTATGACACCGCCGAGGCCGTCCGCCTTGCCGACGTGATCATGATCTCCGTCCCCGACATGCGTCAGGCCGACGTTTACGTGAAGGACATCCAGCCCAACCTGACCAAGGGCAAGACCCTCCTCTTCACCCACGGCCTCGCCATCCACTTCAAGCTCATCACCCCCCCGAAGGGCGTTGATGTCATCATGGTCGCCCCCAAGGGTCCCGGCCACGTCGTTCGCTCCCAATATGTTGAAGGCAAGGGAGTTCCCGCCCTCATCGCCGTCCTCGAAGGTTCCTCCAAAAACGCCAAGAAAGTCGCCCTCGCCTGGGCCGGCGGCGTCGGTGGCGCCCGCGCCGGCGTCCTTGAGACCTCCTTCAAGGAAGAAACCGAAACCGACCTCTTCGGCGAACAGGCCGTCCTCTGCGGCGGCGCCAGCGCCCTCGTCCAGGCCGGTTTTGAAGTCCTCGTCGAGGCCGGTTACGCCCCCGAGATGGCCTACTTCGAATGTCTCCACGAACTGAAGCTCATCGTTGACCTCATGGTCGAGTCCGGCGTCTCCGGCATGCGCTTCTCCATCTCCGAGACCGCCAAATACGGCGACATCACCCGCGGCCCCCGCGTCATCACCCCCGCCACCAAGAAGGCCATGCAGGCCATCCTGAAGGAGATCCAGACCGGCAAGTTCACCCAGCAGTGGGTCAAGGAATACAAGGACGGCCTCCCCAACTACAACCGCCTCCTCGCCGAGGGCGAAAACCACCCCATCGAGCAGGTCGGCCAACGCCTCCGTTCGCTCATGCCCTGGGTCAAGAAGCGGAACATCAAGGGCGTCCAGGCCGCCTACGCCTGAAGCGTTTAGGAAACAACTCTCGAAAGCCCGGCCGTCATTGGCCGGGCTTTTTTGCGCCCCCTCCGGCCGCCTCCGGACACAAAAAAGGCGGGCCGGTCGCGGCCCGCCGGGGGGAAGGTTTGCCAGTGCTTACTTCGTTTCCGAACGACCGACAAACCCGGGGTGCAGGGCCCTGAGCCCGGCCCGGTCGTCCTTCAGCAGGACGGCCAGCGTCTCGGGCAGCCTGGCGCTGATCTCCACGCCGTCGTAGTAGATGACCTCGGGAGAGAAAGGGCCGCCGGCCAGGGCCT
>JANOBW010000504.1:0-8337 GCA_031411855.1 Opitutia bacterium
CAACCTGCGCGTCAATCCGGTCGAAAACTTTGAGTGGGAGACGCTTCCCCCCGGAGGCCGGATGGAGCTGGCCCGCCTGGCGCTGACCGCGGGCGAGGCCTTCGAGCCGCGTTCCTGGCAGACCTACAAGCTGAAGGGAAAACCGATTGACTGGTTTGAGCGGTTCCCCCTTTCGCCCGAAGGCCGCATCCTGGAGGATATCGAATTGCCCAAGCCGTTTACCCAGAAGGGATTGCATAATCTCTTCGCCTCCTACAACAGTGCCTCAAACGAGGCCGGCGTGGTGACCTCCGCCGAGAGTCCCTTTGTGGACTTCACCGTCGCCCCCTGAGCCATGACTGGGCGCCCGCCGCATACCGTCCGGCATCGCCAGCGGGCCAGTCTCGGGAGGATCGGGGGCCTGGCCTTCATCGCCTTTGCCGCAGGCTCTTCCGTGCCCTTCGGCCTCTGGCTGGCCTGGCAGCATTTCCATCCGGCCCCGGCTCCGGAAACCGCCCCGCCCGGCCCTGTCCTTGGCCCGTTTCCTGCCCCGGTCGTTTCCACGCCTGCCCCGGTCCCGCCCGAACGGGTCCGCGTCGAGCGCATCACCAGTTTTGCCGACATGGTGGACAAGGTCGTCCCCGCCGTCGTCTCCGTTTATCCGTCGCGCTTCGACCCCGATTCCACCCGTCCCTCCGCCAGCCCTTCCGGCCCCGCCCCACCCAAACGCCGGTTTGCCGCCGGCTCGGGGGTTCTTGTCTCCGAGGACGGCTACATCCTCACCACGCATCATCTTCTGGCCGAGGATGACGGGGCTATCGCGGGTTTCGTGGACGTGACGCTTTCCAACGGGCGCCGCCATCCCGCCGCCCTGGTCGGCAGCGATCCGCTGACGGACATCGCCGTGCTCCGGATTGATGCCGGAGGCGAAAAACTGCCGGCCCCCCTCACCTTCGGCGACAGCGAGACCCTCCGCGTCGGCGACATTGTCTTTGCCGTCGGCAACCCGCTCGATGTCGGCCTGACCGTCACCATGGGCATCGTCTCGGGAACGCGCCGCAGCCACCTTGGCATCCTCGGCCCGCAGGGCGCCGAGAAATACGTCCTGGTTGATAATACCACCGGTGCTTCGGTTCCTCCGCAGCCAATCGAGGACTTCATCCAGACGGACGCCACCATCAACCCGGGTAACTCCGGCGGCCCCCTGGTGGACGGCCAGGGACGGCTCTGCGGGATCAACTCCGCCACGCTCACGGCGGCCCGCAGCGGCGGCAACACCGGCATCGGTTTCGCCATCCCGGGCAATCTCGCCCTTCAGGTCATGTCCGGCATCATTGAAACCGGCCGGACCCAGCGCGCCCTCCTTGGCATCAAGGTGGACTCCCGCCCCAAGGAGTCGCCCACGCCTGAAGGTGTGCTTCTCCGTGGTGTCAGGATCTCCGAGGTGGAACCCGGCCAGGCCGCCGACAAGGCCGGTCTCAAGCCGGGCGACCTGCTTCTCTACATCGGTGACCGCCCGGTGCGCTACTCCCGCGAGGTCCGCTCCGCCGTGGCCTCCCTCGCCCCCGGCACCGAGGTGGACATCAAACTCTGGCGCGAACCCTCCCCCTCGGATCAGGGCACGATGGATTCCGGCTACAAGCATCTCAATGTCATCCTCGGCCGTGATGATGTTTCCGAATCCAAGGACGCCGTCGCCTCCGACGAGCGCAAACTCCCGGGCGTGACCTACCGCCAGCCCACGGACGAGGACCGCAAACGTTTCTCCCTGCCCCCTCAGGTGAAGGGCCTGATGCTCGCCTCTGTCGCCAAGGACAGCCGCCTGGCCCATGACCTCCGGCCGGGCGTCCTCATCACCGAGATCAATGGCAAACCCGCCCTGGCCCCGGCCGATCTTTCCAAATACCTGACCGAGGGGATGAACCGGCTGGTGGTTTACGACCACGGGGCGGTGGCCGAAATCCTGCTCATGGTCCGCCCGTCCAAACTGTGAGTCCGCTCAGCGGATCCAGCATTGCCCCTCTCCGTTGAAATAGGCCGTCAACGAACCATCGGAGGCCTGAAGCAGGGCGGGCCGAGCCTCTCCCCAGAGGCCGAGAAGGCGCTGGGCGGCTTTGGCCGGGGCCAGACTTCCGGCCGGCCATGACTCCGCCGGGGAGAGGTGCCTGGTCACGGTCCAGACCACTCCCGGGGTGATCTTCTCGACAAGCGATTCGGCCATGGCGAGGCGCCCCAGGTTGTTGCCAGGCAAGGTGTAGTGCGGCCAGGTTTGTTTCCAGAGCCCGGGATTCCAGTCCATCCGGACAGTGCCGCGCAATTTTCCGCGCAAGGCAAAGCCGGAGTGAAGGCTGGCCAGCCGCCCCCTTTGGCGAAGGTTCAGGGTGAGACAGTCAGCTCGGATACGATTCCGGTAACTCCCTCGGTTTCCAAAGCGAGCAGGATGACCCGGCCGATCAGCGAGTGTGAGGTCACGGTGCCCTTCAGGGTGACGGTGCCTTTGTCAGCATCCACATTGATCTTGAAAGCGGAAAGGTCGTGATCCGCCACCAGTTTGGCATTCACCATCGTCACGATGCGGGCGTTGTCGAAAACCTCGCCCACCTTGGCGCCGGCGGCGACACCCTTCTGCCGGACGATCCGTCCCGCCTTGGCCAGGTCCGCCTTGATATCGTCCGGGGTGAGCTTCCACTCGGTGATTTTTTGGCCCACGGCGTCTTTCATGTCACCGGCGGTTTCCGCCACTTTGGCCCCCGCCTTGACCACGGCATCTTTGGCCTTTTCCGCCGCCGTGGGTTGGGCCGGAGAGGCCGGTGGCGAGGGTTGTTTGTCACAGCCGGCCAGGGCCAGGGCGAAAAGAGATGCGGTCAATAGTTTTGATTTCATGGATGTATGTCGGATCGTGCCGATGTTATTGAAAATAAACAATTTGGATAAGACCGCAACCATTCCTTCTTCTGACGCAGGAATAGTTCCCCGGGCGGCCCCTATGGCTTCTTCCGGTCCAACTTTTCCTGGTCCAGGGATGTGCGGATGGCCTCGTTGAAGGACTTTTACCGCTCCTCCGGACTGAGCGCCGTTCCCGTCTCCTCATCCTTCGGACAGGTCCCGCCTTCCGGGCTGAGGTTGCGGATTCCGCGCGGCCCCTGCCAGGCCTTCGCGGTGACCGGGACCGGCCATGGCGCCGCCCAGCCCCGCCGGCCCTTGGGGAAACACAAAAGGCGGCGACCAGCGGGGGAGCCCGCCTGAAAGCCGCTTTCACCTTCCGCCGCGCGCCCTCTCAAATTCCAAACCGAAGCGCAGCAGATACTTGCGGAGGCGGTCGGCGTCGTTTGCCCCCTTCTTCTCCTCCCGCGACACGGCAAATAAAGTCCGCCCCGCCTCGCTCAGCGAACGCGACTCCTTGCAGACCTTGAGCACGTCGAGCAGCTGCACGCGTTCGAAGCGGTCGAGCTTCTCCGCCGCGTCTCCCATCAGGTCGCGCAGCAGGCGGAGGTCGTCGCTGTCGCGGGCACTCTCAGGCGACCACTGGCGGCGCAGGCGCACGATCTCCGTCTCGACCGTCTCACGCCCGATGCGTCCGCCCGGCGCGAGCGTGGCCATGCGGGTGAGCGAGGCGTTGAGGTCGCGGAAGTTGCCCGGCCAGAGGGCTTCGGGGCCGCGCGCGAACTTCAGGTAGAGGTCGAGCGCCTCTTTGCTGAAACGCGTCTTCCTGCCGGTCGCCCGGGCCAGGCGCTCAAGCTCGTAGTCGAGGTTGGGCGCGATGTCCTCCGGGCGGTCCCGCAGCGACGGCAGGGTGAAAGTCCAGAGATTGATCCGGGCCAGGAGGTCGTCGCGGAAACGGCCCTGGCGGGCATCGTTTCCGAGGTCGCGGTTTGTCCCGCAGATGAGCTGGAAGTCGCTGCTGACGGCCTTGTCCGAGCCGAAGGGCAGGAAACGTTTCTCCTCCAGCGCCCGCAGCAGCATGGCCTGTTCATCGCGTCCCAGCTCGCCGATCTCGTCGAGAAACAAAAGGCCTCCGTCAGCCGCGCGGAGCAGTCCGGTCCGGTCCGTCTGCGCGCCGGTGAAGGCCCCTTTGACGTGCCCGAACAGCGCCGACATGGCGGAATCACCGCGCAGCGTGGCGCAGTTGACCTCGACAAACTCGCCCCTGAGCGGCGACCGCGCCTTGCGGAGTTCGAAAATGCGTTTCGCGAGGCGGCTTTTGCCCGCCCCCGTCGGCCCCATCAGCAGAATCGGGTCCTTGGAACGCACCGCCACCTTTTCGATCTCGGCGATGGCGGTGTTGAAGGCCGCGTTGTTCGTCTTGATGCCGCTTTTCAACGCGGTCTGGGTGTCGTTTCGCTCGCTCTCAAAGCGGGCCGCAAGCCGGTCGTAGCGGGAGAGGTTGAGGTCAATGATGGAGTAGGTGCCGACGACCGGGCCGTTCATCCGGGGCGAGGGCGAGGTCTGCACCAGGCGTCCCGGCAGGTGCCCCGATTCGCAAAGGAGAAACAGGCAGATCTGGGCCACGTGGGTCCCGGTGGTGATGTGGATGAGGTAATCCTCCTCGTCGGGGTCGAAGGTGTAGCTCCGGCAGAAGTCGGCCAAACGGGCGTAAACCTCCTCGAAATCCCACGGGTTCTTGATGGCCATCGGGTTACGCCTCACCTCGATGCCCGGCGAAACCAGCGCGAGGTCGGCGGCGACAGTGTCGGCCAGGATCTGGTAGCGCTCCTCGGTGAAGAGTTCGATCCGGGCCGGGCCCAGATCCTCCTGCTGGCCAAGCGCGACCGTGGGTCTCCAGCGCTCCCACCGGCCCGGACCGGTGTCGCGGTCGAGCTGGACGCCGAGGAAGCCGAAAACAACAATTTTTTTTGTAGTCATAAAGCTAAATTATTATCCTACGGTCTAATAATCAAGGAATATGGGAAAGTTGAATTCCAAGGTCAAAGTTTTTAATTTTTTTTTAAGCATTGATGTGCAACTGCTTAAGATAATTTTATGACAAGATTTCCCAACTTTGGCACAGCGGTTGTTAAGGAACACAGTCCACGAGGTGCTTCTGGCTTTCCTGGCACAAGGCAACTCGCTCACTGACACTTACGTCCCTCGGGACCACCATTCCCATGATCCAACTCGACGGCTCCCTCGGCGAAGGCGGCGGACAAATCCTCCGCACCGCCCTCGCGCTTTCCGCCCTGACCGGCCAGGCCTTCACACTCGACAAAATCCGCGCGGGGCGCCCCAAGCCGGGCCTCATGCGACAACATCTGGCCTGCGTCGAAACCGCCGCCGCCCTCTGCGGCGCGAAGACCGACGGGGCCGAACTGCGCTCCTCACGCCTTGTTTTCCAACCGGGGAAACTGGTCGGCGGCACGCACCGTTGCGCCATCGGTTCGGCCGGCAGTGTCACCCTCGTGGCCCAGACGATCCTCCCGATCCTGTCCTCGTTGCCGGAAGCGGCCGACATCACCATCGAGGGCGGCACCCATGTGCCGTTCGCCCCGGTGAGCCACTTCACCGACCGCACCCTGCTGCCGCTTCTGCGCCAGCTCGGGGTCAAGGTCGAGGCCACCTGGCCCGCGCTTGGTTTCATGCCGGCGGGGGGAGGTTCGCTTCGCCTCGTTTCCCAACCCTCGAAGTGGCGCCAGCCCAGGGGGTGGGAACGCGCCGGAACATCCGAAAGGCTCCTATTCGTTCTCCACCAAGGCCTTGAGGCCGATATCGTGAAACGCTCCATCGGAGCCCTCCGCGAGGCCTTCGGCGAGGATGCTTCCGAGGTTTTGACCATCGTCGCACCCGCTCCGAGTCCCGGCCTTTGCCTCATGGTTGAGGAGCGTTTCGCCAACCACTCCCAGCTCTTCACCGCCCTCGGCCAGAAGAACGTGCCGGTCAAGGACGTGGTGGACGATGTCGTCAAACCCTGGCGCCGCTGGCGCGAAACCCAAACCTTCGCCTGCCCCTACCTGGCCGACCAGCTTCTGCTGCCCCTGGCCATCGCGGGCGGCGGCGAATTCACCGCCCTCGGCTGGACGCCCCACGCCCAGACCCAGGCCGATCTCATCCCGCTGTTTCTGCCCCGCCGCATCAAAGCCGACCGCCAGGCCGACCGCACCTGGAAGGTCGTGGTCTCCTAAACCTCATCCATCACAACCAAAGTCCTTTCCGTCACTTGGGTCATTGAAGTCCCTTAATTCTTATCAACAACATCTTATGAACACTTCCCAACTCGCCAAACTCGGCGTGAAAACCTCCGGCGCCCTTGCCGCCGCGACCGCCCTCTGCAAACATCTGGCCCATGCCGGACTCGATGACATCGGCCTGCGCGACCGCGTCTCCGCCCTGATCGCCGGCACGGAGGCTCCGGTTTATCCCGTTGAAAAAACCTTCGTAAACGCCCTTGCCCTGATGCCCTCCGTCGAACGCGCCGAGCCCGCTCCGTGGCGTCAGTGGGGGGCCGATCTTGAGGAGACTGCCGTTGACCAGATGCGCCACGCCGTGCGCCTGCCGGTGTCCGTCGCCGGCGCCTTGATGCCCGACGCCCACGTGGGTTACGGTCTGCCGATCGGCGGCGTCCTCGCCACCGAGGGCGCGGTGATCCCCTACGCCGTCGGCGTGGACATCGCCTGCCGCATGAAGATGACCATCATGGACATACCGGTTGAGGCCCTGGATGACGACGCCCGCCGCGAGAAGCTGCTGGGCGCGTTGAACCGCGAGACGCTGTTCGGCGTGGGCCAGCAGTTCAAGACGCCGCACGAACACGACGTGCTGGACCGCGACTGGACGGTTTCCCCGATCACGCACACGATGAAACGCAAGGCCCAGGGCCAGCTTGGGACGAGCGGCAGCGGCAACCACTTCGTGGAGTGGGGCGAGTTGACTGTGACCGAGGCGGGTCTGCCGGTTCCCCCGGGCCGCTACCTCGCGCTGCTGTCGCACAGCGGTTCGCGCGGGACCGGCGCGGCCGTCTGCGACCACTACAGCAAGCTGGCCAAGCAGATGCACCCGGACCTCCCGCGCGAGCTGGCCAACCTGGCCTGGCTGCCCCTCGATTCCGAGGCGGGCGCGGAATACTGGGCCGCCATGGAGCTGATGGGCCACTACGCCTCGGCCAACCACGCCTGCATCCACCGGGCCGTGGTGAAACATGTCGGAGCCGAAGTATTATGGGGTGTGGAGAACCACCACAACTTCGCCTGGAAGGAGACGCACTTCGGCCGCGAGGTGATTGTCCACCGCAAAGGGGCGACGCCGGCCGGCGCCGGTGTGCTCGGCGTGATCCCGGGCTCCATGGCCACTCCGGGCTACATCGTGCGCGGCCTCGGCCAGGCCGACTCCATGAACTCCGCCGCCCACGGCGCGGGCCGCGTGATGAGCCGCACCCGCGCTTTGAAGGAGCTGAACTGGGACGCCGCCCGCCGCCTGCTGACGGAGAAAAAAGTCCACCTGATGAGCGCGAGCCTCGACGAGGTTCCGTTCGTTTACAAAGACATCCATTCCGTGATGGCGGCCCAGCGGGACCTGGTGGAATCCGTCGCCCGGTTCGATCCCCGCATCGTGAAGATGGCTCCGCCCGGCGAGCGTCCCGAGGACTGACCGAAAGCGGAGAATCTGTAAGCAGGAAGATCCCCACCAAACACAAAGGCCGCCGGAAGTGATTCCGGCGGCCTTTTTACGTTTCAAGTGGCTGATGCCCGCGGGAGTTTGCTCACGGCACGTATTCCGGATGAATAGCTTCGGGGGTTTCACAGCCACCCTCCTCCGGGACGAGCTGGTGCCGTTCCCTGTCGTTTCCACCCGGGAGGGGCGGCAGAACGTGGGGAAGGCATCCCTGCTCGCCTAATTTCGGCCGGGGTTCCTCTGCCTTCGTCACCGGCGATGGATGCGGCGCCGCTGTCATCCGCCCTTGATTCCCGATCCGCAGCCATGAAATGCAAAACAACCTGCCAGAAGCTCTCATTCATCAGCACGCGGACCGGGAAAAGGAGGAAAATGTAAACAACTTTCACCCCGGGTAAGTTGAGAGTTGTCAGATATTTAAAGCAAAAATATGTCGGACAGGCACGCCGGAACGCATACGCGGATGCCACATGCGCATGTTCTTATGTGGCGCGAAGGGAAAGCCGCTGTCTCAAATCACTGGGGCGGCAGTTCATGGACCTCATGAAGGCGTTCGAGAGGGCAAAGGCGGAGGAGTAGCCGCATTGGCGGGCGATGGTCTCGATTTTTTCACCCGAGGTGCCGAGCAGGTGCGCGGCGTGGCGCAGGCGCACCCAGGCGAGCTGCTGCTGGGGTGGCCGCCCCAGCTGGCTGAGGCAGAGACGGCGCAAGTGTTCACGGCTGCACCCGGCGAGTTTGGCCAGGGCGTCCACCGTC
>JANOBW010000505.1:0-6464 GCA_031411855.1 Opitutia bacterium
AGCCAGAGCCCTGTCGCCGCCGGACAGTTTCTTGGCAAAGGTGAGAGCAGTCTTGAAATCGTCTTTAACCCACCGTTCCATGAGCAAGTCCAAAGCACCCTGCCGCATAGGCGAATCGGGCATGGCAAGAATTCGTTGTGCCAGCGTGACGAATTCAGTCGCTGGACACTCAGCAATCTCTCCATAAAGAGCCAATGCGGGTGATTCGCTCGTTTTAAATCTAACCAAATCCTTATTTGTTTGAAGAATGGTCACCTCTTCTTTCGGTGAACGTTGGGGATGTGAAATTTTATTTGTGATTGGGGTGCTTGACGGAATGCTAGGAACCATCACTCCAACGCCAATAATGATACCGACCATTAGCCATACCACATTTAGTTTGTTGACAGATTTCATAACGTAATTTTTGAATCCCAGCCTGATTAAGCACCAAACATTTCAACGTATGTCAGCTGAGGGATAGGAGTGGTGATGGATGCAAGAACGAGCATGATGGCGAGATGCGGGGTCATCTTGATGTTTGATTGGATTTTTTGGGGTAGGTTTGTGAGACGGCGGGCAAATTGGCATTCACCGGCCACCTTCTTGCGCAAGGGGCTCAAGTCATGAGGCTTGGTCAGAAGTCTCACCGGGGCGGAGGTGATTACCTGGGGTGGGGTTGGTTGACGTGGGGAACAATACAGCAAACCGTTCGATGTGTCATCCCGGCCAAACGGCCCATTTTGTTGACATATTTAGGTGCATATTCGGCCCATGAAAAATTGCTATGGATGTTTGGGGCTGTCATGCCATGCCCGGCCGGTCATGGCACATTGTTGAGGTAAGCAGCTTGTTTTGAGCAGCTTGCGATTATGGCCGCACGGTTCGCACGCCCGGTTGGATGGTCTTTCCCGCCGTGAATCTTGCCGTGGCAACCCCCGATCATGGCACTCAGGGTGGCTCGGGAACGGGGTGGGAAACTTTCTTTTGCCGAACGAATTTCACAGTCTCAAGTAATTGTGTATAAGAAATTTACGACTCGTGTTGGCCCCTTTGCCCCAAGGCCACGGTTCCTGCAAAATCGTCCTTTGCCGGTTCATGATTCGCCAAAAGTTTTTCCCAAGCCGGACCGGGACCGGGCTGTTTTGTCGTGAAGACGGGTTTCCGGCCGGCGGTCTTCTCGCTGTCCGTCAACGTGTTGGGCGAGACCTGGGCCGGGCCGGAGAGGCCGCATCGCGGCGGTGAGGTTCGGCATGACAAGGCCGGCAGGGTTGCAAAAAAATCGCCGCCCGGACGATCCCGGGGCGGCGATGATGCAAACCGAAGCGTGACAGGGCGGTGTTCTGCCGCCGCCGTTTCCGCAGGCCTTGTCTCACTTGGCCGTGATCTTGAGCTCGTGGTCCACCGGCTTCATGGCCTTGCGGATGTTTTCTTCCAGCGGGGCGCGGACCTTTTCGGTCAGGGAGGCGGTGGCATCGGCGTCGGCCTTGCCCTCGGGGCCGTGGAAGAGCTCCTTGATCTGGCGGGTCTCGTAGTTCTGCTTCGCGCCGACGGCGTCCCAGACGGCCTGGAAGGCGGGGCGGAAGGGGTTGTTGGGGAAGTCGGCCGCCAGATTCACCCCTTTTTCGAGCTCGGCCTTGGTGTAGGTTTTGGTGGCCGTCCCCCACGTCACATCGGCACCGTTGGCGGGGGCGTTTTTCACGACGAGAAGGAGGCGGTTGAGCTCCTGGTTGAAAGGCAGAAGGGTGAGGGCCGAGCCGATGGAGTCGTCTTTGGTGGCGTCGCCCAGGTCGGGGCAGAAGGGATAGCGGCTGCTGCGGAGTTTGAGTGTGCCGTCCTTGAAGCCCAGCACCTTGTGGCCTTCGCTGGAAACCGCGCGGGAGGAGCCGAGGTCCACCGTGAAGGTGCCGATCTCGCCGGACACGCCGAGGCCGCGGAGGTAGGCGTAGGCCATGAAGGTGTGGCCGGCCCAGCCGGGATGGACGCCGTCCTTGCCGCTCATGCAAAAGTCGGGACCGAACTTTTCCCGGGCCTCGATGCCGGCCTTGAGCATCGGCCAGAAGACGTCGGCAAAACCCACGTGCTCGGCCTCGGCGATCTCGATGTCCACGTCGCGGAGTTTGGCGAGGTTGAGGTTGAGATCGCGGACGGTGCCGGAGGCGGACTTGACCCAGGACGGCATCTTGCCGACGGGGCCGGAGCAGCCCAGGACCACGCGGCAGTTGGCGTCTTTAAAACCTTTGACAATAGCGGTTTGCGATTCGCGGTAGGTTTTGCCGATCCGCTCCTCGAAGGGGCGGTATTCGTGGTCGTTCATCCCGTAGCAGGTGGTGGCGATGGTGGGTTTGAAACGCAGGCAGTCGTTTTTCATCCGGCCGTAAAACCCGGGGGCGCGCTCCCCGCTCCAGCCGAACTGGCGGCAGGTGATCTCGAGCTCGGGCAGGGCGGTGGTGAGATAGGCCTCGATGATGCGGGAATACATCTTCTGCTCGGTGATGGAATCGCCAATGATGGCCAGCCTGTCGCCTTTGCGCAGGAGGGTCTGCGAGGGAGCGGCGGGGGCGGCGTAGAGGGAGAATCCGGCCAGTTCGGGCGAGGCCGGCAGGGAGGTCATCTCGCGGGCGAAAAGCGGGGCGGCCAGCAGGGCGAGACTGAGGAGGAACGGGGCGGAACGGATGGGTTTCATGGTTGGGGGAAAGGAGATACGAGAGGTGGGAAAGCGAAAGGTTTCACCAAATGACTTTGACACCGACTTTGGGTGCGAACGGGGTGATTTCGGAATCGCAGGTGATCAAAGGCAGGTGGTGCAAATGGGCTGTGGCGAGGATGTGACGATCCGACGGGTCTCGGTGGTGCCAGTCGTAACTGGCTGCGGTCCAAGCGATACGAGCCGTAACTGGCAAAACAACAAAGCGCAGGGCAAAGGCCCCGAGCCATGGCCCGGGGTCATGATTGACGGTGATTCGCCCGGCTTTCAGGAGGCGGGCCAATTCGATGAGTGTCACGTCGGAAATGGCCATCTCCGCCGGTGCGAGGTGACCCAAAAGCAAGGTCGTTTTGGCGGTCAGCTTCCCTGAAGCCGCAACCATCCAAACGGCAGAATGTGTATCAAGAAGGTAGCGCATCAGAGAGGTGCGTCACCATCGTCGAAGTCAGAGGCGGGAAAAGCAGGCTCACTGGGGTCGTAGTCAGGCGCAAATGTCACAGTTCCAATCATGGAGCCATAGCTTACTTTGGGAGGCAACGAGGCAAGTTTTTCCTCCACAGCCTGGCGAAGAAAGGCGGAAGGATTTCCTTTCAGCCCCAGGGTTTTGCGCAGGCGGCGATAGGTGGCCTCAGGAAGATGGGTTGAGACGGTTGGCATGTCTATAGGTTTTCTAAAGACGGGTCTTTGTCAACTTGCCTTCATTTCCCTCCGCCTGAAGGGGAGATCGTGCGGCCCACCACTTTGTCCTTCGTCATTCGCGCTTCGTCATGCCACCCACGGCGGCCACGACACCGGCGCGGTAGGCGTCCCAGGTGAGGGAGCGGGCCTTGGCGAGGGCGGCTTCCTTCATGGCGGCCAGGAGGTTGCGGTCGCGGTGGAGGGTTTCGAGTTTCGCGGCGATGGCGTCGGAGGAACGGATCGGAACCACCCAGCCATCAACACCTTCCGTGAGGACGTCGGGGCCGGCGGTATGCGGGGTGGCGATGACCGGCAGGCCGCTGGCCAGGGCCTCGACGAGGACCAGCCCGAAACCCTCGAAAAGGGAGGGAAACACCAGCACATCATGGCGGCGCATCTCGGCCATGACCTCCGCGTGGGGCAGGGTGGCGATCCAGCGGTGGCGTTTCATCGCGTCCTCCAGCGGACGGCTGGGCCCGGCGGGACGGCCAATCAAAGTGAGTTCAGCGGCCGGGCCGAGTTTCGCGACCGCGTCCAGGAGATAACTCATGCCTTTGCGCTGGCTCAGGCCGCCGACAAAGAGAACCTTCAGCGGTCCGTCGCGGCGGGTTTCGCCGGGGGACGCCGCCGGGGTCGGGCAGCCGTAAATGACGCGCTCAACCCGGGCGGGGGCCTGCGGCGCCTCGGCCAGGGTGCTGGCGGTGAAGGTGCTGGCCACGAGGACGAGGTCGGCCCGGGCCAGCTCGTCGTCCTTTCGGGCCAGTTTCGGGGCGCTGTCCACCAGGGCCTGCATGGTGTTCGCCCACTCGGGCTGGAGCTCGCGCTCCTCGGTCTGGATGCGGCGGCCGGCGCGCCAGTAACCGATGGGAAGGTCGTAAACGGTGGGGATGCCGCGTTCCCGGGCGGCGGCAAAGAGGTCGGCGGCGCCGTCCTCGTAGGCGTAAACGCCCTGTAGTTTCGGTCCGTTCTTAACCCTCTGGGCCACCGCGTGATCCAGGTCGCGGTAAACGTTGTCCACGCAGCACCAGCCCTGCTCGTGGCGGGTCGGCCAGCCCCACTTCAGCGCGCCGCAGACCATGCGGCAGGCCTCGCGGAGGGGGCGGGGGCGGACGATGCCCCGGAGCGCCGGATCAATCTCGCGGCGGAGGGCCTGGGCGCGGAGGCGGACGGGCAGGGCGCGGACCCAGAGGTCGCCGGCTGAGGGGGCGAGGCCGGTCCAATATTCGGAGAGGAGCCCGGCCCGGCGCAGGGCCAGGGCGGCCTCGCGGGTGTTGGCGTTGCCGGTCGGGTGGGCCAGCAGCCAGCCTCCCGGGATCGGGCTGCTCATCGGGTTCCTCCGTTGGGGCCGGGCGTGGCGGTCATGTCGGCCCCTGAGAAACCGAAGGACCGCTGGGCGCGCAAGCCCCGGCTGCCGCCATGCGCCCCCATGAACTCGAACCGATGTTGACTGGTCGGAAAACCGACCTAAAAACAGACCCATGAACATCATCACCCTTTCCGAGGCCAAACCGCAGATGGGCCGCCTGGTGGACAGCGCCCTGCGTGGCGAGTCCGTGTTGATCCGCAAAGGCAACCGCGTGGTGCAGTTGACCGAATATGTGATGCCCGAACCAATCCCCGTGAGGCCGGCGGGATACTTCGGCGGGCGATGTGAAAAGCGCGCCCTGGCCAACCGCGCTCCCGCCAACCAGGCCCCCCAGCGATGAATTTGCACCAGTGGGACGTGGTGCGGGTTCGCCTCAATCCGAAGGACCGGGACCTGCATCCAGCGGTGGTGATTTCCTGCGAGGAGGATTGCTCCGACACCCGGCTGCTTCGCATCAACGTGCTTTACGGGTCCAAACTTCCACCCGGCGATTCCGCCGAGGAATGGCAGGTCAGGCTCAACGGCGCCGACGGCCTGGAGTTCCCCACCGTGGTGGACTGCGGGCTGATCTACATGGTGGACAAGGCGCTGTGCGCCGAGGTGATCGGCCGCGTCACCCCGGAACGGCGCCGGCAGATCGGCCGCAAGATCATCGAGGTGCTCCGGTTGCTGCGCTGAGCGCGCAAGCCCCGGCTGCCCTCATGCGCCTTGCGCGGGAGTGTTTTCCCGTTCTTTGTGAAGGTTTTGCGCCTCCCATGTCCGGATCTTCCCAGAACTTCTTCCTCACCACCGCGATTGATTACGCGAACGGCTCGCCGCACCTGGGCCACGCCTACGAGAAGGTCCTGGCCGACGCCGTGGCCCGCCACCGCCGCCTCACCGGCCGCAACGTGCGCTTCCTGACCGGCCTGGACGAGCACGGCCAGAAGGTCCAGCAGACCGCCGCGAAACTCGGCAAGACGCCCCAGCAGTGCTGCGACGAGGTCGCGGTGCTTTTCCAGCAACTGTGCCGGGACCTGAACATCTCGAACGACGACTACATCCGCACGACCGAGCCCCGGCACAAGGCCGTCGTCTCCGCCTGCCTCCAGAAACTCTTCGACCAGGGCGACATCTATCTCGCGGAATACCAAGGCTTTTACAGCGTCCGCCAGGAGCAGTTCGTCCTGGAGAAGGACAAGCTCCCCGACGGTTCCTGGCCCGAGCTCTACGGCGAGGTCATCCTGCTGAAGGAGAACAACTACTTCTTCAAACTCACCCGCCACCAGGACTGGCTCCGCGAGCACATCCGCTCGAATCCCGGCTTCATCCTCCCCGAGTTCCGCGCCAACCAGGTGCTGGAGTTCCTCAAGGAGCCGATCAACGACCTCTGCATCTCCCGCCCGGTCGAGCGCCTCTCCTGGGGCATCCCCCTGCCCTTCAACCCCGGCTACGTCACCTACGTCTGGTTCGACGCCCTGCTGAACTACCTCTCCGCCGACGGCCGCACCTCGCCCGAAGGCAAAGGCCTCTGGCCGGCCGACCTGCACGTCATCGGCAAGGACATCCTGGTGCCGCCCCATGCCGTGGGCCAGGATGCAGCGCGGGGGTTCGAGTCCCAAAGCCTTGAGCATGATGGGCCAGTAAACGGCGTGCGGCGGCACCAGGATGTCCTTGCCGATGACGTGCAGGTCGGCCGGCCAGAGGCCCTTGCCTTCGGGCGAGGTGCGGCCGTCGGCGGAGAGGTAATTCAGC
>JANOBW010000506.1:0-2804 GCA_031411855.1 Opitutia bacterium
CGGCCTCGGCGACTGTGACGGCGACTGTGGGGGTGCTGTCTGGCGTCCTGGCGTGTGCTACTGCGTCGTAGATGGCGTGGGAGTGGGCGTTGCCGTGGGACGAGGTGACGGCGTGGGCGTAGGGCTCGGAGTCGGCGACGGTGGGGGTGAAGGCGTGGGGCTTGGGGTCGGCGACGGAGTCGGTGTTGGCGTGGGAGTGGGCGTAGCCGTGGGACGAGGTGACGGCGTGGGCGTAGGGCTTGGGGTCGGGCTCGGAGTCGGCGACGGTGTCGGTGAAGGTGTGGGGGTTGGCGACGGTGTCGGAGATGGTGTCGGAGATGGCGTCGGAGTCGGCGTAGCCGTGGGACGAGGGGTCGGGGTGGGCGTAGGACTTGGGGTCGGCGACGGTGTCGGCGTGGGAGTCGGAGTCGGCGTGGGGGAAGGAGTTAAATCTCTCACCACTAAGGGTATCAGCCCTGTGTGAGTCAGGGTTGTGGTTCCGAATACGGGAGCGACCTGAACTTGCAAATCGGCCGGTGCGGCGGGAGCGGTAAAACCAAAGTTGGTGACTCCGGCGGCTAGGTCACCCGATAACACAGGGGTGAATTCCGTCGCACCCGTCATGCCGACGTCATCAATATACGCGCCATACAAGTTGGTTATGCCAAAATAGTTTGAACCCGAAGTAGGCACGTTGTATCGGAACCGAATCTTAACGGTTTTGCCGTTGTAAGAGGCCGGGATGGCAACAGCGGCGGTCTGGAAGGTCGTCTCAAGAGTGCCCGAACTGCCACTGCTGCTGGCCGCATCACCCAGGCGTTTCCATAGGTTTGACCAGCTTGCCCCGTCATCGGAGGTAATTTCGGCATTCAGGGAGCTGGGCGTGCCGACAAAACGGAAACGATGGCGGAAATTCAGGAAGGCCCCGCTGGCGGGAACCAGAAGCCGCTCGACGGTAAAACTTTGATCCCGAAGTTCATTCACACCCGCTGGCACGGCGAGGTGAAACGCTTTCAAACCGGTGGTTTTGAAATCGGTGGCGGTCAGGGTGTATTTCGAACTGATGGATGAGGTGACCAGGGGAACGGGGCTGTCCTCGCCCCCCTCGGTCCATGTCGCCGAAGAAAGTGTTCCCGCGCGCCAATGATAACCATCAGCCTGGGCCACGGCTGGAAAGGTATAGGCGACAGGTGAGCCGCCGGTGACGGTCGAGGGGCCGGTCAAGGCCAGGGTTTCCGTGATCGTGTAGGGGTCAAAGAGGGTGGTGTTGTAAACCACCCCGTAGGTGGAACCGCCGCCCGCCGTCCAACCGGCCGGAACCGGGTTCGTGCCAAAGGCCACGCCGGCGACGGTGACACGATAAGTGACATCGGAGGCGGGCGGAGAATCGGTCACAGCTCCCGCCATGTTGAGCCGCCAGACCAGGGCCGGATCACCATAACCGGCAATCGGAGTTTCCCTCACCACCGTGATCGCCGTGTAAGACCCATTGGTCTCCAAACGTTCCAAAAGAATGGTCGCCGCGCTGAAATCAGCCCCCGCGCAGGAGAGAGACCAGCGCGCGCCGGAAGGAGCGATGAGGTCGCGCGGGACCAGCGGCCAGGGTGCAAAACCGGCATTGGGCCAGGCCACCACGACGGGGGAGGAAGCCTCCGGCCGGTAATCGGTGACATCCCAGAGAGCCGAGACATGCGGGTAATCCGATCCGTTGTAATTGGAGGCGGGAACGGCTCCGAAACCGACCGTGGTGAGACGCGGGGTAAGGAGGCGGCGGCGGTTGGCCACCTGATAGTTGCCCGACCCTGGATTCAGGGTCCACGTGTCAATGGCCTGGGGACCATTTGCACCGATCAAAAGATCGGAAACGGCGGCCGCGTCCTGGGCCCAGCCAGGTGATCCGTGGGCGGCGGCATCGGCCATAATGATGGGGTTCGTGGGCCAGGTGGTCGCGGGGGTGTAACTGATCGCGTTTTGTGTGTTCGCGTTTTGTGAGGAAATGACCGCAGCCAGCCATTGGGTTTTATCCGAGTAAGCGGGGGTGAGCGTAAGATCGGACGGAAGTCCGGCCTGGGCCCGAAAGTAATTCAAACGCCGCAAGGTGTCATCGAGATAGGCGGCACTGACTGTTCCAGGTGTGGCTGTCTGAATGGAACCCGTCCAAGCCATTTTTGAGGCCGCATCGTCCGAGGGCACTTTCCAGTGAAACCAACCCACCTGGGTGTCGCGTTTATTGGAAATATTGATGGTGAACCCGGAAACCGGAACTTGGCCGGGAAGTGTCGCGGGTAAAAGTAAAAGGGCTAGAGAGGCTCTTCGCATGTGGCGAATAAACCACCAAAAAAAACATGAGCCAATCCGTAATCCGGCAAACTTATCTTAATGAAAAGTTTGCCGGAGAATTATCCCTCGGGATGGCGGCGGCGGCTCAACTCGGTGCGGCTGTCACGCAGCACACGAAGCAAAATCTCGCGGTAATCAAAAAGCAGGCGGCGGCATTCCACGGTGACGGCCTCCTCCTGATCCGGCAACTCCCTGCCTTCGCTGGAAACCAATCCGAAGAGATGGTTGATGTGGGAAAGCGCCTCCTTGAGATGGCAGGAAGCCAGGCCAAAATCCCCGCCGTCGAGTGAATGAAGGGACAGCAGCCTCTCCCACCAGCTGTTCACCACCTATTCGGACATCATCCATTGGAACAGGACTTCCCCTTCGCACGCCTGGAACTTCATCAACCATGTCCGTTTGTGCGAACGTGAGACGCTGCTGTCCATTCATTCACTCGACGGCGGGGATTTTGGCCTGGCTTCCTGCCATCTCAAGGAGGCGCT
>JANOBW010000507.1:0-23233 GCA_031411855.1 Opitutia bacterium
TTTGCAGGGTTCCACGCCGGTCAGGCGCATGTCGAGTCCCTGGCTGCGAATGCTCATGCGTTCATGATTGATGCCGAGGAGGTGCAACATGGTGGCATGGAAATCGCGGAGGTGGACCGGGTCCTTGACGATGTTGTAGGAAAAGTCGTCGGTTTCCCCGTAAGACATCCCGCCCTTGATGCCACCGCCGGCCATCCAAATGCAGAAGTTCTTCGGGTGGTGGTCCCGGCCGTAATCGTCGCGGGTCAGCTTCCCCTGGCTGTAAACGGTGCGGCCAAACTCGCCGCCCCACACGACCAGGGTGTCGTCCAACATGCCACGGGCCTTGAGGTCCTGGACCAGCGCGTGGCTGGGTTGGTCCACATCCATGCACTGGGAGGAAAGGTGGGCCGGAAGGGTCCCGTGCTGGTCCCAACCGCGGTGGTAAATCTGGGTGAAGCGGACACCGCGTTCCGCCATGCGGCGGGCCAGGAGGCAGCAATGGGCGAAACTTCCGGGCTTCCTCACATCGGGACCGTAGAGCTCCTTGATGTAGTCGGGTTCGCCCGCGAGGTCGGTCAGCTCGGGAACGGAGGCCTGCATGCGGAAGGCCATTTCAAACTGGGCGATGCGGGTGCGGGTTTCCGGATCAAGAAAGGTATCGGCCTCCTGCTGGTTGAGGGCGGCCAGGCCGTCCAGCATGCGGCGGCGGGTGGCGCGATCAAGGCCGGGCGGGTCTTCCAGGTATTGGATGCCGCCTCCGGTGGGGCGGATGGCCACGCCGCTGTGTTCGGAGGGAATGGGGCCGCTCGACCAGAGGCGGGCGGAAATGGCCTGGACGTTGGAGTTGGGGTTCGAGTGCTGGGCGTGGAGCACCACAAAGGCGGGGAGGTTTTCGTTCATGGACCCCAGACCATAAGAGAGCCAGGAGCCGATGCAGGGCCGGCCGGCGTTCATGTTGCCGGTGTTGATGAAACAGTTGGCCGGCTCATGGTTGATGGCCTCGGTGTGCATCGTCTTGATGACACAGAGGTCGTCGGCCATTTTGGCCGTGTAAGGAAGCAACTCGCTGAAGTAGGTGCCCGACTGGCCATGCTGGGAGAACTTGAACTTGCTCGGGGCAATGGGGAAACGGGCCTGATTGGACGTCATTCCTGTCAGCCGCTGCCCTTTGCGGATGGAGTCGGGCAGATCGGTGTCGAAGAGTTTGTCGAGGGCGGGTTTATGGTCGAGCAGGTCAATCTGGGAAGGCGCGCCCAGCATGAAAAGATAGATGACGCGCTTGGCCTTGGGCGCAAAGTGGGGCAGCATCTTCTGGACGGCCAGGGCCGCGCCGGTATCCCCCCGGAGACTGTCGCCGAGGAGCGTGGCCAGGGCGGCCACACCAAGCCCGCGGGCGGACTGGCCGAAGAAGTCGCGGCGGGAAAGGGAACGGTAGTAGGATTCGCAGGCCATGGGGGAGGGGATATAATTAAAAATTAAAGATTAAAAATTAAAAATGGGAGAGGCAGGTGATGTTGCGGAAAAGATGGGGAAATTAGGAATAACTTGGGTGGAGTTGCCTCATTTTTAATCTTTAATTGAACAAGTTCACTTGTTCAGCGCCTCGTCCAGATTGAGGGTTTTGCTGGCCAGGAGGGTCCAGGCGGCGAGCTCGGCCGGCGCGAGGGATTTGTCCGGGACACTCTCCCCCACCCCGATGAGTTTTTTGGCGTCCTCCTCCGTTTTCCCGTAGTGGGCGCGGAAGTCGGTCAGGGCGGAGCTGAGAATGGGCAGTTCGTTGGCGCGCGGACCGCGGCTGAGGACGAGGCGGAAGAGCAGTTCAAAACGTTTCTCATCATCGCCTGGCGTTTTCAGGACCCGTTCGGCCAGGACCCGGGCGGCCTCGACAAACTGAACGTCGTTGAGGGTCACGAGGGCCTGAAGCGGGGTGTTGGTCCGCTCGCGGCGCACGGTGCAATTTTCCCGGGTGGGAGTGCCAAAGGCCTCAAGCGCGGGGTGCGGGGCGCTGCGTTTCCAGAAGGTGTAAAGGCTGCGGCGGTAGAGGGCGTCGCCGGACTCGCGTTTGTAGTTCCGGGTGTTGGACTCCTTCATGGCGACAGATTCCCAGACGCCATCAGGCTGATAGGGTTTGACGCTGGGTCCGCCCTGTTTGTCCACCAGCAGACCGCTTGCAAAGAGGGCCTGGTCGCGGATCATCTCGCCGTCCATGCGCTGGCGCGGTCCGCGGGAAAGGAGGCGGTCGGTGCCGTCCTTTTCAATCTTGGCGGCGGTGGCCACGGCGGACTGGCGGTAGGCGCTGGTGGTCACCAGCAGTTTCATCAGCTTTTTCACATCCCAGCCGGACTCACGGAACTCGACGGCCAGCCAGTCCAGGAGCTCGGGGTTGGTGGGGCGCTCCCCCATGACACCGAAATCCTGCGAGGACGGGACGAGACCGGTGCCGAAAATCTGCTGCCAGAAGCGGTTGACGGTGACGCGGGCGGTCAGCGGATGCCCGGGGTTGACCAGCCAGCGGGCCAGCCCGAGGCGGTTTTGGGGATCATCCTTGCCCATGCGGACCGAGAAGACGGCGGGAACATCCGCCCCCACCTTGTCCTTCTTCTGCGAGTAGTCGCCGCGGTTGAGGATGTAGGCGGAAGGCTCTTCGCCCTTCTCCTTCATGACCAGGGTGATGACGCCACGTTTCTTGATGGCCTCGCGTTCCGCCTGGAGGTTGGCCACCTCCTGGCGCAGGGCGGCGGAAGAGGCGTCGTTCTGTTTGAAACGGGTGGCCAGGATGCTTTGGACCGAGGGACCGAGTTTGTCTATCGCGAGGGATTTGAGATGCTTCTGGAACGGAGCGAGGGCGATGGTGGAAACCTCCTCGGGACGGACGGCGCGGGTGTAGAGCCGGAGGTCGTGAAAGGCCCCGTTGACGAAAGGCTGCCCGGGGGTGCGGCGGCCGAGCTGGACATGGGCTTTGCTCGTCAGCGGACCGGTCAGCGTGTCGCGTTCCACCTTGGCCTGGACCTGCTCGCCGTTGAGATAAAGCCTCACCCCGGCGGCCTTGGACGAGCCGTCGTAGGTCAGCATGACGTGGCTCCATTCGTTGGCCGGCACCTTCGTTTCCGAAACAAGTTTGATGGCGTTGCCCTCCCACTTGTTGATGAGGTGGGCGCCGAAGGAGTTGTTCTCAAACCAGAAGTCCCACCCGGCGTAGTCACTGGCCTCGTCCATCCGGGAAAGGAGCGCCCCGGTGAGGTTTTCGGAGCGGACCCAGGCGCCGTAGGAGAAGGCCTGGGTGTGGGAAAAGTTGGCGAAGTCGCCCAGGTCGGCGTTGAAGTTGTCGCCAGGGGCCAGGGCCTGGACGGGACCGTGCATGACCCATTTGTATTTGCCTTTGAGGTCCACCTTGGAAGCGGCACCCTGAAGCTGGAAGTTGACGGTGGCTCCCTTGCCCTCGGAGGCGGTCAGGTGCAGCGAGGTGTCGGCCGGGGCGTCGGGCAGGGAAACTCCTGAGGCGGACAGTTTCGACAAGTAGGCCTTGAGCTGGTCCTGGTCGTCCTTCTCGGCGGCCTTGAGCGCCTTCTCCTTCTCGGGCAGGAGTTTGGCGAGCTCGTCCCAACGGGGCCGGTCGGCCACGGCAGGGACCAGGAGGTTGGGCGCATGCTCGGCGCTGTTCCCGTCCAGGGCCGACATCGGTGTGTTGCGGAAGAAGGCCGTCAGCTGATAAAAGTCCTTCTGGGAAACGGGGTCGAACTTGTGGTCGTGGCAGGCGGCGCATCCGGCGGTGAGGCCGAGCCAGACCTGGGCGGTGGTCTCGACGCGGTCCTTGGCGTAGATGGCCAGGTATTCGTCGGCGATCGCCCCACCCTCTCCGGTCGTCGGGAGGCAGCGGTGGAAACCGGTTGCGATCTGCTGGTCCAGGGTTGGGTCGGGCAGGAGGTCGCCGGCCAGCTGCTCGACGGTGAACTGGTCGAAGGGCTGGTTGGAATTGAAGGACTTGATGACCCAGTCGCGGTAGGGCCAGATGCTCCGGTAGTTGTCAATGTGGATGCCGTGGGTGTCGGCATAGCGGGCCGCGTCGAGCCAGTAGCGGGCCTGCTGTTCGCCGTAGGAGGCTGAGGCCAGGAGGCCATCCACCAGTTTCTCATAGGCGTCGGGACGGGTGTCGGCCACAAAGGCGTCCACCTCGGCGGGAGTCGGGGGCAGCCCGGTGAGGTCCAGGGTGACACGGCGGATGAGGGCCGGTTTGTCCGCCTCGGCGGCGGGCGAAAGCCCTTCCTTCTCAAGGCGGGCCAGCAGGAAGGAATCCACCGGATTGCGCGGCCAGGCGGTGTTTCTGACCGCCGGGACCGGGGATTTTTTCGGCGGAAGGAAGGACCAATGCTCCTCATAATTCGCGCCCTGGTTGATCCATTTTTCCAGCAGGGCGATGTCCCGCGCTGGCATTTCCTTGTGAACTTCCGGCGGCGGCATGACCTCCTTGGGGTCCTTGTGCCGCATGCGTTTGACGACTTCCGAGGCGGCCCCCTGGCCCTTGATGATCGGGGGCTGCCCGTTTTTCAGTTTCTTGAAGGCGAACTCGGCCCGGTCCAGCCGCAGCTCGGCCTTGCGGGAACCGGAATCGGGACCGTGGCAGTGGTAGCAATACTCGGAGAGGATAGGCTGCACATGGGCGTTGAAGGTGACCTTGTCCGGCAGGGCCAGGGCGGCGGTGGCCATCTTGGCGGAGACTTCCTCGGCCCGGGCGGTTTCCGCGGCGGATTTGTTCCAGGCGACACCGGGAATCCATCCGATCGCGGTAACGGAAACCACAGCCAGGGACAGCGCGCCCATGAGGGCGGCGGGACGGGACAGGTTCATGGCTTGGGGCTCAGGCCTTCTTTTTGGCGGCGGGTTTGGCGGGCGCGGCCGGGGCGGCGGCGGGAGTTTCCGGCTTGGCCGGCATCTCGGGTTTGGCGGGCTCATCCACCTTGGCGGAGGCGCTCATGCCCAGATTGACCTCCAGACCGGGCAGGGCCTCGCGCAGCTTCTTGGCCCCCTCTTCGGTGACTTTGGACTGCCAGAGGTAAACCTTCTTCAGGTTCTTGAGTGTCTTGAGGTTCTGAAGGCCGGCGTCCGTCACGGCGCAGCCGTAGAGATTGAGGATTTCCAGCGAGGCCAGCTTGCCGATGGGGACAAGGGCGGCGTCGGTCAGCGCGGTGTTTTGCAACTGGAGTTTGCGGAGCTTGGTGAAGGGGGCGAGGGCCACGAGACCGGCATCGGTCACCTTGGTCTGCTGAAGGTCGAGGGTCACGACACTGGCGGCCACGGGGGTGAGGGACTTGAGCTGAAGGTCGGTCACATCGGCAAACTTGATGCCGGGCGAATACTCCAGCTCGGGTTTGCCGGGGGCGACGGTGGCGAGGCGGCCGGGCAGGCTGGTCCGCAGGCCGGTCAGGGTCTTTTCCAGGGCTTCGGCCTCCGCCTTGACCTTGGCTTCGAGGGCTTTGCGCTGGGCGGGGCTGAGGAGGGAGTCGAGGGCGGCGCGGATGTTGGCGGGGATCTCGAAATCGCCGGCCTTTCTGTCGGCGGGCGCGCCTTTTTCGATCCAGAAGGTCAGGGCGGCGATCTCCTCCTCGGTCATCTGGGGCTTGCCTTTCGGAGGCATGTGTTCCTCCTCGTCGAGCGGCATGTGGACGCGCTCCAGGATGAGACTGTCCTTGGGTTTGCCGACCTCGATGGCTGGACCGGTTTCCCCGCCCTTGAGGATGGCGGCGAGGCTGTCGAGGCGGAGTTTGCCCTTGGCCTTGCCCTCGTTGTGACAGGAATTGCAGCGCTCCTCAAAAATCGGCTGGGCCACGTCCTCCCAGAGCAGGCGCTGTTCGGCCGGTTTGATCTCGATGGAGTTGGGGTCCTTTTTCGGCTTCAGGCCGATGAGTTTACGGACGAAGTTGGGGGCCTGGTCGGTCAGGTAAGTTTCCCCGTGGGTGAGGTTGGCTCCGTAGTGGCCGGCAAAGGTCATGATGCCGCAGGTGGCAAGCAGCACGGTGTTGCCCAAACCGTTGAGCAAACCGGCCGGGGAGACGCCCGCGCAAAGGCGGAAGATGAGGGTGAGGTTGGCCCCCACGGCGGTGGCGGCACCCGACCACTGGTGACGGTCGAGAAGCTCCTTCTCATAACCGCCGGACTGACCCAGCAACCAGCCGCAGATAACGGCAATTGTGCATCCCACCGCGCCCCAGCCCAAAACGGAAGTGACGGTCGAGGCGTCGGGACGGGGCAGAACCCGGCGGAAAAGGGGCAGGCGGGCCAGTTCGAAGCCCAGGGCCAGAATCAGCAGCACGATCGGAAAGTGCAGCACAAAGGGGTGGAAGCGGCCAATCCATGCGGCCGTGTCGGGGATGCCGGCCTCGGCACTCAGATGGGTGAAGGGGGCCGCGGCCGAGAGGCCAAGGCCGATGGGGGCGGTGATCCACCAGAAGGGGCGGGAGGTGGTCGGCTGGGATGGGGTGGCGGGTTCCATGCGTTAAAAAAAGAGGCTGTCGGTGAGGGTGGCGGGGCGGCTTGTAATACAAGGCCAAGACTAACAAGGGAAGTAAAGCGGGGGCGGGGCAAGGTTCCGACTAAACTTTCGGAGTTAACCGCTCTTATCCGAGACTGAAGAACGCGCGCAGGTTCCCCGCCTTTTGCCCCGGGATGACCCCTCGGTCACCCGGGCCCCATCGCGACACCTTGCGGCCTGGGACGAAGGGCCGTCTCCCCGGGGTTTCGGGAAGTGGCGGGTTGCGCGGGAGGGGAAAGGCGTCATCGGTTTTCCATCGTGCGTTTTCTCACCGTCCTCTGCCTTTTCCTCTTTTGCCACCTTTCCGCCCGGGCCTCTGATCCGCAGGCCCGGCCGGAGTTTATGAACAAGGCCGACGGCTTTGCCGCCGCCGAGCAGGCCAAGGGCATCACCGGGGTGTGGGACCGGATCACGCACCGGGCCGGGGAGGAGCCCTTTCTCGTCGTGGCCAGCGTCATCTTCCTGCTCGCCATCCTCCACACCTTCGTGGCCATCCCGATCACGAAACACGCCCACCATGTGGAGCATGAGCACCGGGCCCGGTTGAAACGGGAGAAGCGCGACCACCGGCACCATCCCCACGCCTCGGAGGTGAGTTTCAAGGCCACGGCCCTGCATTTCCTCGGCGAGGTGGAGGCGGTCTTTGGCATCTGGGCCCTCGTCCTGATCGCCGCGCTGGTCGGTTTCCACGGCGTCGAGGCCGCCACCCAATATGTCTCCAACGTGGTGGTCTTCACCGAGCCGATGTTTGTCGTCGTGATCATGGCGCTGGCCTCGACCCGGCCGGTGGTGCGTTTCGCGGAAAAGTGCCTGGGCTTCTTTGCGCGGCTCGGAGGGGAGTCCCCCGCCGCCTGGTGGCTCTCCATCCTCATCATCGCGCCGCTGCTGGGCTCGTTTATCACCGAGCCCGGGGCCATGACCATCGCCGCCATGCTGCTGGCCCGGAAGTTTTACCCGCTGAAGCCCTCGCCCGCCTTCGCCTACGCCACCCTGGGCCTGCTGTTCGTGAACATTTCCGTGGGTGGGGTGCTGACGAACTTCGCCGCGCCACCGGTGCTGATGGTGGCCCAGAAGTGGGCCCTGAGCACGCCCTACATGTTTGTCCACTATGGCGACAAGGCCATCCTCGCCATCCTGGTGTCGGCCGCCGCCTACGCGCTCTTTTTCCGCAAGGAACTGGCCGCGATGGGGCGGGCCGTTCCCGACACGGACGGCGACGGCCGGGCCGACTGGCGCGAGCGCGAGGACCCCGTGCCGCTGTTTGTCACGCTGGCCCACCTCGGCTTCATGGCCTGGACCGTGGCCTTCGCCCACCACCCCGCCCTCTTCATCGGCGGTTTCCTGTTCTTCCTGGCGTTTTCCCGTGCCACGAACCACCACCAAAACCCGGTCGAACTGCGCGGCCCGATCATGGTGGGCTTTTTCCTCGGCGGGCTCGTCATCCACGGCGGCCTCCAGGGCTGGTGGCTGGGACCGATCATCTCCAGCCTGACGGAATGGCCGCTCTTCACCGGGGCCACCATCCTGACCAGCTTCAACGACAACGCCGCCATCACCTTCCTCGCCAGCCAGGTGGAAAACCTCTCGCCCGCGCTCAAATACGCCGTGCTGGCCGGGGCTGTGACCGGCGGCGGCCTCACCGTCATCGCCAACGCCCCCAACCCCGCCGGGCAGGCCCTCCTGGGGCGCTTCTTCGGCCCCGGCGTTTCCCCGTTGAAACTGGCCCTGGCCGCACTCGTCCCCACCCTCATTGTGGCCGTCTGTTTCATGCTCCTGCCGGACCAGGAGGCCCACAAACAGCTCGGCGAAGGGAAGGCTCCCGCGGCGGAGACGGCAGGGCACGCCCGGTGAGGGTGGAGACGGTGAGCGCTGCATCTTAATCAAACTCCCGGCCCCATTCCGCCCGAAAGTGCGGCAACCCGTGGCCCGGCCTTGCCTTTGCCAGCCGCGCGCCAACATTGGGCGTTTCCACATGAATCCCGCCCTCCTTCCGGCCCATCTGGCCACGGCCGCCGCCACCTGCCCTTCGCCCAGCTTCGTGCTCGACTGGGCCGCGCTGGAGCGCAACGCCGCCGTCCTTTCCGAAGTGCAGCGCCAGTCCGGCTGCCGCATTGTCTGCGCCCTCAAGGGCTTCGCCATGTGGAGCACGTTTGACCTCCTGCGGAAACACCTCGCCGGCACGACCGCCAGCGGCCTGCACGAGGCGCTGCTGGGCCACGAGAAGTTTGGCGGCGAAGTCCACGTCTTCTCCCCGGCTTACAAGGAGCCCGAGATCCTCGGCCTGCTCCCCATCGCCCACCACCTGAGCTTCAACTCCCTCAACCAGTGGCGCGCCTTCCAACCCCTCATCCTGGCCCACAACAGGACCGCCACCCATCCCGTCCGCTGCGGCCTGCGCGTGAACCCAGAGCACTCCGAGACGGACCACGACCTCTACAACCCCTGCGCCCCCTGCTCGCGCCTCGGCATGCTCGCCGCCGAACTGGAAACCGCCACCGAGGCCGACTGGGAAGGACTCGACGGGCTCCACTTCCACACCCTCTGCCAGAAAAACTCCGACGCCCTGGAGCGCACCGCTTTCGCCTTTGAGAAGAAGTTCTCCCGCTGGCTGCCCCGCTGCAAGTGGTTCAACTTCGGCGGCGGACACCACCTGACCCGGGCGGACTACGACATCCCCCGGGCCGTGCGGGTGCTGCAACACTTCGCCCAAACCTATGGCGCCCAGGTCTATCTGGAACCCGGCGAGGCCGTGGGGCTCAACACCGGCGTCCTCGTCGCCTCCGTCGTGGACATCGTCTTCAACACCATGCCCATCGCCATCCTCGATGTCTCGGCCACCTGCCACATGCCCGACGTGCTGGAGATGCCCTACCGCCCGGACATCCATGGCGGCGGCGAGGCCGGCGAGAAGCGGCACACCTACCGCCTGGGCGGCCCCACCTGCCTGGCCGGCGATGTGATCGGCGACTGGTCCTTCGACGAGCCGCTGAAGATCGGAGACCGCCTCGTCTTCGGCGACATGATCCACTACACCATGGTCAAGACCACGACCTTCAACGGCGTGCCCCACCCCGCCATCTGCATCTGGCGCGGGGCCGAGAACCGCCTCCGGGTCGTGCGCGAGTTCGGCTATGAGGACTACCGCAACCGTCTGAGTTAAAACAACATGCAGACCACGGAAGTCCTCGCCCTCATCGCCGCCGGCGCGGGTGCCGGACTGGCCAACTCCATCGCCGGGGGCGGCACCATCCTCACCTTCCCGGCCCTGCTCGCCGTCGGCCTCGATTCCATCCGGGCCAACGCCACCAGCACCGTCGCCCTCCTGATCGGGATCTTCGGCAGCTTGATGGGCTACAAGAAACACCTGGCCGAGGCCCACGGCTGGCTCGGACCGCTCATCCCCGTCAGCATCGCGGCCGGTTTCCTCGGGGGCCTGCTTCTCACGCTCACTCCGTCCCAGGTGTTCGACGGGCTCGTCCCCTTCCTCATCCTCTTCGCCACCGCCCTCTTTCTCCTCCAAAGCCGTTTTGGCACAAAGGTTTCCGAGGACACCCCCGAGCCGGACCGGCCCTCCCGCGCCGCCGTCATCTGCCAGTTTTTCATCGCCCTCTACGGCGGCTATTTCGGGGCCGGCATCGGCATCCTCATGCTCGCCACCCTGGGCTATTCCGGCCTGCACAACATCCACCGGATGAACGCCGTGAAGACCATCCTCGGCGCGCTTATCAACATCGTGGTCGCCGTCTATTTCATCATCTGCGGCCTGGTGGACTGGGAGGCCGCGATGTTCATCACCCTCGGGGCCCTGCCCGGCTACTACGCCGGCTCCCGGCTCGCCCAGAAGGTCCGCCCCGTCACCGTCCGCCGCACCATCGCCTTCATCGGCATCGGCATCGCCGCCGTCATGTTCCACCGCCAGTTTCTCGCCCACTCCCCATGAACTTAAAAAACCTGCCGGCCCTCCTCTGCCTCGCCACCCCGCTCTGGGGCGCCGCCGAGTTCGCCGAGATCACCGTGGTGGACGACGCCACCGGACGCGGCGTGCCCCTCATGTTTCTGGAAACGGTGGACCACACCGTCTTTGTGACCGACAACGCCGGGAAGGTGGCCTTTGGCGAACCCGGGCTGATGCACCAGTCGGTCTTTTTCGAAGTCAGCGGGCACGGCTACGAGCTGGCCAAGGACGGCTTCGGCATGCGCGGGGTGCGGATCAAAACCGATCCCGCCACACCCGCCGAAATCCGCGTCAAACGCCTCAACATCGCCGAACGCGTGGACCGCCTGACCGGGACCGGCCTTTACCGCGACACCATCCTCCTCGGGCACCTCTCCCCCATCGGAAAACCCCTCCTCAACGCCCAGGTCGTAGGTCAGGATTCGGCCCAGGTGGTGGAATACCAGGGCACCTACCGCTGGTTCTGGGGAGACACCTCCCGCCTGAGTTATCCGCTGGGAAACTTCCGCACCACCGGCGCGACCGTGGAGAAAGCCGGTTCCGGCAACCTCAACCCGCTCAACGGCATCAACTACCGCTACCTGCAGGACAAGGACGGCTTCACCAAACAGATGTGCCCGTTTGAGCCCAGGGAGGGCGTGGTCTGGATTGACGGCCTCTGCGTGGTCCCCGACGCCACCGGGAAGGACCGCATGGTGACCCGCTTCGCCCGCCTCAAAGGCCTGACCGAACAACTGGAGCACGGACTGGCCTTCTACGACGACGCCAAGGACGAGTTCCAGCGCGGCCCCGCCTTCCCCGAGAAGGAACCCTGGCGCTATCTCATGGGCCAAAGCCTGCGGGTGGACGAGGGCAAGAAAGGCTGGATTCTCTCCTGCAACCCCTTCCCCTACGTGCGTGTGCCGGCCAAGGCCGAAGCCTTGGGAGACATCAACAACTACGAGGCCTGGACCTGCCTGGCCGACGGTTCCGGCGAGGAAGCCGCCACCGCCACCGTCCTCCGCGATGCCACCGGCAAACCCTCCTACCGCTGGACGAAGTCCGCCCCGCCGGTGAAACCCAAACTTGAGCAGGCCCTGGTCAAGGCGGGGAAACTCAAGCCCGGGGAGGCCCAGCTCCTGCCCGCCGATGTGGAAACCGGCAACACCGTGCTCCTCCACACCGGCACCGTCCGTTGGAACCCCCACCGGCAACGCTGGGTGCTGATCGCCGTCCAGGAAGGGGGCGGCGGTCCCTCCTATCTCGGCGAGGTCTGGTATGGGGAGGCGAAGTCCGTCAACGGTCCCTGGAAAAAAGTCCGCCGCATCGTGACCCACAACTCCTACACCTTCTACAACCCCGTCCACCATGCCTTCATGGACCAGGGAGGCGGCCGTTTCATCCACTTCGAAGGCACCTACACCACCACGTTTTCCGGCAACAAGAACCCCACCCCCCGCTACGAATACAACCAGATCCTCTACCGCCTCGACCTCGATGACCCGAGGCTGGCCGGAGTCCGGGTGGAGTGAGCGCACCCCGGCGACGGGAAAGGGCCGGGGCCAGCTTGGTCCCGTTGTTTCGGTGTGGGGCCATTCGCATGGACCACGCCCCGGACATTTTCTCGCCGGCCCCGGAGTTCAACAACGTCTCATCGCCCGCCTCCCGCCACGGCCCGGCGGAGGTGGCGGAGTTCGTCTTCGATGTCCTCCGCCGTTTCCACGGTCTGCGCGATTTCCTCACGAAGAAGCTGGCGGTAACGCTGACGCAGACGATGCACCGCCACCCGCAGGGCGGGTTCCGTCATGGCCAGGGTGGCGGCCAGTTCGGCGTAAGGCAGGTCGGACTTTTCCCCCGCGAGCGCAAACTTAAGGGCCTGAAAGAGTTCCGCCTGATCCGCTGCGCGGTAATCCTGCTCCAGCCGCTTCCCCACCTGTTGCAGCAGGGTCAGCGCCCAGACCTGGTCGAAGGCGGCATCGGGGGATGGCCCCGCATCGGCGGCCAGGCGGCGGACCGCCGCCTCCTCGACTTCCAGGGAAACCACCCGGCCCGACCCGCGCCGGGCCGCCCGCTCCCGGTCCCGCGCATCCGCCAGGAAATGTTTCAGCGAGGCCAGAAGGAAGGCCCGGAAACGGCCCCGTTCCCGGCGGGCCTGGGCGATGGATTCCAGCCGGAGCAGCCGGGCGAAAAAGCCCTGCACGGCATCGTCGGCATCCGAGGGGGAAAGGCCGGTCCGGCAGGCGTAGGCATGCAGCGGCGGACGGTAGGTCCGGCAGAGTTCCTCCAAGGCGGCCCGCGTGCCGGGATGGGCCGGATCGGCGGCCACCAGGACCTGGGTCCAGCGCGTGCAGGCGAAACTTCCGGCGGTGCTCATGAAACGCGGGGGCAAACCGCCGCCTTGTGGTGGAGAGTCCTCACGGGTTTGACTTCGGTTTTTCCACCCCCGGAACCTCCTCACCCGAGGGCTGCAACAGCAGGAAACGGATGGCCCCGACCTGCCGATGCGCCCGGCCGTCCTTGCCCGGCGTGAAGCCCAGATCAAACACGGCCAGTTCCCCCGGCACCGCCGAACCGTCCACGGCCAGGGTCCGGGTCTGCATCCGGAACGGCTGAAGTTCAACCAGTTCCGAGATGGCAACTTCCAGCCGGTATTCCACTTTCCCGGCCGCCAGTTTCGGGACCACGAGGATTTTCACCCCGGCAAACTCCGCCTGGGAATTCCCGCCGGGAGAGGGACGCGGCAGCTCCCGCCCCACACTGATGGTCGCCTCCCGCCCGCTCCGGGTCGTGACACTGGGGGCCGCCAGGAGGTCCACTCCGCGAATCTGCGACAGGTTTGAACGTTCCATCGTTTTGGCGCTCAGGACAAAGTTGTCGGGCACTTCGGCAAGGTGCGACTCCATCAGGATCTGGGTGTCGGCCGAAACCTTCACCGGCGGGCGGGAAACCGCCTCCGCAGGCATCTTCGGGGCCGGTCCCTGGCCAGGAGCCCCTCCCTCATCCCAGGTTTCCTCCCCCCAGTCACACCAGACTCCCATGGTCAGGAAGACCAGGACGGGAAGGTTCAGCACGGCCAGGAGCCACCACAGGATCGGCCTTCCTTCCGAACGTCGCCGGCCGGCCCAGGCCCGGGCCAGCAGGCAGGCGAGAAGGAACAGATCCACACCGAGCGCCCCTACTCCCAGAAACCGCCTCGCATCCGCATCCGCATGGCGGAAAAGCCAGGCCAGGAGGCCGACGAGAAAAAACGCCAGCCAGACGAGTTTGGGAAACGGAGGCCTCAGCGCCGCCGGCGGAAGTTTCGGGGCCGAAACATCGGGGGCCGGGGCCGGCCCTTGCGCCACGGAGTCCACCTTCGTCCGCAGCTCGCTGGCCTGCTGGTAGCGCCGCGAGGGTTCCTTCTCCAGGGCGCGGAGGACGATCTCGTCCAAACGCACGTCCACCAGCACCTTGCGCGACGGGGCCACGACCGTTTCCTTCGGCAGCTCCCCCGTCAGCATCTGGTAGAAGACCACCCCGAGCGCGTAGATGTCGGCCCGGTGGTCCACGTCGCCGGGGCGCGCCGTCTGTTCCGGCGCCATGTAACTGGGGGTCCCCATGACCTGCCCGGCGGCGGTCAGACCGTCCCCGGCGGACGATGGTTTTCCGGCGGCCCTCTCGGCACTGTCGCCCACCAGTTTGGCGAGGCCGAAATCGGCGATCTTCACCCGGCCCCGGCGGTCGAGCAGGATGTTTTCCGGTTTGATGTCGCGGTGGACGATGCCCCGGTCGTGGGCGTATTGGAGGGCGTCGCACAGCTCGGGCACGATGGCCAGGGCCTCGCGGGAGCTCACACGCCCGCCGTGGAGCAGCTGGCGCAGGTTCACGCCGTCCACGAACTCCATCAGGATGAAGAACATGCCGTCACCGGTCCGCCCAAACTCATAGAGGGTGACGATGCCGGGATGGTTGAGCTGGGCCAGGGCGCGGGCCTCGCGGGCGAAACGTTCGGCAAAGGCGGGGTCGCCGCCCAGGGCGGCGGGCAGGACCTTGAGCGCGGCCAGGCGGTCGAGCTCCTTTTGCCGGACCCGGTAAACCGCCCCCATGCCGCCGCGGCCCAGCAGCTCGATCAGTTCCAACTGGGGAAACTGCGGCGCCAGTTCCTCCGGGGGAGGCGGGGTGAACGGGGAGGTTTGCGAGACCGCGGCGGTCGCCAGCAGGCAGGCGGGACAGAGCCCAAGAGGCGCGTGGGGCGGCAGGGCCTGGCCGCAGGCGGGACAGCAGGGAGAGGAGGCGGGAGGATTCGTGTTCATGGGATCGGGTTTCCAAGGGATGTGCGCAAATCGCTTTCCCCCTTCACTTTCCCGCCTCCATGCGGCGGTTTGATAACTTCACCTCAAGATTTCCATCCGCCAGGATTTCCACCGTGCCGCCCATTCGGAAGGACTCTCCGGTGTCCCTGCCGATCTCCACGCTGAACTCACGGCCGGGCAGGGTCGTGACCGTCGGGGCCGACAACCGGTCCCCCGAATCCAGCCCCTTCATGAACCCGGCGGCCTCGTCGGCCGACCAGATCTCGCCGTGCTGCTCGGTCGTCACACGGTCCGTCAGCAGCGAGTCCAGGCCTGTCTTGCTCACCGCCTTCTGGTCCAGGGCCAGGACGCTGATCTCCATTTTGACCGCCGGCCCGCCCTCCCCTGGGATCAGGGTGGCTTTGACCAACTGAAACTCCCGTTTGCCCTCGGAAGTCAGGTAACCCCCGGTGACCATGGTTTCGCCCGAAGCGAGTGTGGTGCTGACATGGCCCGCGCCCACCAGCACGGGCGGAGGCATCGGTTTTTCCGGAACGGCAACGGTGGATTCAATCGTGATGCCGTTGAGGGCAACCGGCGGAACTGAAGGCAAAACTTCCCTCCCATCGGGCATGGAAGAAGGGGGGCGGACGGCTTTTGCCTTGGGCAGAGATGCGACGACGGGTTCGGCCGGAGCCGCCACCATCGGGGGAACCGGGCGGCGGCCCTGGTTCCACAGGATCAAACCGGTCCCCACGGCCAGGAGCGCCGCGAGGGAGAGAAGCAGTCGCCGGTGGGTCGAAGGGTGCGAGTAAGATTCAGGTGTCGGAGGATTCATGTGGGTTCATCAGACACAGAGGAAAACACGGCGGAATGTTACACCGGGGGCCAAAGAAACCTTCACTTTGCCACTCCCGCCGCCTCCAGCCTCGCCCGATGCCCGGCCGCGACTTCCACATACTTCAGCGCCCAGTTTTTCAATTCGGCCTGCTCCGCTTCGGAAAGCGTCCGCACCACCTTGCCCGGCACCCCCACCACCAGCGAGCCGGGCGGGACCCTCAGGCCCGGCGGCACCAACGCCCCGGCCCCGATGATGCTGCGCGCCCCGATGACCGCGCCGTCCAGAATCGTGCTGTGCATGCCGATGAGACACTCGTCACCGATCTCGCAGGCGTGGACCATGGCGAGATGACCTATCGTAACCCGTTCGCCCACTGTGACTCCGAATCGGTCGGATACATGGACGACCGCCCCGTCCTGGATGTTGGACTGCGAACCGACCCGGATGGAGTTGATGTCGCCCCGGAGGACGGCCCCCGGCCAGACACTGGCCTGCGGTCCCAGTGCGACATCGCCCATGACCGTGGCCCGGGGATGGACAAAGGCGGTGGGGTCAACCTGCGGAAGGCGGTCAAGATGTTGGGCCAGGCGTTCGGCGACAGTCATGACGGCAACCTCCACAACGACCGGTCCGAGGCAAGCCGCGCGGCGGACGGAAAACCGGAGTTCAGCCTTGGCCTTGGCGCGGTGGCCTTCATACATCACCCCATGTCTTCCCCCGAGCCCTTCGCTCCCCGTCAGTTCACCCCGGACGAGGTCATGGTTTCTCCACCCGCCCGGGAGAGTTTCCTCCAGTTGAAAAAGCTGGGCGGACTCACCCTCTGGCTCTGCGCGGGCTTTTCCCTCGGCCATTCCGCCATCATCTGGGAAAGAAACGCCCCGCTGACCTGGCTGACCGCCACGGGCGCGCTCACGGTGGCCATCTGGCAGCCGGTCCTGGGCACCGTCCTCCTGTTGCAGGACCTCGGGGAGGTCATCACCAAAAAACGCCAGCGCTGGCTCTCCCTCATGACCTGGGCCGTCTTCGGCTGGGGGCTCATGCTCCTGGCTCTGGCCGCCGCCGTGGCCTTCGGCACCGCCCAGGTTTACCAGAAACAGACGGAGGACCACGGCGTCGAAACCAACCTTCGTTCCGAAAACTTCCGGCAGCTCCGCACCCTCCTCAACGACGCCTCCAGCCCGGCCGAGATGCGCCGCATGGTCGAGCTGCGCGGGGTGGAGATTCCCGCCGATGAAACCCTGCCCGAGGCCCCCCGTCCCCTGCGGGAAAAGTTAAAGGCCCTGATTGACGACCATGAGGTGGCTCTCGACGCCCGCAACCAGGCCAAACTCGATTCCGTCCATGCCGATCTCCTCTTTTCGGCCCTCGCGCGTTTCTTCGGGGCTCTGGCCGCCGCCACCATGGCCTTCGCCGTCTGGGCCCGGTCCGGCTGGATCCGGCTGATGGCCGAATGAGGTTCTCCCGGCAGAATGAGTTTCCCTCCGTCCCCGACATTTGCTGACTTGCCCGCTGACACGCACCGCCCCCGTCTTTCCCACCACATGAGTCCCACCCTTCGCGCCCGCCTGACCGACGCCGGCTTTTGGTTTCTCCTCACCGCCATCGGCCTCGCGGCCATCCAGTATTTTGATTCCGGCAACCGCATCGCCGGCATGGAGCGCAACCTCCACGTCAACCGCCGCGCCGTCTATCTCATCTGCTGGCTGGCCCTGATCGCCGCCGCCTGGGCCAAACGCGGGCGCCGTCCGGCCGCCCCCCACCCCGCCCTGTCCCTTCTGGGCGGGGCCATCGTCTCGTTCTGCGTGGTCCGCCATGGCATCTCGCTCTGGGAGGACACCATCTGGCCCATGTTCTGGTCCGTTCCCGCCTTCGCCGGCCTGCTCATGATGACCGCCGCCTGGAAGGAATGGGGGCGTTTCTGGCGCGAGGCGGTCTGCGTCTTTTTGGTCGTTCTCAATTGGGACAAATTTGAGGAATGGATCGAAAACGTTTTCCATTTTTCCAAACTCAGCGCCTGGGTCGCCGAAAACCTGCTGCACCTCTTTTCCACCTACACCGTGGTGCGCTCCCGGGGAGTCGTGCTCACCCTGGACAAGGACGGGGTGAAAAGCGCCGTGGAGATTTTTGCCGGATGCACCGGCGTCCCCCTCGTTTCCGTCCTTGGCACCATCGCCCTCCTCATCTGCCTGCTCATCCCCATGAGTTGGAAACGCCGCCTCTGGACGATGGCGCAGGCCGTCCTGATCGGCCATGCCGTCGGTTTCATCCGGGTCACCTGGCTGAGTGTGGTTTCCGACAACCCGGAGAGTTTCGCATACTGGCACGGGACCGTCGGCGCGGGGATTTTCACCACCGGGAGTGTCGTGCTTTTCGGCCTGCTCCAGCAACGGCATCTGGACCGCATTTCGGATGGTTCCGCCGAGGCCTGGCTGCGGGGCGGACCGGCGGAGTCCCCGGCCGAAACGCCCGCCAGCCGCCTCCTCGTTCCCCGCATCACCGGCATCCTGGCCACCGCCGCCGCCATTACCGCCTTCCTTTGGGTGGATTACGCCCGCCGGGAACAACCCTCCCCCGTCCTGCCGGAAACGTTGAGACTGGCCGACGCCACCCAGACGGCCCGCACCGTCGGCAAGGACAAGCTGGAGGAGGAAACCCTGCACACCCGGTTCGAGCGCGTATCCGACCCCGTCACCTACACCTACGACAGCGGTGGCAAAAAAATCACCGTCGAACTCCGTTCCATCCAGGGCCTGATCGGCGGCCTGGACCATGTGGCCGTCGTGAATGAGAAACGTGAGCTCAAATCCGCCTATTCCACCGCCATACCCCGCTCCACCCCGGCCGGAGAAGTCCTCGCCTACACCTGGAACAATCGTGTCCATCTGGCGGGCCTGATCCCTTTCGACGGCCCTTCCCTCGTCACCTCCGAAGCCTACGGCCAGCGTGTTTCCGCCCATCAGCACCCGCTTTCCAGCTGGCTCGGCTGGTTCCTGCTCGCCCGCGCTCCCGCCGACCGGCGGGTCTGGTGGGTCGAGGTGAGCCTTGATGCCCCCGCCGGTTCCGCCGCCGAAAAAAGCCTGCTCGCCCTCTGGCCCGGAATCGTCGAACAACTCCGTGCCGCCCAGTCGCTCCGCTGACCCCCGCCTCCCATGCTCCCGCCACGTTTCCGCCTTCCCGCCGCCCTCCTTCTCGCCCTGGCCGCCCCCGGGGCACGCGCGCAGTTTGCGGAAACCGTCCCGGCCGGCGCCACCATCCCCGGTCCCGAACAGGGCCCCGCCCCCCTCATCGTCCTTCCCGGCGTCCGCAGCGGGGATTCCGATTGGTTCACCATCGTGGCTCCGGACGGCCCCGCCGCCAGCTTCCTCCAGCGCACCGCCTCCGCCGTGGAGTTCACCCTCCGCAACGAATTGGAGATGGGGGGCGACTGGGCCTCCCCGCGTTCCTATGTCCTCGTCTCCGAAGGCCGGACCCCGGGAAAATCCGGCTACTGGACCGAACGCGAGCGCGACTCCGACCGGGTCAACGCCGTCATCGCCTGGGACAAAAACACACCCGAGGCCGACAGCTGGCGCTCCGTCACCCGCGCCGCCCTCTCCCGCTGGCTCTACAAAACCCAGGGAGCCGAGGCCGCCCGGCTTCTCCCCCGGTGGCTGGAGTGGGCCCTGGCGGAAAACGCCCGCAAGGTGGACGACCAGTTCAACGAAAGCCGCCTCCGCCGCGACGCCGGAAGCCTTCCCCTTCCCCTCTCCCGCCTGCTTTCCCCGGAGCCTCCTCCCGCCGCTGAATCCGCCCGCTTCGCCGCCCAATCCTACTGGCTGCTCCAATGGATCAAAGCCGAGTCCGGCCGCCCCGCCGCCGCCCGCGAGAAACTCCTCGCCCTCACCGCCACCGACCAGCCCCTCTACCAGCTTTCCCGCCTCAAACCGGACGACATCTCCTCCGAGGCCGATCTGGAGCTCTGGTGGGCCGTCGGCTTCGGCTCCGTCTCCGCCCGCCCCGAACGCGCCATCATGGAAGCCGAAGAGTCCCGCGATGTCGTGATCCGGGCCACCCTCTTCGATGTCAACGACGGCAATGGCGACCTTCAGATCAACCTCGTGGACCTCTGGAACGCCAAACGCACCCCCGCCACCGACCTGCTCGTCCTCGCCCGCATCCGCGCCCTCAAGTTCGAGATCATGCGCGTCAATCCCCTATACCAAAACCCCCTTATCTCCCTCGGCCGCACCCTGGAGGCCTTCCTCTCCCGCGATGTCAAAAAACTTGAGGCCGACTACCGGCTTTTTGTGGACGATTTCCAGACCTCGGAACAGCTCAACGCCATGGCCGACACGGCCCTCCAAAAGGCCGACGAGGAGGAGCTTCGGAAACGGGCCCAAGCCCCCTCCGTGCCGGCCGGCAAATGAGGGAAACGGCAACCCAGGGCCGGCCTGAAGCCCCCGCTGGAACGCGGTCCCCGCCTTCACCTCCATGACCTCCCCGCTCACCGGCCCGCCCCACATCATCGAGGTCAAAGTGGGAGACATCCACCAGCTCTTCAACTCGATGGATCCCTCGCCCTTTCATGAGCGCGACCTCGACCACGACGCCGAGCAGTTCATCCTCAGCTGGGCCCACGAGGCCCACCACCGCTCCCCCTTCCGCATCATCGTCCACTGCGCCAGGCCCCTGCCCAATCTGCATGAGACCCAGGCCCGCCTCGCCGAATCGTTCCGGCATTACTTCGGCTACCAGTCGGACATGACCCTCCGGGAACTCAAACAACTCCTGCGCGACGGCCGTTCCAGCCTCATCATCGGCCTTCTCTTCCTCGCCGGTTGCAGCCTGCTCGCCAAATTCGCCCTCTCCAGCCAGGAGCCGGGCGCCGCCATCGTCGCCGAAGGCCTCACCATCGGCGGCTGGGTCGCCATGTGGCACCCCATTGACATCTACCTCTACCGCTGGTGGCCCCTCCTCCGCCTCAAACGCCTTTACCGGAAACTCAGCCTCGCCACCGTCGAGGTGCGGCAGTCGGCCTGACATCGGCCTGCGGCCGAAACCTCCAAGCCCCAAGCACCAACCCCCCAAAGAATATCCAAAATCCAATCACCAAGGACCGAACCGCCCCCTTTCGTCATGTGCCCTTCGTGATTCGTTACTTAAAATCAACGGAGCAAGCAGGCCGAACCTAGGTCCTCTTCCTGCCTAAAATTCAACTCGCTGCCTCGTCCTGCCTCGAACTCATCACTCATCACGAACAACTCATCACTCTGCCTCTCTGCCTCACACTGCCTTTCCCATCTGAAATTTGAAATCTGAAATCTGAAATCTAAAATCCATCATGCGCTTCCTTCTTCTCGCCCTCCTCGGCGCCATCCTCTCCGGATGCGCCAGCCACGACGCCTGCTGCGGCCAGGCCCCCAAAGAGCCCGACTCCCGCTGCTTTGAAATGCGGACCTACTACGCCGCCACCGGCAAACTCGACGCCCTCCACGCCCGCTTCCGCGACCACACCATGAAGCTCTTCGAGAAACATGGCATGACCAACCTCGGCTACTGGGTGCCCCAGGAAAACCCCGAGAACAAACTCATCTACGTCCTCGCCTACCCCAGCCGCGAAGCCCGCGAGACCTCCTGGAAAAACTTCGTCAACGATCCGGAATGGGTCGCCGCCAAGAAGGCCTCCGAAATCAACGGCACCCTCGTCGCCAAGTCCGAGTCCCTCTTCCTCGCCGCCACCGACTTCTCCCCCGCCATCGCCCCCTCGGCCGGCAAGCAAAACCGCACCTTCGAGCTCCGCACCTACACCGCCTCGGCCGGACGCCTCGAAGCCCTCAAATCCCGCTTCCGCGACCACACCACCAAGCTCTTTGCCAAACACGGCATGACCAACTTCGCCTACTGGACCCTCACCCCCGGCCAGCCCGGCGCCGACATCACCCTCGTTTACCTCCTGGCCCACAAGGACAAGGCCGCCGCCACCGCCAGCTTCGACGCCTTCCGCGCCGACCCCGTCTGGGTCAAGGCCAAGGCCGAATCCGAGGAAAAGGCCGGCGGCTCCCTCACCGAAGGCGGCCAGGCCGGGGTGAAATCCGTCTTCCTCAACCCCACCGATTATTCGCAGACGAAGTAAGCCAGGTCCAAGCGTTCACATTCTCGAAATCCGGCGGCCCACCCCGCCGGATTTTTTGCGCCCGAATCGCGCGCAGCGCGACAACGCCACGAACAGGCGTTGAAATCCCCAAATCCCAAGCCCCAAGCCCCAGAGAATAACCAAGCCCCAATCCTCAAACCACAACTTCCTGTCTGCGCCCATCTGCGGTTATCTGCGGTTAAAAAATGCCTTGGTTCTTGGGTATTGGAACTTGGGGATTTCGCGCGCAGCGCGATTGCCTCGGCTTCATCCTTCAACCTTCATCCTTTGCCTCGCCCCTTGGTGCTTGGGTATTGGAACTTGGGGATTTCGCGCGCAGCGCGATTGCCTCGCCCTCCCCCGCAAAAAAAGCCCCCCGGGGTAAACCGGAGGGCTGTGGCGGGAGGCGGGTCTGGTTTCTGCCTCGGATCTCTGACTCAGGCGCTGGCCGCGACGGGGACGACCTTCTCTTCCTTCCTGTGTTTCGGGGCGCGCTCCAGGCGGCTGGCGCTATCCCACACCCGGAGGCGTTCCGGCTGGCGGGCGAACTCGTTGCGCATGAGCGCGTCCAGATGCTGGATCGCGGCCGAGCCCTGGCTCATCAGCAGCCCGATGGTGGCGGTGTTTTCCACCCCGCCCTGGGTTTCTCCCCGGTTCCGGGCGTTGGCCTGGCGGAGCTCATCCAGATCGGCCCGCAGGTCGGCCACGAAATCGTCCGGCATCTCGTAGGAGGTAAACCGCTCGCGCAGTGAGGCCTTCACCGCCAGAGCTTCGGGGCTGTCGCCCGGCCTGTCCTCCAAACGGTTCAGCACCGTGTCCGCATGGGTCAGGTGGGAAGCCTCCGTCGGGTAGCTCGGCAGCACATAACCCACGGCAAACCCCGGTTCCACCAGGGCGATGGCCTGGGCGGTGCGGGAGACGTTGAGGAGGTCCTCGTGGAGGGCGTCGAGGAGGGTTTCCTTGGTCGTCAGGGCCGGGTTTTGGGCGGCCTTGGCCGCGTCAATCTGCCCGACCAGCCGCCCCAGGTGGGCGAAGTGGGCGGCGGCTTTGCCCCCGGGGGCAAAATCACCGGCGTATTCCGACCCGAAGGTCTGGACACGCAGGATGCGTTCGTAGCGTCGTTGATCACGATCATTCATGGTGTGTTTGGGTAGAGAACAGGTCTTGGTTAACCTGAGGGCCAAAACCAACGAACTTTCGTTACTCCCTCCGCAAATCAAATGAAATTCTTTACATGTAACATGTTTTACTTTGACTTTTTTTTTGAAAACTCCGGCCCCGCTCAGCCCACGCCCCGGGAACGCCGGGCTCAGCACCGGCAACCAGGTAACCTCCACCCGCCCGACCCCCGCGATCCCCGCCTGACGTTCAAACAACCCAAGACAAGTAAGCACTTTTAACTAATCCCAACGTCATTGACTCAATCCGGGCGGCTGCTGACTCCATCTGTCCCCTCACTGACTCAACCCAGTAACGTCCCAACTCAATCTGTCCTGCCTCTGCCCCGCTCTGTCCTCTGCCTGACTCAACCCGGGCTGTCGCTGACTCGGTCTGTCCTCCCTCTGAC
>JANOBW010000508.1:0-28936 GCA_031411855.1 Opitutia bacterium
GCTTGGGGATTCCTTGGGTATGGGGGCTTGGGATTTGGGGTTTCCGTTTCAGCGCTCCGCTGAAACGGCCCATGCCAGCGGGAACCTTGCGAAGACGAGGCCGGAGACGTTGCCGGATTCGTAAAGGAGGCCGAGGCGGCCGTCCTTGAGGACGGTGAGGCTGGAATACATGGAGGTGCCGGGGTCGAGGAGTTTGCCCGGGCTCCAGGTTTTGCCGTCGTCATCACTGGTGCGGATGGTGAGGCCGACGCGTTTCGAAGGGTGGTTCGGGTTGGAGAAGACGAGTTTCCCGGAGGGGTGGCGGATGATGCTGGCCATGCAGGTGGGGTCGGTGACATCGGACCAGTGGGGGGACCACTGGCCGTTCAGGAGGGTGTCCTTCCAGGTCCATTTGGCCCAGGCGCGTTTGCCGGAACGGGACTCGTCGCGCATGGAGAGGAGGAGTGAACCGTCGGAGAGTTCGACGATCTGCGCCTCGCTGGTGGGCGGTTTCCCGGGGATGGCGGCGGGGGAGATTTTCCAGGTGTTTCCGCCGTCGGAGCTGGCCACGAAGCAGGAGTGGGGCTGTTTGGCGGCGTCCTTGAATTGGGCGGCGAAGACAAGGGTGCCGTCGCGGAGCTGGACGCCCGAGCCCGGGCCGTTGAAGACGAGATGCCAGGCCGGGTCCTTGATCTGGGGGTTGATGCTGAGGGGTTGGGACCAGGTGAGGCCGTCGTCGTCGCTGTGGCAGATGGCAAACTGGCCGGTTTCCTTTTCGTCCATGCCGGGGCCGCTGCCATTCCAGGCGCGGCTGCCGAAGGAGTGAAGGGCGGCGACGAGGATGCGGCCGGTCTTCTGGTCCACAAGGACGGCGGGATCGCCCACCCCGTTGCCGCGCGAGCCGGGAATGGATTTGTCGAAATCCATGATGGCCTTCATCGGGCTCCAGGTCTCGCCGTTGTCGGTGCTGCGCATCAGACCCACGTCAATGTCGCCTGGCAGGTCGGCGGAGCTGTCGTGGCGGATGTCGAAGACGGCGATGAGGGTGCCCTTGGGCGTGGTGGCAAGACCGGGAATCCGGTAGGTGTGGACGCCCTCGTCGCGCTGCTGGCGGACGGTGGTGCGGAAGACGGGCTCGGCCTTTGGAGTCTGGGCGAGGAGGCATCCGGCGGTGAGGAGGGCGAACGCGGCGAGCGGGGCGGTGAGGAAGGGGTGGCGCATGTGAGGAAGGAAACCCCAAGCCCCGATCACCAATACCCAAAGAAGCTTCATCTTCACAGGGACAGGCAGAAGACTTTGGGAGTTTGGTGATTCTTTGGGGCTTGGTGCTTGGGATTTGGGGATTTTAAGCAACCCACTCAAAAAAGCCCATCGTCTCCAAATCGTTGCGCAGCTTAGACATCTGCGCGGAGGACAGGTTGGCGTTGGGGAGGCGGGCGGGGCCGACATCCACGCCGAGGAAACCCATGGCGGCCTTGGCGGCGGCCATGTAGCCGAGGCCGGCGAAAAGCTGGATGAGGCGGACACCGCGGAACTGCTCCTCTCGGGCGGTGGCGAGGTCGCCACGCTGGAAGGCCGCGATCATGCGCAGGTAGATCGGCGCGGCGAAGTTGAAGCCGCTGCCAACGGCGCCGGTCGCACCCATGGCAAGGGCTCCGAGCATGTGTTCGTCCACGCCGAAGGGCAGGTCCCAGCGTCCGCCGTCGGCCCGGAGGCAGAGCTGGTAGGACATGAGATCGGGGTTGGTGAACTTCAGGCCGACGAGGTTCGGGATGCGGTCCTTCGCCTGGGCGAGGAAGTCCGGCATGGAGAAGTTCACGCCGGTGAGGGCGGGGATATCGTAGAAGTAGAAGGGCGTGTTGGGCGCGGCGGCGGCCACCTCGGCGCAGCAGGCGATGAGGACATCGAGCGAACGCGGTTTGAAGTAACTCGGGGCCAGGGCGGAGATGGAATGCGAGCCGAGTTTTTCGGCCTGGGCGGCGAGGGCGCGGCAATCGGCCAGGCAGTTGGCCCCCACGTGGGTGACGACACGGATGGGCGTTCCCTTGGCCACTTCGGCCCAGCGCTGGCCGAGGGAGAGGCGCTCCTCGACGGTCAGCGAGCTGCTCTCCCCGGTGCTGCCGCCGATGAAGACGGTGTTCACGCCATGGTAGAGAAGGTGGGCGGCCTGTTTCTCAACGACTGCCAGGTGAAGCGAGCCGTCGGCGTGGAAAGGAGTGTGGGTGGCGGCGGTGAGGCCGGTGAGCTTGGTGGAAGCGGGCATAGGTAATTAGAAATTAAGGATTAAAGATTAAAAATTGGACGAGGCGGCGGACTCTTTCGGCTTGATCATGAGCACGAGGATGACGGCCACGATCGCGGCCATGGCGCAGATGCTGAAGATCAGCGCGGGCTGGGCACCGGCATCCCGCATCTCCCCGACTTTTTTCACCGCCAGGCCGCCGACGGTGATGCTCACCAGGTTCATCAGTCCGTAACCGGTGGCCCGGAAACGCGCCGGCACGATCTGGCAGAGGATGGGCATGTTGTTGGTGTCGAAGAACCCCCAGCCCAGACCGAAGAGAATGAGAAAGGCGATGGCCACTTCCAGGCTGGGGGCGTAACCGATGCCGAAGAGGGCGGGAACGCACAGACACATCCCGAAGGCGCTCACGAAAATGTGGCCCTTCAACGATTTCCGCATCAGGAGATCGGCAAGCATCCCGCCCAGAAGCACGCCGGCAAGGGAGGCCAAGGTCACCCACAGGGTTGCCGAGATGCCGGCCTCGCCCTGCCCGAGCTTGAAGGTTTCGGCCAGGAGCGACGGCATCCAACTTTTGACCACCCAGCCCGGCATGGCCGGCAAGGTGAAGTAGAGCACCAACAGGAGAAACGAGCCCACGCCCAGCAACCCGCGCAGGGCGGAGAGGACACCGACCTTGTTTCCGACTGGGTCGGAAGCCGCCGCGCGAGGGGCGTTTTGCAAAAAGAAAAACAGCACGACCGCATAGAGGATTCCCGCCAGTCCGAACCAATGGAAACCCGCCCTCCACCCGTGGCCGGAGTCGGCGATGTAGCCGCCGAAACCGCCCAGAATGATGCCCAGGTAGATGCCGGCCTGGTGAAGGCCGACCGCGCGGGAACGGGTGCCGCCGCTGTGGAAGTCGGCAATGAGGGCCAATCCCGCCGGGATGTAAAACGCCTCGCTCACCCCCATCAGGGCGCGGGCCCACCAGAGTTGGTCAAAGGACTCGGCGTGGCCCGTCAGCCAGGTGATGGCGGACCAGACAGAGAGGCTTCCGATGATGACCCAGCGGCGGCTGAACCGGTCCGCCACAAAACCGCCGAGCGGGCTGCACAGGCCGTAAACCAGCAGAAAAACCGCCATCAGCTCCCCAAACCTCGCGTCCGTCCCAATGTCCGCGACATCGGCGATGATGGATTTTTTCATCGTCGAAAAAATCTGCCGGTCGAGGTAGTTGAGCAGGGCGACGGGCAGCAGCAGACCCACGGCCAGCCAGGCGGCGCGGGAGAGGGGGGGAGCTGCTGGGGAGGGGGACACGGAAGAGAGGAATTAAAGATTAAAAATTGGGAAAGGCAGGGGATGCAGGGGCGGGAAACGGGGGCAGAGCTGAACGGGGTGGCTCAGGGGGCGGAGACGGACCAGACCTCGGGCGAGCGGACTCCGGGGCGGACCTCGCCGCTGGGGACGATGTAAGAGCCGTCCCATTCCACACAGGGAACGGTGGCGCGGGGCGCGGGTGTTTCGCCGGCGGCGGACCAGGTGTCGAGGAACGGATCGTAGGCCAGGATCTGGGCGGGAAAACCCGGGTGGGCGGTGACGGGTTGAAACCCGACGCGTGAGCCGTCGTCGCCCGCGATGAGCAGGATTTTTCCGGAAACGACCGGAGCCGGGGAAGGCGCGGCCACACTGGGTTTGGGAAGGTCGGCGCGGCGCTGCCAGCCCTCCGACGGCCGGTAGGACCAGGCCTCGCGGAGGTAGGAGCGTTTCACCGAGCCATCGGCGGCATGCTCCAGGGCGGTGCCGCCCAGGACGAAGAAGGTGTTACCGTGGGCCGCGCCGGCGGCGAGAAGGCGGGCCGCGCCGGGCAGCGGAGGAAGCTCTTTCCAGGCGGGCTGGGAGGCGGAAAGGTCGAGGGCGAAGGCGCGGTTGGTGGCGGTCTTCTCACCGGGGGCGTCCGAGCCGCAGGCGACGTAGAGCACGCTGTCCACCAGGGCGCCGCTCATGCCGGAAAGTGGAAGCGGAAGCGGCGGCAGGGGCTCGGTCAGCAGTTTTCCGTCAGACCAGGTCAGACGGAAAACATCGGCGTAGTGCCGCCCGATGTCGCTGCCGCCGACACAGATGACGCCGCCCCGGTAGGAAACGGAAAGACCGTAACCAAGCGGACGCGGGAGATGCCCGACCGACTTCCACGCCGCCCCCGGCTTTTCCAGAAGCCAGACGCTGTCGTGCCAGACCTTGCGGCCGCCCTCCCAAGGCATCTTGCCGGGGAAGTTGGCTCCGCCGGCGACGAGAAGGGAACCTTCGGTCACACCAGAGAAAGGGGCGGCGACCCCAAGCGGATCGGGCAGCGGCGGGAGTTGTCGCCAGACGAGGGACGTGCGGGTGCAGGCGGTGAGCATGAGGAAAGGCAGAAGAAGAGAGGAGAAGAAGGGGAGAAAAGGAGAGGTGGGGCGGGCCGGGGTCATGGGGTGACAGTGAGTTGGAAGGTGCTGGCGGGGAAGCCCGCAGCGTTGACCAGATTGCCGGCGGCGTAGGGCTGCCAGGCGTAGCGGACCTTCACGGGAGCGGGGACGTTGACACTGGAAACGGAAACCGTCGCGCCCGAAATCACCGCCGTGGCGGCGTAGAAAACACCGTCGGCTCCGGCCAGTTCGAAGGAGGCGGGGGCGGCCGCGTTGGAGGTCGAGAGGGCGGCGCCGGCATCGTTGAAGGTGACGGTAACCGTTGCGCCCGAGCGTTTTGCGTCGGAGGCCAGCGGACAGGGAAGGGCGGAGGCGTCGCCATGGACATACTTTCGCGCCCAGTGGGCGAGGCGTTTGCCGACATCGCGCTTGTTGGTCGGGTGGACGTTCGAGCTGTTGCCGATGTCGCTGGTGACGGCCAGGCCGAGGTTGGGCAGAAGCGAAAGGGAGCGGCGCTGCTGGTCGCGGAAGTCGGGCCAGAAGTCGGAGGCGTAGCTGGTCTCGCTTATGCTGCTGAGCTGGCAGACGAGGAAGGGGAAGTCGCCCTGGCCCCACTGTTTGCGCCAGTCCTTGACCATCAACGGGAAGAGCGGCTCGTGCTGGTCCACGCGCCAGCGCGGGTTGGTCACGCCGGACTCGCCGAGGTGGGAGAGCGCGTTGCTTTCGCCCTGATACCAGAGGACGCCCCTGATGGCGAAGGGGAGGATGCGGGCCGGACCGGCATCCCAGAGGAAGGACGGCTTGAACGAGTGGTTGGGGCCGAGGTCATCGGACGGGGCGACTCCCACATTGGAGCCGAGCTGGACGAGGGCACGGCCGTTGCACCAGGGTTCGAGGGCGGTGTTGTTGGAGGTCCAGCCGGGGGTGGCCATGGCGGAAGTGGCGGGGCTCGCGGCGAGGGCGGCACGGCGCGTCCAGGCCTCGGCCGGACTGCCGCCGACGGAGCAGTTGATCATGCCGACGGGGACGCCCAGGGCGTTGCGCATCTCCTTGGCGAAGAAGTAGCCGACGGCGCTGAACGGTGCGGCGCTGGCGGCGGACGCCGGCTGCCAGGTGGCGGCATTGTAGAAGTCCGCCGCAGTCTGACGCTGGACGAGGTTCAACGGGTAGGCGGTGGCGAAGTAGCCCTGGCCGGCGTAGCCCATGTTTCGGAAGCGAACTTCCGGCAGGGCGGCCACGGCCTGCTCGGAGGCCCAGGTGGCCTCCTGGTCGGCGCGGAACTCCATGTTGGACTGGCCGGCGCAGAGCCAGACGTCGCCGACCAGGACGCCATTGACGGAGGCGGCGGGGGAGCCTTGGTCCCGGACGGAGAGGGTGCGCGGGGTCGAGCTGGCCTGTTTGGCGGGGAGTTTCACCTGCCAGCGTCCGTCGGCGCCGGCCACGGTGGCGGCGGAGTCGTTGCCGAAGGTGACGGTGATCTCGTGGTGGGGCGAGGCGGTGCCCCAGATCGGAAGCGGAGTTTCCCGTTGAAGGACAACGTTTTCGGAAAAGAGAGGGTCGAGGGTGACGGGCGCCCCGTCAGCGGAGGGGGCGAGGAAGGCCGCGCCCGCGACGGCCGGGGTGACGATCCGGAAGAAACTTTTCATGGAGGCGACGGAGAGCGGGATGGTTTCGGTGCGGGTGACATCGGAGGCGGGGAGGTCGAGGAGCTTTTGCCAGGTGGCGAGATCATCGCTGGCCTGCACGGAATAGGAGCGCGCGGCCAGGGCGGTGAAGTCAAGGCGGAGTCCGGACAATTCGCTGGAGAAGAGCAGTTTGAAGACGCTGGCCGGATCGCGCGGGTTGGTCCCGGCGAGGTATTCGGCGAGGTTGGGGGCGCCGTCGCCGTCGTCATCGGCGCCGGGATCGGTGATGCCGTGGAGGGCCTCGAAGTAGTCGGGCAGGCCGTTGCCATCGGTGTCGGCCAGGGCCAGCGCGGCCCCGGGCGAAGGCGCGGCGGCGGTCCAGGTGGCGGCGGCGTAACCGGGTGCGGCCGCAACGGGACGCTGGAGGGAGAAGCCGCCGCTGTCCGCCTGGCTGGGCCAGTCGCCGGAATCTCCGTAGGAGAAGGACCAGACGGTTTCCGTGCCGCGCAACAGGCCGATGGTTTCCCCGCCGTTGTCCAGTTTGCCGGAGTAAACCCCCTGGTAGGCCGCCGCGGGATAGCGGCTGGCGAACATGCCGGGGTTGCGGACAAGGACGTGGAAGGCTCCCGGTGGGAGGGTGATCCCGGTGGGAAAGGTGTAGGTGATGCCGGAGAACGACAGTCCGCCCAGGTCAAGTGAGGCCAGGCCGGTGTTTTGCAGTTCGAGAAATTCAAACTCATCTCCATCAACGAGACCGTCGCCGGGAGGGTGATACATGATCTCGGTGACACGCAGGGTGGCGAGGTCCTGGGGCGGGTAGAAAGTGGCGGTGGTGAGCCCACTCCAGGCCGTGCCGTTTTTGACGCGGGCGGTGACCGTGGTGGTGGCGGTGATGGGGATGGGGGAGGCGTAGGCCGTGGCGGAGGGCGAGACGCTGCCGCCAGTCAGGCGGGGGTCGGTCCCGTTGGTGGTGTAGTAGATGGCCGCAGCGGGCGCGGAGAGGGTGAGGGAGAAGCCGGCGGGGACGCTTCCCCCGTTCTGGGCGAACACGGCGGGTTTCGTGTAAAGGGCGTCCAGGGCGGCGGCCCGGCTGGTGAGCCAGGATTTGAGCGTGGCGGCATTGGTGGCGAGAGCACCGCTGGCGAGACCGCTGCGGGCCGCGACCGCATCGGTGATTTCGGCGGTCTGCGAGTCCACGACGGCGGCCAGGTTGGCGTCGGCAAAGGCCCCCCGGCGCATGTCCTGCCAGGCGTCCACATAGGCCTGCATGAACTCGGGATCGGCGGTGAGGCGAAGGTAGTGGAGACGGTCGTGCGCCCAGGTCGTGTTGGCCGTGGCGGCCCCGTTCGTGGGGTTTTTGCCAAAGGCGCGGTCCAGATCCCAGATCGGACCCCAGCGCAGCGGGGAGGACGGCGTTTCCCGGTAGAGGAAACTGCTGAGGACGACGGCGTCCTGGTTTTTGCAAAAACACTGGAGGGCAAGGTGTTGCGCCCAGTTTTTACGGTCCAGGTGGGCGGCGTAGCCGAGGACGGGGTCCTGCCAGGTGGAGCCGTAGAGGGCGGTGTCGAAGGCGCGGAGTTTCGTTTCGATGGCGTTCCGTTGCGAGGTGGTCACATCCCAGCCGCCGGGCGACTCGAAGTTGAAGAACGAGTGGTAGTAGTTCGGCATGTCGTCGGTCGCCGGGGTCAGCCCCGAGCCGCTGCCGGAGCCGCCGGGCGTGGTGATCCCCTGGTAGCCGCGCGGGTTGTCGTCGGGAGACTGGAGGGCGCCGTCGGGGCCGGCGGTGTGGAAGTGCCGGGGGACCACCGAGCCGATGGTGGAGCCGACGGGCAGGCCGTCCATGCGGTTGACGTTCACCATCCAGCCGCCCCGGGCGCCGTCTTGGGAGAGGGCGTCAAACTTGACACGGTCTTTGGAACGTTTTGGTTTTTCCACAAGCAGATACAGGCCAAGGTTTTGCGAGGAGACGATATCGCCGCCGGCGGTGTTGAGGAAGACCTCGACGAAGCGGGTGCGGGGGGCGTTGTAACCGGCCTCGCGGGCCAGCCGGTAGGCGACGGAGTTATGGATCAGGGCGGGATCGAACTGGGCGGGGTCGGGGCCGTAGAGGACCCAGTCATTGTCAGCCGGGAGGTCGAGCAGGCCCATGTCCCTCGACTCGTTGTCGAACTCGGTCCACGTCTCGAGGGCGTAGCTTTTGCGGTTGAAGAGAAAGGAGCTGGAGCCGCGCAGCTTGAGACCGGCGCGGCACGTGGCCCCGACGGGGCTGGAGAAGGTGTTGAGGCCGGCCGCGCCATCAAGGACGGTGAGGTTGACGGCCTGGCTGTCCACCTCGACGACGTTGCTGCCGTCGCCGTTCGGACCCGTGCTGGAGACACCCGGAATGGCGCCCGCGCCGAAGTTGTGAAGGACGACGATGGGGAGAGGTGAGCTGAAGGAAGACACGCTGGAACCGGCGCGGAGAAAGGCTCCGGTCCGGGTCGCGCCATAGCGGTCGCCCGGATAGACCACGGCGACGCGGAGGTTGGTGGTGGCGGAGAGCGGCAGATCGCCGGTGACGGCGGGGGAATCGAAGGTGGGGAAACTCCCATCGGTGGTGTAGCGGAGCGTGCCTCCCGCGGGGGTGAGGGTGTCGGGCGTGACGGTGACCGGTTGGGTGCCGGCGAAAACGCCGGGCTGAGGGGAGAGTGACGGCCCGTGTCTGGCGTCGGTCAGGCCGTCGCTGTTGGCCACCCCGGGACTGGGCGGGGCGAACGATTTGACGAGGGCGGGCTGGTGGGTGGTGCGTCCGTAGGAAATGTCGGCAAACTGTTGGGGATAAGGCGCAAACGACTGGGCGGTGGAGCCATCGGGGCGGACGAGGGCGAGGAAGCCGGACGAGTTTTGCAGGGAAAAGTTGGTGTGCAGTTCGGAACCGGCCATGGCGCGATTTTTGCCGGAGGCAAAGACGACCACAAAACCGCCGGGGGGGAGGGTGTGGGAGGGGAAGGCCCACTTTTGCGGGAGGGCGGGGTCGTCGGTCACCGACCAGCCCGCGAGATTGACGGCGGTGGCGGACGGGTTGTGGAGCTCGATCCAGTCCTGGCGTTCACCGTCGGCGTCGCGGAGGCCGTGGTCGTTTTCGGCGAGGAACTCCGAGATCTCCGGTTCGGCACCGGGCTGGAGAACACGCAGGGAAGCGGTGCGGGTTTCGCGTGTCCCATTGGCATTCGTGGCGCGGCACCAGTAGTCACCGGCCTGGGCGGCGGAAAGGTTCGGCAACGAAAGCGTGGCGGAGGTGGCGCCGGGGACGGGCCCGGCATCCTTAAACCACTGAAGGGAAACGACGTTGGCGAAGGCGGCGGTGAGGGAGGCCGTTCCTCCGGCGGCGACGGCCTGGGAAACCGGATGACCGGTGACGGATGGCGGCGTGACGGCCGGAACGGGATCGTTGACCGAGAAAGTGACGGAGTTCCAGTAGCCGTCGCCGCGGCCGCCCGTGGAACCGGTGCCCCACTGGACGCCGTTGTAGGTGCCGGTGGTGCCCGCGTAGCCGGCGGCCTTGGACACGCCGTTAACGAAGTATTCGGCGGTGGCGGTGGCGGGGTTGTAAACCAGTTCGTGCAGGTTTTGCGCGGAAGCCGGAACGCCGGTCAGGGTGACGGTGGGACCGCCGGCCATGGTGGTGACGATGTCGCCGGAGGCGTTGAGGTCGAAGAAGAGGATCCAGCGTTTGGCGGCGTTGTTGCCGTAGAGGAGGACGACGGAGTTGGCACCCCCGTTGGAGGCGACGGGGTCGGCGACGCGGAGGCGGGCCGACATGCGCCAGCCGGAGGAGGCGGCGTCGGCGTGCTGCTGGGCGGCGAGGGCCTTGTTCCAGGTGATGAACTGGCTGGCGGCGGTGGAGTTGTCGAGCATCCGCCAGGCGTTGAAACCGGTGGCTCCGTCGGGGGAGAGGGCCGCGCTTTGGAAATTGCCGGTGTCGGCGGTGGGAACCCCGGCTGTCCAGGAACCTCCGGCGGTGGAGGCCGGGTCGGGGGCGGCTCCGGAGGTGCCCGCGCCGTAGGAGGCGAGAACGGAGGCATCCGCGCAAACAGCCTCAAGCAGCCAGAGGATGACGGCGATGAGGAAGCGGCGGTGGAGGCGGGCTGACATTCCCTGAGGCTGGGAGAAGCGGCTTCGGCGGACGATGCAAAGCCACTTGTCTTTTGATGGGACAAGAGGGCGGGAGGTAAATTTCAGATTTCAAATTTCAGAGCCAAGCCAGGCCAAGCAGGCCAAGCAGGGCCAAGGCAACCTAAGCCAAGGCAAGCCAGGCGGGCCTGGCGCTTGCAGGATCAGGACGTGAGCCTGGCGAGGGAGGCGCCTTTGACGAAGTCGGGCATGATGCGCTGGCGTTTGGCCCCGGCGGTCGCGCCGGCGACCAGGGAGGAGACGAGGCGGGTAAGTTTCCGGGCGAAGTTTTCCGGCTTGAGCGAGTAGCGGGTCGGGGCCGGGAGGACGTGGTCCATGACCGGATCATCATCGCGGCAGACGAGTGAGACCTCCTCGGGGACACGGATGCCGCGGCGGTGGAGCCAGCCCAGGGTGGTGATGAAATGGGCGGTGTGGAAAATAAAGAGGCCGGTGGGCGGCCGGGGGCCGGCGAAGAGCCGCTCGAGGCCCTGGCAGATGCCTTTGACGGAGCCGTCGTGGACGACGGAGTCGGGTTCGGCGCCGGCTCCTTCGCGGAATCCGCCGACACTTTCGAGGTCCCCGGCGAGGTTGGTGTCGGGGCGGATGACCGCGAGCCGGGTGTGCCCGGCGGCGAGGAAACGCCCGGCGGCGTGGCGGCAGCAGGCGGCGTGGTCGAGATCCACGGAGGAAAGGTCCAGGCCGGGATGGACGGAGCCGGCGACGACGGTGGCGAGATGGTGGTCGTGGAACCACTTCTGCATCTCCGGGGTGGACCGGTAGAGGACCCAGGCCGAGGGGGAGAGCCGGTTGGCGAGTTCCTCCAGGGCATGGACCGGGCGGCGGCGGAAGGCGGCGGGGCTTTCGTGGATCTCGAGGGGCCATCCGGCGGCGGAGAGGTGCTCGCGGAGCTCGTCCATCCAGAAGATGGCGGCGGTGGAGAGCCGGTGGAGCGGCCGGGGGGTGAGAAGGACGACGGCGGCCCGCTTCGGGGTCTGGACGGAACCGGGCTTTTTCATGACCACCCCGCGGCGTTTCCCCTGGCCGCCGGCCACGACCCCCTGGCGCTCCAATTCGGCGAGGGCGGCGCGGAGGGTGACGCGGCTGACGTGGAGCCGGCGGGAAAGCTCCAGCTCGCCGGGAAGCCAGCGGGGCCACTGCCCGCCCGCGATCGCCTCGGAGAGGACCTCGACGGTCTGGGCGACAAGGGAGGTTCTCTGGGGCAGGCGTTTCATGAGGACGCCACGGTAATTAAAAGTTAAAGATTAAAAATTAAAAATTGGGGAGGAGATGATTTTAAATGAAGCAGTCCCACAAGCGATCCGTGGCGGGGCAGACACGCGCACGGGGCGTGTAGGCCACTATCTCCGGCGGCGGACGGCCAGGCCGAGCGCGAGGAGTCCGCCGAGGGCGGCGCAGGCGGAGGGCTCGGGAACGTAAACGAGGTTGAGGTTGACGCCGGAAACCTCAACCGACCAGAAGCCCGCGCCCAGGTGGGCATTGGCAAAGCCGGACACATCAACCGTCACCGAACCGCTCGTGAAGTTGCTGACCCCGAGCGACGTGCTGACAATGGTCCAGGTGTGTCCGGGGAAGCCGGCGCTGAAGTTGGAGGCGAGGCCCGGCAGGTTGTCGGCGAGCTGGAGGGAGGCCACCTTGACGACAAACGGGTTGGAGGAACTGGCGCCGGCGAGATCGAGTGTTCCCGTGATGGCGATCAGGTCGAAGTTGGCCCCGGCCGAACCGGTGGCGTTGTTGACCTCCCACACGTAGCTGCCGCCTCCGTTCCAGGATGTGTTGCCAGCGCCCAGGATGCCGGGGGAATTGCCGGGGGAGACGGTGCTGCCGGAGTTGAGGACAAGGCCGCCGGTGAAGTTACCCGTGCCTTTGACCAGCCCGCCGGAGCCGACGGTGACCTGGCCGGTGAAACTCGCCGTCGGGGCGGTGTTCAGGGTTCCCGTGACGCTCAGGGTCCCCGTGGTCGTGCCGGAAAGGGTGCCGCCGCTGATCGTTCCGCCGTTGTTGGTGATGGGGTTGCCGATGGTCTGGCTGTTCAGGTTGAGGGTGGCCCCGGTGGAGAGGGTGATGGGGCCGGTGCCGAAGGCGGTGGCGGAACCGGCCACCACCGTGCCTCCGAGGACCGTGGTGCCGCCGGAGTAGGCGTTTGAACCGGAGAGGGTGAGGGAGCCTGCGCCTGACTTGGAGAGCGCCAGCAGGCGGTTGGAAAGATCGGTGGCGTCGGTGAGGGTGCCGGAGAAGACGGTGTCGCCGGACTGGTTGACCCCGAGGGTTTTGGTGCCGAGGGCGGCGTCGAACTGGGGGGTGACGGTGCCGGAGCCCGAGAGCGAGGAGATGGTGGCGGTCTGGCCGACGAAGCCGGAGCCGAGAGAGAGGATGCCGGAGGCTCCCAGCGTGATGGCCGGCGAGCCGTTTTCAGAGTCCACCCCGCGGAAGGCGAGGGAACCGTTGTTGACGGAATAGGAGCCGGAGAAGGAATTGGAGCCCTCAAGGGTCAGCGCCCCCGTGCCTTCCTTCACGACCGCGCCGGTGCCGGTGACGCCGGCGCCCAGGATCTGGACACCGGCGGGGCTGTTGACCGTCAAGGTGTTGGAACCGACCGCGACGGTTCCCCCGGCGGTTCCCCCGCCGGTGAGGTTGCCGACGGTTTCGGAGGAGTTGAGCTGAAGGGTGACTCCGGCGGTGTTGGCCAGGGTGAGGGCGGCGGTGTCGGCGAGGGCGGCGCCTCCGGCGAGGATCAGCGTGCCGCCGTTGACGTTTGTCGCGCCGGTGTGGGCGCCCGTGCCGGAGAGGACAAGGGTGCCCGGGCCGGCCTTGGAGAGGGCGCGGCCGGCGACATCCTCGGCGGTGCCGCCGGCCAGGGTGAGGGTGGAGCCGTTGACCGTGATGGTCCGGGTGGCGGCTCCGCCGATGGTCGCGAGCCCGCCGAAGGCGAGGTCGGAAGTGCCGGTGAAAGTCGGACTGCCGCCGCTCATGACGAGGGTGTTGGGGACGGTGAGGGCGGAGCCGGTGGCGTTGTCGAAGACACCGTTGCCGGTGATGGTGAAGGCCCCGGTGCCGAGGGCGTTGGAGCTGCCGATTTTGAGGGTGACGGCGGACTGAAGGGTGGTGCCACCGGTGTGGGTGTTGCTGCCGGAGACGGTGACGATGTGAGTGGCGGAGCCGGTGGTGAGGCCGATGCGGAGCAGGCCGGAACCGGAAACATTGTTGGCGAACGTCCAGGTGTTGTCGCGGGAAAGGGTGAGGGTGCCGTTGTTGACGATGGCGGCGGTGCCCAGGTCCCCGTTCGAGCCCACGGTGGTGGTGATGTCGGTTCCGCCGGCGCCATTGACGCCGCCGACGCGGACAAAGACCCCGGAGCCGATGTTGACGGTGCCGGAGAGCGTGTTGGCGGCGGTGAGGATGAAGCCGGTGTCGGCGCTCATGGTGCCCGCGCCGGTGGAGGCGAAGGCGAGGTTGGATGCGCCGGCCAGGATGCCGTTCAGCTTGAGGAAACGCGCGGAGCCGGAGATGTTCTGGTTATCAATCGTCGAGGCGGCGGAGACCGTGACATTGGTGTTCCAGGTCCAGTTGCCCACGGCGCCCGAGATGCCGCCAACCGCGAGCGTTCCCCCGTTGAGGGTGATGGTGTCGGCGGCGGTGCCGGTGCCCCAGGCGGTGGCCCCGTTGCGGAGGCCGCGGAGGGTGGTGCCGGCGTTGACGGTCCACTTGCCGTTGAAGCCGGCGAAACCGGCGGCGTCGGTGAAACCGCTCGCACCGCCCTGATTGAGGTCAACCACCCCGCCGCCGGTGACGGTGACGACCGTGCCGGCGGTGCCATCGAGGTTGGCGTTGGCCCCGCCCGTCCCGGTGGTGCCGAAACGGAGGTTGCGACCGGAGGCGACGTTCCAGGTCTGGGTGGAGCCGGTGAGGACGGTGGTGGCGGAGTTGAGAACGAGATTTTGGCTCGCGACCGACATGTCCATGCCGGAGCTGCCGATGGTGACGGAACTCCCGGTGAGGGCGTTGCCGGTGCCACCGATGGAGACGAGACCGGCGGCGGTGCCGGTGATGTTTCCGACGGTGATGCCCTGCCAGGAAACCGGGGTGCTGGCGGTGAAGGCGGCGGAGAGGCTGCCGGCGATGTTGTAGGCTCCGGACCAATCGGCGATGGAGGTCGAGGCAGGCGCCGTCCCGCCCGTCCACGAGGTGCCCAGGTTGAGGAGGTTCGTGTTATCCCCTTTGGTGACCGCAAGCGCGGGGAGCGTTGAGAGTGTCACGACCAGGGAGGCGATGACTTGGAACTTGGGGCGGCGGTATTTCATGGGGGGATCGGAGGGGAGGCTGTGACTGCCTAAGCAGTTCACAAAGAAAGGAATCCTGTCTTATGTCGGGACAAGTGCGGCCCTCAGAAGGAGACGAAGATGCGGGCGAACTTCCGGCCGGAGACGGTTCCGGTGAAGGTGATGCTGACCGTCTCGGTCCCGTCGCCGTTGGAGACCGGGGCACTCTCGGCGTAGTCCGTGACGGGGATGGCGGCGGCCCAGTTGCCGTTGCCGGAGACCAGGTCCACATTGTCGAGGACCTGGACGGTGTAGGTGACGCCGGAGGCTCCGCCGACGGGGCGGCGGTAGGCGAGGGCGAGCGCCCCGCCGGAGACGGAGGCCTGGGGACGGCGGTTGGCGTTGTCGCCGGACTTGGGCTCGGAGCCGAAGGCGTATTCCAGGGCGTTGGAAAGGCCGTCGCCGTCGGGGTCGGCATCCTGGCCGGAGACCAGAGGGTTGGCGAGTTCCGGAGCGGTGAACCTGGAGCCCTGCCACGAGGCGAAGGGGCTGGACGAGACGATGGAGATGACGCCGTCGGAAGCGAAGGCGGCGGTGTCCCAGGCCAGGCCGCCGGAAAGCGCGGGCAGGACGAGATCGGTGGCGAGGTTGAAGTGGGTCAGGTCAATCGCCCCGGCCGAGTTGATGAGATCGAAGTGCTGCCCGGCGGCGGGGACGAGGGCGCCGAGGGTCACCGTGATCGTGCCATCGAGGGCGAGCGCGCCGGCGACATTGAGCGCGTCATACTCCACGCCGCGGGAGGTGGCGTCATCGAGTTGGAACACCAGGACCGCGGTGGGGCCGACGGTGACGGCGCCCAGGGAAACCAAGCCGAGCGAGGAACCGCCGGGAGTGAGGGTGCCGTTCAAAACCGTTGCGCCGGAAAGGGTTCCGCTACCGGTGAGGGAGCCTGAGGCCCCGACGCTGACCGTGTTGGCGAGGGTTTGCCCGCCGAGGTTGAGCGAGCCCCCGTTGACGGTGACCGGGCCGGAGCCGAGGGCGGTGCCGGAGGAGGCGGCGAGGGTGCCGGAATTGACGGTGAAAGAGCCGGTGCAGGTGCTGAGACCCGAGAGAGCCAGCGTGCCGGACCCGTTCTTTTCGAGGCCCACGGAGCGGGAGCCGGTGGTGGCGTCCTCAAAGACACCCGCGAAGGTGGTGTTGGTGCTTTGGGTGACGGAAAGGGTGCGCTGGCCGGTGGGTGTGTTCCAATCCGCGCGGATTTTGCCACCGGTGCCGGAGAGGGCTCCGATGTTCATTTTGCCACCGGTGAAAACATCGCCGAGGACGATGCCGCTGGCGGCGTCGCCATTGATGGTGACCGAAGGAAGGCCGTCGTCGGCGGCGGTTGAGGTGAAGATGACGAGGCCGGCGTCCACCTGGAGGGCGGAGAACGTGCTGGAAGCGGCGGCCGCGCCGATGGCGCCACCGAGGCGGAGCTGGTTGGCTCCGGCCTTGGCGAGGGTGCCGGCGCCGTTGATCGCACCGTTGAAATTGCTGTGGGCGGCGGGCGGGGCGACGGTGAGAGTCTGGCCGTTGAGGTTGACGTTGCCGCCCGTGGCGCCGCCGCCGGAGAGGCCGCCGATGGTTTCGGGGGAGTTGAGCTTGAGCGAGGTCCCGGCGGTGTTGGCCAGGGAGACGCCGACCGCGTCGGCGACAGCGGACCCGCCGGAAAGGGTGAGGGTGCCGGCGTTGACGGTGAGGTTGCCCGTGAAGGAATTGGAGCCGGCGAGCGTGGCCGGGCCGGAGCCGTTTTTGGTGAGGGAAACCGCGCCGGTGCCGTTGTTGCCGAGGGCGGAGGAGACGGTGGTTTCCGAGGAGCCGGTGTTGGCGAGGATGACATCTCCGGCCGTGTTGTCCGCGCCGCCGGCGGTGAGCGTGCCGTTGGCGACGGTGAAGGCGGAGGTGCCGGTTTCGGAGGAGAGGAAGGCGAAGGCCCCGAGGCGGAGGGTGTTGCCGGAACCGATGTCGAGGACGGAGGGGCCGCCGGTCGCGCCGTTGAAGAGGTTGGCGATGTCGGTCGTGCCGGCGGCGGCGAGGGTGATGTCCGCCGGGGCGGAGCCGGTGCCGTCCACGATGCGGATGTTGGAGGCGGTGTTGCCGGCGATGGTCTTGGCGCCGGATTCGAGGCGGGTGACCTCGGTGAGGCCGCTGGAGGCGGCGACGATGTTGCCGGAGCCGTCGTTGGCGGCGAGGCTGGTGCCGCCGATGGTGACGCCGGGCAGGATGCCGTTGACGTTGGCGGAGGTGGTCGTGGCGAGGTTTTCCGAGGCGATGCCGAGGGTGGCTCCGGCGTTGCGGGTGATGGCCCCGAGGGCGATTTTGACGGTGTTCGCGCCGCTGCGGGAAAGGGTGGCGGTGCCGTTCAGGAGAGTGGAGCCGACGGTTTCGGTGTGGGAGCCGGTCGCGCCGGCGAGAACGAGGGAGCCGTTCCCCAGGGTGAGGGTGGCGGTGTCGCCGATCTTGGAGGCGTCGGTGGTTCCGTAATCGAGGACGAGGGTGCCGCCGCTGACGGTGGCTCCGGCGGTGGTGCTGGAGCCGGTGACGGTCACGGTGCCGGCGGAGGCCACGACACTGCCCGTGATGCTGTTTGCGCCCGAGAGGACAAGGGAGCCCGCGCCCTGTTTGGTGAGGTTGCGTGGGGAGGCGTCCTGGGAGATGGCACCGGCCAGGGTGAGGGTGCCGGCGTTGACGGTGAGGCTGCGGTTGGCCCCTGCGAGGCTGACAGCACCGCCGAAGGTGAGATCGTTTGAGCCGAGGAAAACGGGGCTGCCGCCGGAGAGGGTGAGGGCGTTCGCGACGGAAAGGGTGGAGCCCGTCCCGTTGTCAAAACTGCCATTGCCGTTGATGATGACCGGGCCGGAGCCGAGCGCGTTGGCGTGGCCGATTTTCAGGGTGGCGGCGCTTTGAATCATGGTGCCACCGCTGTGGGTGTTGCCGCCCGAGACCGTGGTAATGCCGGTGTTTTGCGCGGCCGTGGTCACGCCGATTCGCAGAACGCCACTGCCGGAAACCACGTTGGCAAAGGTGAAGTTGTCGCTGCGTGAGATCGTGAGCACGCTTGTGGGCGAACTAAGGTTGACCACCGCCGTCCCGAGCGTGCCGCCGGTGCCGCTGGTGGTGGTCAGATCATTCAGGGTGGGAACCCCTCCCACGCGCACATCCGCACCGGTGCCCAGGGTGACGGTGCCGCCCAGGGTGTTCGCGCCGGTGAGAACATAGCCGGTGTCGTTTCCGCTGCGGCCCGAGGAATCGTTGAAGTTAAGATTACCACTGCCGGAAACGACCCCCATGAGCTTGAGGGTGCGGGTGGTTTGACTGGTGTTGAAATCGTCGAAGGCGGAGGTGGTGCCGGTGTTAAGGATGATGTTGTTGTTCCACATCCAGTTTCCCTGCTCCTGGCCGATGGTGCCGCCGTTGAGGGTGATCGTGCCCTGCCCCCAGGCGTGGGTGCCGTTGCGCAGTGTCCGCACCGAGCCATTGGTGATCGTCCAATTGCCGGTGAAGGTGTCGTTGCCATTTCCGGCGGCCGTGGTGGTGGAGCCAAGATCGCCGACGAGCATTCTGACGATGCCGGCGCCCGTGATCTCAATCGTGGAGGAGCCGGTCAGGCGCTGGTTCTGGCTGTTGGAAGTGCCCAGAAGGGCGAGCGTGCGGCCGGAGGCGACCGTCCAGGTCTGGGGTGCGGCGACGGCCAGGTCGCAGGCGGTGTTCGCAGTGCCTAGGACGGTGAGATTCTGGGTGGCCGCCGAAAGGTCCATGCCCGAGGAGCCGAGGGTGAGGACGTTGCCGGCCGCATGGGTGACCGTAATCGCCCCGACGGGGTTGGCGATACGGATGCCCTGCCAGGATTGGCTGGTTCCGAGGGCGGCCGAGTTGGCGGCGCTGACCGTGCCGTCCCAGACGGCGACATCGCCGGAGCCGGGGGCGGAGCCTCCGGTCCAGCTGGCGCCGAGATTGAGGGCGCTGGTGTTGTTCGCCTTAAAGACATCGGCGGCGGTGAGGACGGCGGGGGCAAGGGCGAGGCTGGCGAGAACGAGCGAGGGAAGGCGGGGGGATGGTTTCATGGAGGCAAGGTCAGGTAGCCTCCATGTTATCGGGCGGACGCCCGTCCGTCACAAGCGGCGGAAACCTGTCTTTTGCTCAGACAAGTCGCGCCGCCACCCCCAGGGGCCGCTCACTTGATCAGGCCGAGCGCCCGGGCGGCGGGCTCGTCGAGCGAGTAGGGTTTCACATCCCGGCGGGAGATGCCGCAGTTGTCGCCCCAGACGGTCCAGCAAATGTCCAAATCCTCAAACAGGCCGCGCACGTCGGAAAGATAGGCGACGCGGTCTTCCGCCGGGGCTCTCCGGTAAACACCGAACTCGTTGCAGGTCAATTGGACTTTGTTTCTCCTGGCCCAGTCGGCGGCGCGCTTGAGGTCGGTCTTGATCCGTTCCCGGTTCCAGCGCTGTTCGCCATACATCCTGAGGCGGTTTCTCATGCCCTCATCCTTCACGGAGGCGAAAAGCGGCTCGAGTTTTTCGGGAGAGGAGGGATAGGGGACTTCCTTCAGGTAGTTCGGCAGGCGGCTCAGGCTGCCCGAGTTGCCCTGCTGGGTGAAGACCAGGGGTGACTGATAGTGGAAGTTGTAAACCACGTTTGGGTCCGGCAATGGCTTGAGATGGGCGAGGGACTTGATCTGGTCCCACTCGTTCGGTCCGGAGAGAAGGCTGGCCGTGGCGATGACCACATGGTTGGGTGCCGGCATCCGGATGGCCTGAAGGCATCGCGCCTGCAACTCCTCCCATTCGGCCGGTCTGGCGTAGGAGGGATCGCCGACGATCTCGAGAAAGACGAGATTGGGGTCGGTGGAGGCAAAGTGGGAGGCCATGGCGCCCCAGAGTTTGACCATGTTTTCCGCCTCGGGCGAATCGGCCCTCGGTGGGGAAAACCTGCCCTTGAGGGTGCAGCTGAAGGGGCTCACGATGACGGCCAGACCCTCCTTGTTGAGGTAGGAGACGCCCTTGGAAAGTTCAACCAAAGCTTCATCGAGCGGTTTTGAAGGATCGGCGGGATCAATCAAGGCCTCGGCATAAAGGTAGAGCCTCATGTGGCGGACTCCGGCCTTGTTGAGCTGGGCCATATCCATGGCCGCCTTCTCCTGGTCAAACTTGCAAGTCTTGGTGCCAAACCAGCTGGAATTGGAGCCGCAGGTGAGGTTGGCTTTTTGGGTGGGGGTGAGGGCCAGGGCCGGAAGGCCGGCCAGAATCAAAAGCGCCTGGATGATGAGTTTAGACATAGGACACGTAGGGTGCGTCGGTAGGGAAACGCGACAGAGCCCAACGGCTTCCGCGAAGTCAAAATTTCCCTGCAAGGGCGGCATCCCGGCGGGAGAGGGAAGGTTTCCGGCGGCCGGCCGGACCAGGCTCGATCCCGACTCAGCGGACCAGGCCGAGGGCCTTGGCGGCGGTCATGTCCATGCCCAGGGCATTGGCCTCGCGCCTGAGGATGCCGCAGTTGTCACCCCAGAGGGTCCAGCCGATGCCGAACTCGGCCAGGCTGGTGTGGACATCGGCGAGGTAGGCGATGCGGTCGGCGGGCGGGGCGCTCTGCCGTTGGACACCGAACTCGTTGCAGGTCAGGGCGACGTTGCGGGACCGGGCCCATTCGGCCGCGCGTTGGAAATCCGAACGGATGCGGCCGGCGTTCCAGCGCGCCTCGCCGTAGGCCTTGACCTGGTCGCGCAGGTAGGGGTCCTCGATGGAGCCGAGCAAGGGGGCGATGTTGTCGGGCGAGGACGGATAGGGGATCCCTTTGAGATGGTTGGGGAAACGACTTTGGCTGGTGGTCTGGTCCTGGAGGGTGAACGGCATGGGGCCGGTGTAGTGGAAGTTGTAAACCACATCGGCATCAGGGAGAAGGCTGAGGTGTGCCAGGGCTCCCACCTGGTCCCAGTCGTGGGGCGTCAGGTGGGCGTTGGCGGTGGCGATGATGAGATGCCCGGGGGCGGCCTCGCGGATGGCCTTGTGGCAGCGGATCTGGAGCATCTCCCATTCGACGGGATCGTCGTAGGTGGGTTCGCTGGCGATTTCGAAGAAGACGAGATTGGGGTCGGTGGAGGACAGATGGGCGGCCAGGGCTCCCCAGAGTTTGACCATGTTGTCCGCCTCCTGGGAGTCGCCGCGGGGGAGGACATAGCGGCTGTTGGGGGAGGCGTGGAAGGGGTTGAGAATGACAGCCAGGCCCTGCCTGTTGGCAAAGGCGATGCCCTTGGAGATTTCGGCCACCACCTCGGGGCGTGGTTTCGAGGGATTGTCCGCCATGGCGAGGCCTTCCGTGAAAAGATAGAGGCGCAGGTGGCGCACGCCGGCCTCGTTGAGCTGGGTGAGATCAAGGGCGGCCTTGGGTTCGTCAAACCGGAGGGGGCCGTTGCCGAACCAATTCGCATTGGTCCCGCAGGTCAGGTTGGAAAGTTGCAGGGCGGAGGGAACGGCCAGGGCGGAGCCGGCGGCCAGGGTGAGCAGGGTGAATGTGAGGGAGGTGATGGATTTCATAAGAGTAGGGAGCCGGGGTGGCGTTAATCAGGGTCATAAGCGCGTGGACGCGTCGAAAAAGCCGGAAAAGTTAACTTTTGTTTTACAAACCCTTACTGGTGCATCCGAAACTCCCCGGAGTTTCCCTTTGCCGCAGGACGGCCAAGTTCCGTTGGTAGGACACTCCTGTGTCCGACGAACTTTTCAGCGATTTTCCCTCCGCCTCCCCGGCCGCCCCGCCCACCCTTTCGACGGAGGGGACCGTCGTGACCGTGATGCCGCTGACCGGTGTGGGCAAGATGCTGGCCTACCGCGTGCCGCCGGCGCTGGAGGGCAGGGTGCTGCCCGGCTGCCTCGTCCGCGCGCCCCTGCTGAACCGTTCGGAACTCGCTGTGGTGCGGGGGTTTGGATCGGACGGCGATTTCCCGGTCTCGCGGATGAAGCTGCTTCACTCGCTCGTCCAGCCCCATCCCGTCCTCACCCCCGACCTGATCGAACTCTCCGCCTGGATGAGCCGCTACTACGCGGCCAACCTCGACGCCGTGCTCGACACCATGCTGCCCGCCGCGGTGAAACGCGGGCTGGAGATCAAACGCCGCCGGCTCCTGCGGCTGGTGAAGGTGCCCGAGCCCGAGGTGTTGGAAAAACTCCGCCGCCGCGCCCCGAAACAGGCCGCCGTGGTGGACTTCCTCGCCCAGCAGACCGCCCCGGTGGCGCGGGAGCTTCTGGTTTCGCGCCTGGAGGTCACAACCGGGGTGCTGACCGCGCTCGTCACCGCCGGCCTGGCCGAGGAGACGTGGGAGCAGGTGGACCGCTCCGCCTACCAGGACGAGTTTGGCGAGGCCGAGCGCAAGGCCACGGCCAAGGTGGACCTCAACCCCGAGCAACTCTGTGCGGTGGAGGCACTTAACGGCGCGCTCGACACGAAGAAGTTTTCCGCCTGGCTGCTCCATGGCGTGACCGGATCGGGCAAAACCGAGGTTTATCTGGCGGCTCTGAAACACGCCCTCACGCTCGGCGGCGGCGTGGTGTTTCTCGTTCCCGAAGTCGCCCTCACGCCGCAAACCGTCGGCCGCCTCCGCGCCCGCTTGGAGGAGAGCGTGGGCGTGAAGGCCGTCGTCTGGCACAGCGGCCTTTCCGAGGGCGAGCGCTACGACTCCTGGCACGCCCTGGCCTCCGGCGAGGCCCGCGTCGTGGTCGGCGCGCGTTCGGCCATCTTCGCTCCCGTCAAGGACTTGCGTCTCATCCTGGTGGACGAGGAGCACGAGCCCGCCTACAAGCAGGATGAGACGCCGCGCTACCACGGCCGCGACGTGGCGGTCATGCGGGCCAAGCTGGCGGGGGCCGTGTGCGTCCTGGGCTCGGCCACGCCCTCCCTTGAAACCCTCCACAACGCCACGCTGGGCAAGTATCACACCGTCCGCCTGACCAAACGCGTGGACGACCGCCAGCTCCCGCTCCTGCACGTCGTGGACATGACCCGCGAGACCATGAAGGAGGGCTCGGCCGTGCTCCTCAGCCGCAAACTGCGCGAGCTCATGGTGGACCGTTTTGAGAAACGCGAGCAGACCATCCTCTTCCTCAACCGCCGGGGCTACTCCACGAGCATGGTCTGCCCCGACTGCGGGTGGGTCGCCACCTGCAAACACTGCTCGATCAGCCTGACCTGGCACCGGGGCGACGACATGCTCCGCTGCCATCTCTGTGGTTTTGAACAGGTTCCGCCGAAAAAATGCGCCACCTGCTCCAGCGAGAAAGTCCGTTGGAAAGGTTTCGGCACACAGCGCATCGAGGACATCGTCCAGAAGGTCCTGCCCAAGGCCACGGTGGTGCGCATTGATGCCGACGCGTTGAAGAAGAAGGACTTGCTGCGCGTGCTCCTGGCCGATTTCCGCAAGGGCAAGATAGACGTGCTCGTCGGCACGCAGATGATCGCCAAGGGGTTGGACTTCCCGAACGTCACCCTCGTGGGCCTGATCGCGGCCGACATGTCCCTCCACATCCCCGACTTCCGCTCGGCCGAGCGCACCTTCCAACTCCTCGTGCAGGTGAGCGGACGCGCGGGCCGGGGCGACCGGGCCGGCGAGGTGGTGGTCCAGACCTTCATCCCCGCCAGCGCGCCCATCCAGTTCGCCCGGCGCGGGGACTTCGACGGGTTTCTGGCCGAGGAACTGGAGAACCGCCGCCAATACCACTACCCGCCCTACCGCCACCTCATCCAGCACCTCTTCCGCGGGCCGAACCAGGAGAAGGTCGCCTTCTACGCCGAGCAGTGGGCCAAACACCTGGAGGCCAACCCCATCCCCGGCGTCGAGATCCGTGGTCCGGCTCCCGCGCCGATGGAGAAGATCAAGGACCACTACCGCTTCCATCTCTGGTATTTCACCGACAGCGCCAGCCGGGTCGCGCCTCTGTTAGTCGCTCTGCGCCAAACCTTTGCGAAGGACAAGGACGTGATTGACACCCTCGACGTGGACCCCGTCAGCCTGGGCTGAGGCCGGTCACGAGGATTGAAACCACTTGGCGATGAGCCACACCCACAGCACCGCGTGGGCCACGGCCGGAAGCACGGCGAAAATCCGGCCCGGGACGGTCCGTGAAAGCCACAGCGCCAGGACCCCGCAGACAGCCCCGACCGGGGGAAACATCATGACCAGCACGACGCAGAGGTTTCTCAGCGAGTTGTCTCCCGGGGCGAAGGCCGCCCCCCGGTCAATCAACACCATCATCACGGCCACCACGACCAGCAGGAGCCAGGAAAACATCCTCCAGCCGCGGGCCCCCGAGCGGGGCGCCACCGCGGTCCGAAGTTTGACGCGCTGGTTCTGGGATGTCGGCACCGTTCAGATTCCGGGATGGGGAACCGGCGGGGCGAGGGACTTCCAGGGCTCCTCATGGAAGCAGTCCACCGTGAACGTCTCGCTGCCGTTGGAAACGGGTCCGAGGATGGCGAGAAACTCCGCCGGCTCCGTCCCGCTGTTGATCGTGGTATGGGGCAGTCCGGCCGGGATGAAGGCCATCTCGCCGGGGTTGAGGACCTTCTTTTCCGTTCCCACCCATTGCGTGACGGAGCCTTTGACGACATAGATCAGCTCCTCGCGGCCGGGATGGTAGTGGAAGTTGTGGGCCTCGCCGGCCGGCATGCCGCTGACACGCACCAGCAGCAGTTGCTCGGGCTTGGTGATGTCGTCCCAGCTCAGGAAGGCGTGCTGGCCCCAGGGCAGGTCAAGGTGGCGGGCGTTGGCGGCGGTGACAAAAGGGGTTAAGGGCTGTGTAAGGTTCATGGGCCTGAAGACTTAGGACGAAACTCCCAAGCGGGGAAAGAGGTTTTTCCGCCGAAACCCCGGCCGCGATCCGGATTTCGCCACGCGCAAAAAAAGGCGTCCCGGGATGGGACGCCTGAAGGTTACTTGGCCGTGGCGGGGGCCGGTGCGGCGGGCGCGACCGGGGGGGCGGGAGGAGTTCCCGGGGCCGGCTCAGGTGCGGCCGGCGGGGCCGGGGGCTTCTTGGTCACGAGTTTGGTGGCGGACTCCGTGATGCGCTCCAGCAGGTAGTTCGGGACGGTGGGGGTGTTGGTTTTGAAGACGTTGCTCCAGGCCGCCTCGGAACCGGGCAGCTCGTAGAACACGACCACCGGGCCGGGTTCGGCGGGCGGCGGGGGAGTGGCCGGGGCGGGCGGGGTGGCGGGTTTGACCTCCACGGGGGGAGTCACCGCGACGGGAGCATCTTTCTTGGGCTCGGCCGGGGCGCTTTCGGGCGTCTTGGTCGAGGTCGTGCTGCCGGTTTGTCCGGGGACGGTGGTGGTGGTGGTGACGGTGCCGTCGGGATTCTGCACGGAAGTTTCCGTGTTGATGATCTGCCCCGTGCTGTCGGCGGTGATGGTGGCGGTCACCTTGGGCTTGTCCGGAGTTTTGGCCGGCTCGGCCTTTTTCTCGGGGGTCGCGGGGGCGGCGGGCGTTTCCGGCGGCGGGGCCAGGACCAGGGGCGGGGCGGGTTTGCGGCCCACCTTGAGGGTGTAGCTGGCTCCGGCGAAGGTCTTGAAGGTCACGGTGTTGAGGTGATCCTTGGCCCCGGTCACCTTGTCGTCTGTTCCAGCCAGAAGGGTGTCGAAGCGGGTGGAGAGGACGTTGGAGAGGAGGGTTTTCACCTCGCTGTCGCTGATCTCCTCATCCGCGGCCAGGCCTTCGCCGGCAAACTTGTCGCCCGCCTTGGCGCGGGTCGCGGTGATGGTCTTGCCACCGCCGGCCGGGGTGAGGGCGAGGCTGGAGACGTCCTTCTCCTCCACTTCCAGGATCTGCTTGCGGGCGTAGGAATCCTTGGAGGTGTCCACGTAGAGCGACTGCTCGCTGGCGTAGGAGTTGGGGTCGTCCTTGAGGCGGACGTAGGTGCCGCCGTTTTTGGCGCTGTCCCCGATTTCCAGCACGCTCAGGACCGTGCCGGCGGCGTCCTTGAGGGTGAGGGTGGAGGTGCCGAGGTTGAGGGCGGCGGCGCGGTCGGCGTTTTTGGTGATGAAGGCGGCGATCTTGTTTTCCTGGAGGCCTCCGATGAGGGTGGTCAGGCGGGAGACGTCAGCCGGAAGGCCGGCCCAGGAGTCCACCAGCCAGGTGTCGCCGCTCTTTTTCAGGACGATTTTCTCGGGGGAGGTTTTGCCGGAGATCTCGATGAGGGCGGTCTTTCCGACGAGGTCGGCGGCGAGGATGGGCGTGCCGACGCGGGGCGGGGTGGGGGGCGGGGTGGAACGGCTTTTGTCGAGGTAGGTGAGGCCGACGGCGGCGACCCCCAGGACGGCCACGCTGATGACAATGGTCTGAAGTTTCATGGCGGTGAGGCGAAGGGCTGGGGTTTAGGAGCGGCGGCGGTTGTTGCGGCGGAGGAAGAAGAACACGCCGAAGGCACCCACGAGCAGCGGGATGAAGGCCACGTTGGCGAGGGCGAGGTTGCGGTTGAGGCGTTCGACATCCTCGCGGAGCTTCTTCTTGATCTCCCGCAGCTTGGTGCTGGTCTCCGTCTGTTTGTCCCGGAATTCCTGGATCTTTTTCTGGGCTTCGGCCGAGAGGATGAGGGTCTTTTTGTCGGTCTGGCCGGCCTGGAGTTTTGTGACTTCCTCCTTGAGGGTGGTGAGCTGTGACTCCAGGGCCTCGATCTGGCCTTGGAATTCCTTCTGGGCCGCCATTTCAAGCTCCTTGACGCGGGTGAACTCGCGGCTGCCGGTGCCTTTGCCGCGGACCCCGATGAGGTCCTTGGAGCCGGCGAGGAGCTCGACACAGTTTTGGAAGAAGGCGAGGTTGTCGTTGAGGGGCTGGACGATGCGGGAGCCAAAGGCGTTCTGGACCTGCACGGAGAAGTCGTCGGCGATGAAGTCGCTGTCGGCGATGAAGAGGATCGAGCACTCGCCCTTGCTTTCGGTCAGCACCGGCCCGGCGGGAGGCGGCGGGGGCGGGGGGGCATCCTTTTCACCTTCGGTTTTGGCGGCGGGGGGGCGGCCATTCGGGAAGGCGGTCTTGAGTTTGCCGGTGATGAGCCCGGCCAGGGTGTAGTTCACTCCGGCGGGTTTGAGGGAGGTGAGGATCTTGACGGCGGCGTCCGGGGCCTTGACCTCCAGGGAGGATTTGAGGGCGGATTCCGGGCTGGAGGTGACGAGGGGGGTGAGTTTCAGTCCGGAGTCACTTTTGACCGAAAAACGTCCCGGCTCGATCAGCATGAGCTGCTGGAGCTGGGCGGTGACGGGGTTGTCGGTGGGAAACTTCTGGTAGGTGGGGATCTGCGGGTGGGCCGAGGGGCGGGCGCCGCGGCGCATGGTGAGGCTGGTGGCGTTGGTGAGGTCGCAGACCACGTCGGAGGCGTTGAACTCGATGCCGTATTTTTCCAGGAAGGGCAGGCTGGAGGAGGTCTGCATGGAGCCGCCCATCTGCATCATCATCATGGGGTTCATGCGGCTGCGCTGGCGGAAGCTGGACGGGTCCACCGCGGCCACGACGGGTTTGCCGGCGAGGATGAACTGGTCCATGGCGAAGGAGAGGGGCTCGGAGACCGCGCCCGGATGGAGGACGACGAGGATGTCGAGGTTGTCGGGGAGGTTGTCGCCCTCGACCTTGATGACCTCGAAGCGGCGTTTCAGCTCGGAGACGAAGACCCACTCCTCCTCCTGCTGCTGTTGCTGCTGGAAGGGGTTGGCCTGGCCGCCGCCACCGAACACGTTGAGGGAGCTGAGGATGCCCAGTTTGGGGAGCTTGAGCTGCTGGACCTGGTGGACGAGCTGGGCGATGTCATACTCCAGGAAGGCCTCGCGCTGGGGGGAGGGCTCGAAGAAGGGGATGACCTCCTGCTTTTCCGCGCAGGAGACGGTGAGGCCGAGGATGACGTTCTCGCCGGTGCGGAGGGGCACCTGCTGGAGGCCGGCGCGGGTGGCGGCGTCCTCTTCCTTGGTGTCGGGCTTGGGGTCGATCACCTCGAGGGTGATGCTGCCGTTCCCCTGGCGGGCGAACTGGCGGAGCAGGCCCTCCAGGCGGTCGGCGTAGTTTTTGACCTGGACGGGCAGGCCGTCCACGGAGCGGGAGAAATAAAACCTCAGGGCCACGGGGTGCTCGGTTTTGGCGAGGAGGGCCTTGGTGCCGGCCGAGAGGGTGTAAACCTGGCCGGCGGTGAAATCGGCCTGCCCGGGGGTCAGGCTGGCGACGTAGTTGAAGAGCACCAGTCCGGCTCCGAGGAGACCGGCGGCAATCCATTTCTGGCTCTTTTTCATGGCGTGATGCGTTTGTGTAAAGGGTTAAGAACCAAAGGGTTTCAGCGTTCGAGAACGAGGATGTTGAGAAAGAGCGAGACGCCGGTGACGGAGGCGAAGAAGGCCAGGCCCTTGACCAGGATCAGCCCCTTGCTGAAGGAATCGAAGTGGGGGTAGAAACTGAAGTTGGCGATGGCGTCGGCCACGGAGACCGGGAGGCCGAGGTTGACGAGCAGGCCGCTGAAGACGCTCCAGCCCAGAACCAGAAGGATCAGGCAGACGAGGACGCTGAGGACGAAGCTGATGACCTGGTTTTTGGTCAGGGAGGACATGAGGGAGCAGACCCCCATGTAGGCTCCGGCGGTCAGCATGGCCCCGACATAGCCGACCAGCATGGGCCCCCAGTCGGGTTTGCCGAGGTAGCCGACGGTCAGGGCCATGGGGAAGGTGAGGAGCACGGCGAGGCAGATGAAGGCCCAGGCGGCGAGGAACTTGCCCACGACGGCCTGGCTGACGCTGATCGGGAGGGTGAAGAGAAGCTCCCAGGTGCCGCTGCGTTTCTCCTCGGACCAGAGCCTCATCCCGGCGGCGGGAATGAGGAAGAGGTAGATCCACGGAAGGAAGGTGAAGAAGCTGGCGAGGCTGGCGTCGTTGGTCTCGAAGAAGTTGCCGACAAACCAGGGGAGCATGATGGCGGCGATGAGAAACACGATGAGGAACACGTAGGCCACGGGAGAGCGGAAGTAGCCTAAAAACTCGCGCTGAAAAATGGTGCGGACGGGGTTCATGGGAGGTCTGTTAAACGGTAAGAAGTTGATTTTCAGGGAGTTCAGCCGAGGGTGAGTTTGGCGAAAACCTCCTCCAGGGGGGAGTTGTAGCGGTCGGCCGTGGAGCCCTTGGCCTTGGCGCGCAGGCCGGCCGGAGTGTCATTCACAACCACCTTGCCCTTCGCGATGATGATGGCGCGGGTGCACATGGCCTCGACCTCCTCCAGGATGTGGG
>JANOBW010000509.1:0-3021 GCA_031411855.1 Opitutia bacterium
GCGCGAAGCCCGGCGAAGGTGGCCAGCTCCCCGGCGGTAAGGTCAATCCTCCCATCGCCAAGGTCCGCCACAGCACGCCCGGCGTCGGTCTCATCAGCCCGCCCCCTCACCACGACATTTACTCGATTGAAGACTTGGCCGAGCTCATCCACGACCTGAAAAACGCCAACCACCACGCCCGTATCAGCGTCAAGCTGGTCTCGGAAGTCGGGGTCGGCACCATCGCCGCCGGCGTCGCCAAGGCCCACGCCGATGTCGTCCTCATTTCCGGCCACGACGGTGGCACCGGCGCCTCGCCCGTGTCCTCCATCCACCACGCCGGTCTTCCCTGGGAACTCGGCCTGGCCGAAACGCACCAGACCTTGCTGCTCAACGGTTTGCGCGACCGCATTGTTGTGGAAACCGATGGCCAGCTCAAGACCGGCCGCGATGTCGTCATCGGCGCGCTGCTCGGAGCCGAGGAGTTCGGTTTCGCCACCGCCCCGCTGGTGGTTCTCGGCTGCATCATGATGCGCGCCTGCCACCTCAACACCTGCCCGGTCGGTGTCGCCACCCAGGACCCCCGCCTCCGCGCCAAGTTTGCCGGTGAAGTGGACGCCGTCGTCTCCTTCTTCCACTTCATCGCCGAAGAGGTCCGCCAGCTCATGGCCAAGCTCGGCATCCGTAAACTCACCGACATGGTGGGCCGCGCCGACCTCCTTGAGATGCGCCACACCATCGAGCACTACAAGTCCCGCGGACTCGACTACTCGAACATCCTCTACCGTCCCGAAATCGAGGGCGACCAGACGCCTTACTGCCGTTTCCCGCAGGATCACGGCATTGAGCGCAGCTACGACATGACCACCCTCGTGCCCGCCTGCGAGGCCGCCCTTGAGCGTGGCGAGAAGGTCATTTCCTCCTTCCCGGTCCGCAACGTCCACCGCGTCGTCGGCACGATCCTCGGCTCCGAGATCTCCCGCCGCCACGGCCAGCACGGCCTGCCCGAGGATACCGTCACCCTCAACTTCAACGGCACCGCCGGCCAGTCCTTCGGGGCGTTTATCCCGCCTGGGCTCACCCTGAAACTCACGGGCGACGCCAACGACTACTTCGGCAAAGGCCTCTCCGGCGGCAAAGTCATCGTCCGCTGCCCGGCCAAGGCCTCCTATCCGGCTGAGGAAAACATCATCATCGGCAACGTCGCCTTCTTCGGTGCCACCGCCGGTGAGGGTTACATCAACGGCCGCGCCGGCGAGCGCTTCGGCGTCCGCAACTCCGGCGTCCGCGCCGTTGTCGAAGGGGTGGGGGATCACGGCTGCGAATACATGACCGGCGGCTCTGTCACCATCCTCGGCCCCACCGGACGCAACTTCGGTGCCGGCATGTCGGGCGGTATCGCCTATCTCCACGACCCGGACAACACCGCCGCCTCGCGCTGCAACTTGGAGATGGCCACCCTGCTGCCCGTCACCGACGCCGCCGAGATTGACCAACTCAAGGCCAACCTTGAGCTTCACGTCCATCACACCGGTTCCCGCCAGGCCAAGCGCCTGTTGGAAAACTGGCCCGCCGCCGTCGCCTCCTTCCGCAAGTTCGTCCCGAACGACTACGCCCGCATGCTCGCCTGTATCCAAAAGGCCCAGGCCGCCGGTCTCACCGGCGAGTCCGCCCTCGAGGCCGCGTTCGCCGAAAACATGAAGGACCCGTCCCGCGTCTCCGGAAACTAAAGCCATGGCCCGCACTCTCGCTAAACCCGCCCAACGCGCCTTTGATGTTGTCATTGAGCGCGACACCGAAGGTTGGTATGTGGCCAGCGTTCCCGCTCTGGCTGGTTGCCACACACAGGCCCGTTCCTTGGACAAGCTGATGACCCGCATCAGGGAAGCCGTCGAGTTGTGCTTGGAGGAAGAAGATGTTCCCAATCCCAACGAATTTGTGGGTGTTCAACGTGTTCTTGTTTGAACCATGCCCAAACTCCCACGAATCAAGGGCCAAGAACTCATCAAATCACTTCTCAAAATTGGATTTTCCGTGAGCAGAACCAAAGGCAGTCATCATTTTCTCCGCCATGCAGATGGCCGGACTACGGTTGTTCCCGTTCATGCGGGTGAAACGCTTGGGCCGGGGCTTCTTCAAAAAATTCTTAGAGACGTGGAGTTGACCACTGAACAACTTCGCGAGCTGCTCTGATTCGTCATTTTTAACATCAAAAACCTAAATCTTTTATTATCATGGGCAAAGTAGGAGGCTTCCTTGAACTCACCCGCGAACTCCCCGCCGACCGTTCCCCGCTGGAACGCGTCAAGGACTGGAGCGAATTTCACGAACACTTTCCCGACGCCAAACTGAAGGCCCAGGGCGGACGCTGCATGGAATGCGGCACCCCCTTCTGCCACACCGGTTTGCTCTTCGGCGGCATGGCCAGCGGCTGTCCCATCAACAACCTCATCCCCGAGTGGAACGACCTCGTCTTCCGCGGACTCTGGCGCGAGGCCCTCGACCGTCTCCACAAGACGAACAACTTCCCCGAGTTCACCGGCCGCGTCTGCCCGGCTCCCTGCGAAGGTTCCTGCAACCTCGGCATCAACGAGCCCCCGGTCACGATCAAGAACATCGAGCACGCCATCATTGACCACGGGTTCGCCCAGGGCTGGGTCACGCCGAAGCCGCCGACGGTTCGCACCGGACAAAAGGTCGCCGTCATCGGTTCCGGCCCCGCAGGGCTTTGCGCGGCGGCGCAGCTCAATCGCGCCGGACACACCGTGACGGTGTTTGAGCGCGCAGATCGTCCGGGTGGGCTGCTCATGTATGGGATCCCGAACATGAAACTGGCCGCGACCGCGACTAATGCGAGTGGCAACGGAAGGCTGTCCGCCATCCCCCCCGGCGGCATCAGCCCGAGGTTGGAGAGGACGTAGAAGAAAGCCGCGACCAGCAGCGCGCAGCCGATGATGCCCTGGATCAAGCGAACCGGCGCCCGCGCGGCCAGCGGCACGCCCAGATAGCCGCCGACGACGAGGGCCCCGATGCAACCGACCA
>JANOBW010000510.1:0-13724 GCA_031411855.1 Opitutia bacterium
GGCTGTCGAAGCCGAAAGGAGACGATCAGAACCAACAACAGGCACAGCCCCAACCACAGAACGCCTTCGTTTCGCGCCTGGCTCAGGAGCACCCCGATCAGCAAAACGCCATCGGCCGCGGACCGCGAAGGCGAACGCCAGAGCGTGTAAGCCCCCGGCAGGAGGAGAAGGAGCAGAACGGCGTAAAGCAGATCGTAGCTGCCACTGCACGCCACCTGGGCCAAAATCGGGAGCGTCGCGGCCAGGGCCACCACCGCCAGCGAGGAACGAAATCCTCCCAAGATGCGCGCGAGATGATAAACCCCGAGCAGAAACAAAAGGCTCAGGAAAGCGTTGACGACAAAGATGTTACGCACCCGATATCCGGTCAGGTCGTGGACCAGCGAACACAGGAAGGGAAAAAGACCGACCCGCTGGGACACGATGGTCAGGTGTTCAAACCCACCCTCACCGTCCGAGTGATAGGACCCCGCCCCATGCCCGGTCCGCTCCGTGTGCATGACCAGCGCCTTGGCGGCATGGGCCGGCTCGTCGTGAAACACCTTAAACACATGAGGTTCAAAGGCATGCAACAGAATCGCCGCCCCCAGGCAAGCCACCCAGCCCCAGCGGTGTCGTCGAAATATGACTTGAGCGGATTTCCGCCCAGGAAGCAGACGAAGCAACCGCCACAGGACCCACAACATCAGCAGGATGAAAAAAATCCATTCCGCCCGGCCGGTAAGCTCTTTGAGAAACTCCCGATCATCGTTCGTTGATAACCCCACCAACACACCTGCCATTGATAAAAGAAACAGGCAGGGAACCGCCAGCCATGACAATAAACGCGAGGCAAAACGTGGTGGTGATTCGGAAATGGATACGCTCATGGTGAGTAAAACGAAGTGATCACAAAGAAATACCATCGAAACAAATCAGATTCTTCCCCTGGCACATTTCAATCGCAGGCAGGCGAGAGCGCCTTCATCAGCGTTTTCCGGTCCTCGAATCTTTTTCAAGACATTTTAAACCACAGAGACACAGAGGCACAGAGAGTCGTAGTGAACTCGCAAGGTATGTGATTAAAACAAGTTGCTACTTCTTAAATTGAAACACACACAGAAATCACTGTTCCAACATCACTACGATTCTCTGTGTCTCTGTGGTTAATTTTTGCCTTGGCTGCCTTGAATCTGCAAAGGGCACCCAAGAGAATGACAAAATCAGTAAACAAAAAAGCCGCTTTCCGAAGAAAGCGGCTTGAAGTAAGAAGACAAAACTTAGGACTTTTTGCGGCGGGAAATTAAACCCACCACAACAAGACCAAGCCCCATCAGAGCATAGGTTGAAGGCTCAGGAACTGCACCGACGGTCAAATTGGCTGTAAAATCTACAGTAGTTGACAAACCTCCAACAATCTGACCTTCTTGGGTTGAAGTCAACGCATCGGCGTTTTTAGCATTAATACGAACCGTGGCACCATCTGCGGGCAAGACAAACGCAGTGTTACCAGGCGCAACAGTCTCACCAAGAGTAACAACATCAGTGCGAAAATATCCGTAAGCATCACCTGTATTAATAGAACGACTGGGAGTTACATTCGAAATACCAGTTGTTGCATTTGTGTCAGTAATGGAAGGGAACCAATAAAGAGCGATTTGATCACCAGCCCCCATGTTGGCTGCATTAGCTCCATACTGAGCAGAGGTTCCATATTGGATGTTTGAATAAACCCCTACAAAACGTATAGCGGGAGTGAGGGGATCACCAGCCACAGCCGTTGAAGTTACAGCAAGAGGAGCAAGAACGTAAAGGCCATTGCCCCAATCGGAGTATTGAGTGAGAGATTTTCCAGCGAGTGCATCGCCCTGTGGGAAGCTTGCCCCATTTAAGGAGACAACCAAAGCTCCAACTCCATTGGAGGGGAAATCAACTCCAGTAGAAGTTCCATAGATAGCACCGAAATCAAGGTTAAGAGTGATTGTGCCACCCAAGCAAGACAATGGTATCAATCCAATTGTCACAGCGGTAAGAGAAAATAATTTTTTCATGATAAAAAAAGCCACTCCGTCAAGAATGGCTTTAGTTTAAGATTTTTTATAAATTACTTTTTCCGGCGGTAAGCAACAACTATTGCTACAACACCGAAAATAGCAGCATAAGTTGAAGGCTCTGGAACGACAGGAACAGTCAAACTGGCAACAAAAGTAGCAGCTGTGAGAGGGGCAGAGCCAGTATCATTCAGAACGCTAGTTTCGTTGGCAGCAGTCAAGGCATCAACACTTCTAGCTTTAATGTTGACAGTTTGACCATCAGCAGGAAGAACAAAGCCAGTATTAGTTGGGGCAACAGTGTTTCCTAAGGTATCAACGTCTGTCCGAAAGAAACCATATTTGTCACCAGCTTGAATAACACGACTCGGTGTCACATTAAGGATGCCAGTAGCTACATTGGTATCAGTAATGGCAGGGAACCAGTAAAGAGCTATTTGATCTCCAGCTCCCATGAAACTTGCATCAGCACCATAAACGGCCGTTCCAAATTCAAGATTGAGTAGAGAACCAACGTAACGAGAGGCATTTCCTTGAGGATCACCAGCAATAGCTGTAGAAGTTGCTGACATAGCAGCAATTACATAATTACCATTTCCCCAGTTAGAATACTGAGCCAAGGAAAGGCCGGAAAGAGCAGCACCTTGGGGAAACGCATTCCCCTTTAAAGAAGCAACTAAAACACCAACAACTCCACCACTAGCACCGACAGCAATGTCAGTGCCTTGAGTTTGAGTATACATAGCACCGAAATCGACGCTTAAGGTGATTGAAGCATTCGCTGTCGCAGCGACAACTGATGCAAGAAGAAGTAATGATTTTTTCATGATTTGAAAAGAAGTTGATGATTAGTAGTTTTTGTCGTTTGTGAAGAAAGTAGTTTGCCCGCCAGGAGTTGCTGTAGCCAATTTACGAATAATAATGGCAGAAGAAGCGGGGACAGAGAAAGTATCAGCATTGCTAAAGTCGGATTGATCATACCACGAATGGTCAGCAGCACTTTTGGCAAAAATCTTACTTACGGATTTGTTAAAGCCTACAATCGAGTTGTCGTAGAGAAAAAGAAGATCACCATCACCGGCAAATTCATCCGAACTTTCAACAAAAGGAGACCCGGCAGTGAAGAGAGCAGACAAATTAACATCCTTTGGACGAGCGAGACCTATAAAATTATCTTGCTGACCACCATTACGAGCGAAAACACCCGTGGTCTGGCTACTAAAACTTACTGAGCCACTGGAAACAAATGTTGTTGATGGGGCACTGTAATGACGGACAACAAAATAGCCATCGGGGGGAAGAATAAAATCATCTGCGATAGAAAAATCACTAAGGTCAGACCAATAATAATCTCCCAGAGCTGGGGTAGGATCAACAGCTACGAGAATACGACCAGAGGAAAGATTAATTCCGTTTCCACTAAAAGAAGGAATTTGAACTTCTGTAGGAGCTGCATTAAATTCAGAATCGGTTGTTTTAATCGCAGTCTGACCTTCAGGGAAAAGCGAACCGAGCGTCCAATACTTAACTACCTTAAACGAATCAGTTGAACCAGCAGAACTCACCGTCGTATCACCATCAATATTGATAGTAATCTGAGTGGCCGTATTGGAGGCTACAGTGTAGTAACGACCTGCGAGGACACCCGAGGTAAACTGAACATACCAAAGGTTCTGAAAACTATTCACTCCAAACGAAGGAGTGCCCGTAATGGAAAGGGTCCGGGTAAGACCGGCACCGGTAGGAGCCCCAGAAAGAGTTCCTTGGAAATCAGCTGCTTTGGCAAAAGGAACCGCAACATAAGTGTCGGAACCTCCCCTGAGGGTTACACTCAAGGCACCGACGGGATCGGTGTAAGCGGTGGTGGCGGCGTTGGCGAAGGAAGCGGCTAGGGATAGGGCCGCTGTAAGGCAGAGGGTTTTTAGTGTCTGTTTCATGGAGAGAGGTTTGGTGAGAAACGAGAGCATGCTCACCCATTTGGGGGAGTGGCGCAAGTTTTTTTTTCAAAAATCTTACACCTGTCATCACCCATGGAACCTGTTGGTTCCCAAGGTGTTCCGTAGTGGTTTCACCATGAAACCCACCACCCCCACCCTGATTTGTTCCGCCGCGCTTCTGTTTTCCGCGGCCTGGAGCCACGCCTCGACGACCGCACCTTTGGACGGTTTTCACCTCGGTCAAAACACCCCGGCCAAGGCCACCGCCGACAAGAAGGAAGCGGCATCTTTCAAGGTCCTGGTTTTCAGCAAAACGCAGGGATTCCGCCACGACGCCATTCCGGAGGGAATTGCCGCCCTGCGCAAACTGGGCCAAGCCAACCATTTTGAGGTGACCGCCACGGAGGACGGTGCCGAGTTTACCGACGAAAAACTCGCCCCCTACCAACTGGTGGTATTTTTGAACACCACCGGGGATGTGTTGGACGACACCCAGCAGGCCGCCTTTGAAAAATACCTGGCCAAGGGACGAGGCTTCATGGGCGTCCACTCCGCGACCGACACCGAATACGGCTGGAAATGGTATGGCCAGATGATCGGGGGCTATTTCGCCGGCCATCCCCAGATCCAACCCGCCACCCTCCAGGTGGTGAACCGCAAGCACCCGGCCACGGCGCATCTCCCCGAATCCTGGAAGCGCACCGATGAGTGGTATAACTTCAAAAACCTCCAGGAAGACAACAAGGTGCTGATCAAGCTGGACGAAAAATCCTACGAGGGGGGCAAAAACGGGGACAACCACCCGACCGCCTGGTATAAGGAGTTTGGCGGCGGACGCGTCTTCTACACCGGCGGCGGCCACACCAAGGAATCTTATAAAAACGAGGACTTCCTCAAACACCTGCAGGGCGGGCTGCTCTATGCGGCCGGCAAGGCCAAGGATACGGTGTCACTGGATTCCCAGCCCTGGCGGCCCGAGGACACCCGGCCCAGCTTCGCCGAGGCCCTGGCCATGGCCGAGCGCGGACGGAGTTCCCCCATGGCGGCCTGCGGGCATGAGGCCTGCGAAGACGCGGCGGCCAAGTGACGCCGCTTCCGCGTGAAGTTTAAAAAAAGCCCGGAGTTTATTGCTCCGGGCTTTTTTGTGAAGGGAGGGGGGACTTCAGCTTCCCACTGGGGCCGAGAAACTGAAGTTGCGGCCACTATCTTTCAGGGAGCCGAATCCACGCGGATGCGGAGGAATTGCCGGGCGTTGGTTTCCAGGGAGGTGACGGAACGGACCACCTTGACCTCGGAGTCTCCCGACGGGGTGGAGGAAACCTCGGAGACGAGGGCCTGACCGGTGCCCGGATCAACCGTGCGCCAGGTGATCAGATCGGTGCTTTGCTCGATCACGACGGTGCCAAAACCGGGACGGACCCGATAACTGAGGGCGAGGTAGTGGTCCGTGTCCAAGGGGCCGGCCACCTGGGTGACAAACTGGGCGGCGGGCCGTTGCGCGGGGGTGTCGGCGGCGGCCAGGGGGTCGAGCCCGAGGTTGAGTTCGGCGAGGTTGGAGAGGCCGTCGTGGTCGGTATCGGCGGCCGGATCCAAAAGCTGGGTGGACACTTCGGGGCTGGCGGAGCCCTCAACCCCGGCGGGGCTGACCACGATGAGCCGCAGATAAACCGTCTGCCCGGCGGGAAGGGTGAGGGTTTTCGAGGTCACAGAGCCGACATTGGCATCGTAAAAGGTTCCCGCGCCGCCCGAGGCGGGCGAAACCAGCAGCCGGTAGGTGAAAGGGGAACCTTCCGAGTCGGTGGCGGCAGTCCAACTCGGTGTCAGGGTGGTTCCGACCACGTAGGCGGGAACCGTGGGAGTGGCGCCGACAGGCGGCTGAGTGACATCCTCCAGTTTCAGGTATTGGGCCTCGTAGGGGGCGGAGGCCCAGGCGCCGTTGGTGGTGGGGGTGGCGTTCAGGCCCACATAGAGGCCGTTGGCGATGAGATCGCTGCCCAGGCGGGCGGTGGGAAAGAGGCGGGTCTGGCTGCGGGTCGCGTCCAGGGCGGTGTAGGCGGCGAGGTTGCGGACGTTGTAGAGGCGGGACGGGCGGATGCCGAAGTCGTTCTGGCCGTTGGTATCAGTGTCCACGTTGAGCCGGAAAACCTCCGCGTTGGCCGAGCCTCGGTTCAGATTGACGAAGGCGAAGACCGTGTCGGAAACGGCGGCGGAGGTGTTGCGGTTGGCGAACTTGGCGACGGACCACATCGTGTTGGAGGCCGATCCATCCGATTGCCGGCCCAGGAAATAGCGGTTGGAGGAACGCAGGGCCGGGGAGGCGGCCCGGGCCCGGTTGACGGCGGCGTAAACCGGGTAGATCTGATCCAGGCCGTAGTCGCTGTTGGCCCAGATCGGCATCATGGAGTTGAAGGTCTTGAAGTGGGGGATGTATTTGCCGAAGTTCTTCTCCATCAGGTCATAGCCGTATTGTTTGCTGATGCCGAGCTCCTGGCCGGGGAAGATCATGGGCGCGCCGTCCACGGAGGCGACGGCGGCATAGTGCATGAGGGCGTTCCAAGGGTCCTGGTAGTTTTCCTCGTCGTGGGAGCAGGTGTTGAGGAGGAGGAGCCCCTGGCCGTAGGCGGAGCGGCGGCTTTCGAGGGCGGAGCGGATGTCCTGATTCTGCGTGCCGCTGGAAAGCGCGGAGCGGAGCGAGAACATCATGTTCTCGTTGAGGAGGTCGAAGTGGCGGTTGGAACGGTAGGTAACTTCACCACCATCAAGACTTTCAGCCATGAAGACAAAGTTCCACTTGGAGGCCCGGGCGGTGTTGATGATGTATTCCCAGGCCTGGGGCGGGATGCCCTGGCCGAAATCGCAGCGGAGGCCGTCAATGCCGCGGTCGTCCCAGGTCTGGCGCGCGGCGGCGTCGCCGTCGGAAGGTGTGGAGTTGCGGTTCTGTCCGGCCGGCCTCGTCTTTCCCAGCCAGTAGGGCACGTAGGAGCCGAAGTAGTGCCAGACGCCGCGGGTGACGGCGTCGAAGGAGCCGCCGTTGGAGCCGTTGTAGTCGTAGGAGGTGGTGTCGAACCAGTCGGCCTCGTTTTTCTGGGCGTCGGCGGAGCCGGAGTTGCGCCAGAGGGAGGCGTAGCGGCCAAAGAAGAAGTCCTTGGCGTCGAGCCACTTGCCAAAATCGAAACGGTCGGGAGCGGGGGCGATGTTGAAGCCGAGGTTGGCGCGGAGCCAGTAGTCGTTTTCCCGGGAGAAGATCCGGCGTTCGCGGGAGTCAATGCGGTCCGGGGCGGCCCAGCCACCGGGGTTGCCGCTGCCGCCCCAGAGGGAGACTCCATTCGGGCCGAGCTCGACATCGGCGGAGGCGTGGTTGAAGGCGGCGTCGGGCATGAGGCGGATGCCGGCGGCGTCGGCATCCGCCGCGAAGTTTTGCAAAGCCGTCATGGCCTTGGCGCGGTTGGTGGCGCTGGAGACATCGGCCTGGTTGGCGGGATCGCCGGTGAAATCGGCGGTGAGGCGCGGGTCCACCTCGAAGAAGTTTTTCACCGCGTAGGGCGACCCGAGGCCGTAGGGGTAGTTGGTGTCCTCGTAGGGTGAGCCGGCGTTCCAGCGCCAGGTGGTGGCGCCGCTGCCGGGCGCGCGGGTATTGATGTCGGCCGCGCTGAGGTGCCGGCCTTCCCAGCCGTAGGGATGCCAGGGTTGGAACCAGAGGGTGTTGACGCCGAGGCCCTGGAGGTAGGCGAGGTTGAAGTTGTTGGCCCTCGTGGGGTTGGTGTGAATGGCTCCGGGGCGGTCGGAGAGGTCCTGCAACGTGGAGCGGTTGGAGAAACCAATGCCGTTGGCCTCGATGTTGAGGGTGTTGATCTCGTAAATGACCAGGTCGCGGGCCGCCACGGGGGAAACGACCACGGCGTGATCGCGGCGGCCGGAGGAGGAATACCAGTGCCAGTTGGAATCGCCCGACACCTTCCAGCGGGCGGTGAGGCGGTAGGCCCCGGTTTTCTGGGCCGGCAAGGTGGCGGTGTAGGTGCCGCCCGTCCCGGGGCTCATCGTCCAGACCTGGTAGTAGGTGTTGGCCGAGGCGGTGGTGATGGTGGCGCCGTCGGGCGGGAGGATGCCGTCGGGGATGCCATCGGAGTTGGTGTCGGCATTGGCGCGGTCGCGGTTGTTGAGGTTGGTGAACACCTCGGCGCTGGTGACATTGGCCTCGTTGGGGGTGAGAATGAGGGCGAGCTGGGGAAACGCGGTGTCGCGGATCTCGTCCACAAAGACATGCGTGGTCGTGTAGTTCGCACTGGTGCCGTTGACGGTGAGAACCGGATCCACCGCCCACAAACGGAGAGGAAAAAGGGCAAGCAAAACCAAGGTGGGGCGGGGCATCGGGAACATGGGTGTAGGCAGGGTTCGATAATCCACCCCGCCGGCAAACGCAAGGGCGAGAGACGGTTAACGGGCCGGCGGGGATGCCTGGGCTCAAAAAGCTCCCTGCCTCCGCCCGGTGGAAGCGCGGCTTGCCCTTGGGACCTCCATCACCACATTTCCGCCCATGCCTTCGCCCACGTTTCCCCTTTTTGCGACGTTTTCCACCCTGCTCCTCGCCTTCCTGACCGGTTGCGAAACCGTTCCCGGAACGGGCCGGAGCGCACTCAACATCATGCCGGAAAACATGATGGCGCAGATGGGCGCGTCCAGTTTCGCGGAGCTGAAAGGCCAGGAGAAGATCTCCGCCAATCCCAAGGCCAACGCCATGCTCCGCCGCGTGGGCGGCAAGGTGGCGACCGTGGCCGAACCCGATTTCCGCGACTCCAAGCCCAACTGGGAGTTTGTCGTTTTTGAAAGCGCGGACATCAACGCCTTCGCCCTCCCCGGCGGCAAAGTGGGCGTTTACACCGGCCTGCTCGACAAGATCACCCTGACCGATGACGAGCTCGCCATCGTGGTGGGACACGAGGTGGCCCACGTCACCGCCCGCCACGGCAACGAGCGCCTGAGCCAGCAGCTTCTGGCGGGAGCCGGCGGCATGGCCCTGAGCGCCTGGATGAACAACAAGGATGTCCACAACAAAGAGCTCTACATCGCGGCCTACGGTGCCGGCGTGCAATACGGCGTGATCCTGCCTTTCAGCCGCGACCATGAGTCCGAAGCCGACCGCATCGGCCTCATGTATGCCGCCCGCGCCGGATACGATCCCCGCGCCGCCCTGACCGTCTGGAAGCGCATGGGGGACAACTCCGGCACCAAACCGCCGGAATGGCTCTCCACCCACCCTTCCGAAGCCACCCGCACCGCCCGCCTGACCCGACTGATGCCCGAAGCCTTGGTCGAATACACCAAAACCACCGGCAAAACCCTCTCCTGGCCCTGAGTCATGAGCCAGCCCGAACCCCGGGAGGACGACTGGCGCGACCTGCTCGGAAAAGCCGCCCGGGGCCGATCCGCCCGGGATCTGCTGAAACAGCTTCCCCCGCCTGGAAACCTTCCCGGCGACGATGTCCTGCGGCAACTGGCCTCGGCTCTGGGCCTCCATCCCGAACGCCTCGTCAACCTCGCCCATCACCCGAAACTCGCCCCGCCATCCCTGCCCGCCGGGGTTTGGTTCAATCAGGACGAGATCCCGGGTGAAACCGTCCGGCGCAGCCTGATCTGGGATGCCGCCACCCATGCCGCCGCCCTGTTCGACACCGGGTTTCACGCCGCCGAAATCCTGGAGTTTGCCGGCCGGCACCAGCTCCAGGTGACGGACCTTTTTCTGACCCACTCCCACCACGACCACGTCGAGGCCCTGCCCGACCTCCTCCGCTTCCTCCCCCACCCTGTCCGCGTCCATATCGGCGAAGGGGAACCGGGGGTGCCCCAGGCCATCCGTTTCACTCCCGGAGCGGTTTTTAACGTCGGCACACTCAGGGTGGAAACCCGCCCCACCCCCGGACACAGCCCCGGCGGTGTCACTTATGTGGTCAGCGGCCTGGCCGTGCCCGTCGCGGTCGTCGGCGACGCCTTTTTCGCGGGTTCGCTGGGATACCCGCCGGGCGCGTGGGAACCGGCCTTGGAAGCCATCCGCCGCCACATCCTTTCCCTGCCTCCCGAAACGGTCCTTCTGCCCGGCCATGGCCCCGCCACGACGGTGGCAACCGAACTCGCCACCCACCCGCTCTTCGGCTGGTAACCGGCCTTAACCCAACCACCACCATGTCCGGCCCCGCCAAGGTTCCCCGTGTCCGCCTCGACGAACTGCTTGTCGCCCAGGGGCTCTGCCCCACCCGCGCCCTCGCCAAATCCCTCATCCTCGGGGGCAAGGTCCGCCTCGGCACGGCGGTGCTCGACAAACCCGGCCGCGAGTTTCCGGCCGACTCCGCCCTGACCCTGCTGGAGAGCCCGCGCTACGTCGGCCGGGGCGGCGAAAAACTCGCCGGCTTCCTCGAGAAGTTTCCCCGGGATGTGACCGGGATTCACGCCATGGACGTCGGGGCCAGCACGGGCGGGTTTACGGACTGCCTGCTGCAAAACGGCGCGGCCTCGGTCGTCTGCGTGGATGTCGGCCACGGCCAGCTTCACGCCAAAATCCGCAACGACCCACGGGTGACCAACCTCGAGAAGACAAACGCCCGCGACCTCTCCCAGGCCCGCCTGCCCCGCACCTCCTTCGACGCCATCGTGATGGACCTTTCCTTCATCTCGCTGCGCAAGGTGCTGCCCTCGGTCTGGCCGTTTCTGACTCCCGGAGGCTGGCTCGTCGCCCTGGTCAAACCCCAGTTTGAAGCCGAAAAAATCGAGGCCGACCGCGGACGCGGCGTGATCCGGGATCCCGATGTCCGGGCCCGGGTGGTGGAAGAGGTCCGGACCTTCGCCCGCGAGCACCTAGCCGGATCCTCCGAGATCGGGGTGTGCGATTCGCCGCTTCAGGGAGCGGACGGAAATCACGAATACCTCCTGGGTCTGATTCGAAACGGATAGGTGCCTGTAGGGGTGATGAAATTAGCTTCACGCGGGTAAAACTCATTGAAAATAAACAAACCCCGTCTATTTATACCACACCCAATCCGTTCTTAACATGTCCTACAACCCCGCCCCTACCCTCCTTGTTCTGACTCTCACCCCCCTTCTGGCCTATGCCGGAGCTGACTTCAGTTCCTCGGTTGTGTTCGCCACCTCCGGCAAAACCAGTTACACCACCCCCACTTTGATCCAGGCCGGCAACGGCGATGTCCTGGCCTTTGCCCTGCGGAAAGACGAGGAAACCCCCAGGATCGTGGTGCGCCGCAGCAGCGATGGCGGCGGGACATGGACGGAGGACAACGAGCTGCCCGGCAAGGACGCGAAACTTGATTCGGCCTGCCCCCTGGTCACCTCCACCGGCAAGATCCTGCTGCTGGGAACCACCCCGCCCCCGCCCATGGCGGAAGGCCGCCCCGCCTCTCTCAAGTGGCTGTTGGGAAACTCGGAAAGCGCCCGCAGCGGCGGTGCCAAAATCATCCTTTTTGAAAGCACAGATAACGGCAAGAATTGGGCGGAAACGGCGGACCTGACCGAACGTTTCTGGACCTACCCGAGGTCGGGCCTGACCCGCTGGCATGGCCGCGGCCTGGAGCTTACCGAGGGCAAACAAAAGGGCCGCCTCTTTTTTCCCGGATACCATTTTTCCATCAAGAGCACCGAGCCGGACAAGGACACCAAAAGCCACGTGATTTACAGCGACAACGAAGGCCAAAACTGGAGCTTTGGCGGCTCCACGCGTGGTTTTTCTTATGAGGGCAACATCGTGGAACTGGGCGGCGGCAAAATCGCCTTCCACTCCCAGACCAACTGGCCGGGCTACGTGGGCTTCCGCGCCTTCGACACGAGCCTCGACGCCGGCAAAACCTTCGAGGTTTCCCAAAAAATAGATGCCTTCCCCGAACTCCGCCCCACCCTCGCGGGTGTGACCCGCCTCGCCGCCCAGGGTGCCCCTCTTCTGCTGCTCGCCAATCCTTCCAGCAAGACAGACAAACGGTTTGACCTCACCGTCCACGCCAGCCCGGATGACGGACGCTCCTGGACCATACACCGCGTGATCGAAAAGGGTTTTGCCGCCGGCTCCGACCTGCTTGCGCTCAAGGACGGCACGGTCCTCTGCCTCTACGAAACGGACGAATACCGCTCGCTTAAGCTGGCCAAATTCAACCGCGACTGGATCATGCAGTGAACCGCCACCTGTGATCCTAGACGCGCACGCCCACCGCTTTCCCACCGCCCTCGCCGCCGATCCCGCCGGATGGGCGGGAGACCATCACGAACCCCACTGGGGCCTGCTGACCGCACCCAACCCGACCGGTTTCAGCATCCAGGGCTGGGCCGGCCGCAGCCAATACCTCGCCGCCATGGACCTGGCTGGTATCGAGCGCGCCGTCCTCATGGCCTGGTATTGGCAACGACCGGAAAACTGCGCGGCCCACAACGGCTGGCACCGCGAATGGCTGAAGGAGGATCCCGACCGTTTCATCACCTTCGCCGCTTTCCATGCCGGCGGCGGGCAGGCCGCCTTGGACGACACCCGCCGGGCCATCGAGACCGGAGGCAGCCGGGGGGTGGGGGAGCTCTGCCCTCCCGCGCAAGGTTACGCCTGGGACGACCCCTGGTTCCTCAAACTCCTCGGCTGGTGCGAGATGAACTCAGTGCCGGTCAACCTGCACGTGACGGAACCCATCGGCCGCCCCCATCCCGGAGCCGTGCCCACCCCCTTTTCCGAACTGCTGCGGCTGGCCGAAGCCTTTCCCCGCCTGAAACTCATCCTCTCGCACTGGGGAGGCGGAATGCTCTTCCAGGAACTTCAACCCTGGGTGAAAAAACGGCTGAAAAACGTCTTCTACGATTCGGCCGCGACCCACCTCGTCTGGGACGACGCCATCCACGAAAGCGCCCGTGGCCTGGTCGGGGCAAACAAACTGCTCTTCGGCACCGATTACCCGCTCAAAGTCCTGCCCAAGGATCCCGCCACGCCGGATTACCTCGGACCGCTGGCCCGGGCCCGCGCCGCCACCTCCGGTTTTTCGAAAGAGGAGCGGGAAGGCTTCTTCGGACGCAACCTTCTGAATCTGCTGCCCCGCTGACCAACCGCAGTTTCAGCGCTTCTGCTTGTATTCCTTGGCCTGGTTCTCGAACTCGGTCGAAAGCGCGTCCCGGAGTTGGCGCTCGTTCTTCAGATTGTGCTTCCACCACCAGTAGAGGCCCGGGTCCTTGGAGATGTCGTCCACATCCCCACGGCACAGTTCCGCCAGTTGGGTCATGCACCGGGCCGCGTCGTTGTAGCCCTCCCGGTTGGGCTTGGCGTTGCGGACCATGCGCATGATCTTCCCGATGGATTCGTTTCCATTCCAGGTCGTGAACTTGGAGTTGACCAACTCCAGCAGATCCTTGCTGAGGCTCTCGACCCTGCCAAAACGCTCTCCTTGGGCGGAAAAACGGGTCCAATCCGGGGTTTCCCACGTCTTCACGTTGTCCACCCGGTAGCCGAAGCGGCGGACGACCACCTGCTGGCGGCTGGAAATCCGGGCATCATCCTTCGTTTCCTTTTTGAAAAACGCCACAATGCCGATGACATGGCCGTTCTCATGGATGATGGGGCCGCCCGAGTTCCCCCCCTTGATCAGGGCATCAATTTCAACGAGTTCGGGTCCGATCGCGACCACCTTCCCGTATTTGAGGGTGATGGTGGCCCCCCCGCCCGAATTGCCCGGAGTGGCCAGTTTGTCGCCGACGGAAACATCCTTGTTCACATCACCCTGCAGTTCGA
>JANOBW010000511.1:0-2366 GCA_031411855.1 Opitutia bacterium
GGCCAGGGCGGCGAGGAAGGTGGTGAGCCAGACGTGGATGGGCTCGAAGAACTGGCTGACGTTTTCGGGGTAGGACTCGCCCTCGAAGCGGAGGACGGAGGTGATGCCGTCGTAGCTGACCCTGGGGGTGTCGTCGGTGGGGGGGATGTTCAGTGAGCTCATGAGTGCAGGGTTCCTTTCGTGATGGGCACGGAGAGGGAGAAAAAGAAGCCTTCCTCGACGGGGAGGAGGGAGTGGGCGAGGGGGGCGCAGGCGCGGCGGGAGAGTTCGATGAGGCCGAGGCCGGCCCCGGCGCTCTCGGGGGGCGGGCCGGAGCGGCGGCGCTCGCGCTGGAACTGCTTAAGCCCCTCGGCATCAAGGCTTCCCAGGTGGGCCAGCTGGGCCGAGAGGAGGTCGGCGGCGCGGGGGGTGACACGGTTGCCGGAGGAGACGGTGAAGGTGTGGTCCTGCTCGCTGACGATGACGATGCCGACGCCGCGGGTCATGCCCTCGGGGCCGTTGCGTTCGGCGGAGTAGCGGAGGATGTTCTGGCCCAGCTCGATAAACGTGCCGAAGAGGACGAGGCGGCTGTTTTCACTGAGGCCCTCGTGGTTGCGGAGGAGTTTGCCGTATTCGACCATGAGCTCCTGGGTGACGACTCCCATGAAGGAGAGCAGGATGCGCCGGCTTTTGGCGTCCTGATAGTGGCAGTAGATGTCCTGTGGGTCCATAGGTGTGGCGGGGTGAAAGGGTCAGAGGCGGAGGCCGAGGAGGGTGATGTCGTCGCGCTGGGAGGCCCCGCCGCGGTGGGCATCGAGGGCTTCGTTGAGCTCCCTGGTCTGCTCCAGGGCGGGGCGGGCGGAAACGGTTTTGAGAAGCTCGCGCAGGCGGCTGGTGTCGAACGGTTGGCGGAGGTGGTTGGGCTGGTCGGCGAAGCCGTCGCTGGCGAGGTAGAGCATGAGGCCGGCCTGGCGGGGGATGGAATGCTGCTCGAAGGAGGCGGTGCGGTCCTCGTGGCGGCCGCCGCCGAGGGAGACGCGGGTGCCCTTGATCTCGCCGAGGGTGGCGGGGCGGCCGCCTTCGGCCGGCTGGGCCCACCAGAGCGGCCGGTGGGCTCCGGCGAAGACGACGGCCTCCTTGTCGAGGCGGAGGAGGCAGACATCCATGCCGTCCTGGTTGCTGCCGCCGGCCTCGTCCTGGCGGAGGGCATCGCGGACGCGTTGGTGCATGCGGGCGAGGATTTCGGCGGGTTCGCGGACATGGTCCTCGACGACGACCTGCTGGAGGATGGCGTGGGCGACCATGGACATGAAGGCGCCGGGCACGCCGTGGCCGGTGCAGTCCACCACGGCGACAAAAACGGAGTCGCCCACCTGGTGGCACCAGTAGAAGTCGCCGGAAACGACATCGCGCGGACGGTAGATCAGGACGTGTTCGCCGAGCAGGTCGGCCAGGGTTTCGGGGCGGGGGAGGATGGCCTGCTGGATGCGGCGGGCGTATTCGATGCTGCTGATGAGCTTCTGGTTGACGGAGTGGGTGGCCTCGCGTTCCTGCCGGAGGCGGACCGCGATGCCCTCGCGCAGCTCCATCTCGGAGGAAACTTTGCCGATGACCTGGTTGTATTCGGCGGCGATCTGTCCGACCTCGGTGAAGGGCTCGAACTTGACGCCCTTGCTGAAATCGCCCTCGCTGCGGTGGCGTCCCATTTCGGAAAGCAGGTCCACGATCTCGGTGCTGGCCCCATGTTCGGCGACATTGAGCCCGACGCGTTCGGATTCCTCGTCCACCCTCAGGGGGGAGACCCGGTTGATGAGTTTGAGAAGGATCCAGCCGCCGCCGAAGGCCCAGGCGCCGACAGCCAGGACGCCGACCGTCTGGGCGCCGAGCTGGCCCCAGAAGCCGAGACCGGTGCCGAGTTTGGCGGGGTCTCCGAAAAAGGCGACTGCGAGGGTGCCCCAGATGCCGGAAACCCCGTGGGTGGCGACGGCTCCGACGACATCGTCCACCTTGAGTTTTTCGAGAGCGATGGTGGCGGCGAAACAAAGGATGCCGCCAACGGCCCCGATGAGGATGGCGGCGGCGGGGCTGATGACGTGGCAGCCGGCGGTGACGGAGACGAGGCCGGCAATGGTGCCGTTGAGGGTGTCGGGCAGGTCGGGCAGGCCCTTGATTTTCCAAGCGGTGAGCAGTCCGCCGAGGGCGCCGGCACACCCCCCCAGCACGGTGGTGAGAAGGATCATCGGCACATCGTCGGTGAGGGCAAGGCGGCTGCCCCCATTGAAGCCCAGCCAGGCCACGAAGAGGATGAGGACGCCGAAAGTGGCGGTGCCGAGGCTGTGCGAGCTGGCAAGGGGGGTGGAGGAGGAGAACCGGCCGAGGCGCGGCAG
>JANOBW010000512.1:0-5780 GCA_031411855.1 Opitutia bacterium
GAACGTTGAGGTGGGAGTCAGCCAAGAGCCGGGGAATTGCCCATCCTCACTTTTTAACTTCCTCCCGCCAACCCTGACTTCAGAGTTCGACGTTCAGCGTTCGATGTTCAACGTTTCCGTTTCCCTCCGCCATGGCCGCCAAACCCACCAGCAGACTTAAAAAGATCCTCGGACGCATCGAGGGTCTGGATGAGGGCGGGCTGGCGGGCGTGCTGGGGCTGGTGGAGCGGGACCGTTCGCTGTTGGACAGCCTGTTCAACGTCCTGCGTGACGGCGTGCTGGTGGCCGACACGCGGGGACGCATCCGTTTTCTCAACCCGGCGGCGGGGAACCTGCTGGGGATACGGCCGGACGAGACCGGCAAAATCGGGTTGTGGCAGGTGCTGCCTGACCTGGCGCGGACCCTCGACATGGCCCCGGACGGACGCTGGCGGGCGGTCGCCTCGGTGACGCGTGAGCTTGAGGTCATCTATCCGGCGCGGCGGGTGTTGCGGGTCGCGCTTCTGCCCCTGGGGGAAACCTCCCTCGAGGGGGAAACCCTGGCGGCGGTGATCCTGACGGATCTGAGCAACGATCTGGCCCGGAGCGAAGAGCGTGTCGAGGCCGGGCGGACCGAGTCCGTCATGGATCTCGCGGCCGGGGTCGCCCATGAACTGCGCAACCCGCTCAACGCCATCAATATCCACCTTCAGCTGATCGGGCGCCACGCCCGCCGGGCGGAGGATTCCCCGGCCGTCCGGAAGATGGTGGAGGCGGCGGATGTGTGCCGCCGCGAGGTGGCCCGGCTGGACGGCATCATCAGCAATTTCCTGGGGGCGGTGAAACCGAGCGAACTTGTTCTCCGCGAGTCAGATGCGCTGGGGTTGCTGGAGGAGACCTTGACGACGGTCGGTCCCGAGCTGGCGGATGCCGGCGTCCATGTGGAGGTGCGCGTGCCAGGGGAGCGTCCGCCGAGTGTGCTGGCCGATCCCGATCAGTTGAAGCAGGTGTTTTTTAATCTCCTCAAGAACGCCCGGGAGGCCATGAGCGCCGGAGGAGGGTCGCTGACGGTGCAGGCCGGGACGGACGACGAGGCCGTCATCCTGGTGATTGCGGACAACGGGGGCGGCATGACGGAAGCCGAACTCTCCCAGCTGTTTACGCCTTATTTCACGACAAAGCGCGGTGGCACGGGGCTGGGCATGATGATCGTTCAGCGGATCCTCCGCGCCCATGGGGGGAGCGTCGGGGTGGATTCCAAGAAAGGGGCCGGAACCGTGGTCACCATCCGGCTACCCCGTAAGGAAAAACGGGTGCGGATGCTGGCCTGAAGACCGGGCCGCGGGAGGCGGATGGGGCTGGCTTCGGCCAACCTGGCCCATCCTCATTTCATCCTCAGCCTCCTCTTGCCAGCGCCTGAATCACCGTCCACCTTCCGCCCCCATCATGGGAAGTGTTTTCGGCAAATTGTTCACCATCAGCACCTGGGGCGAAAGCCACGGCGGGGGCCTGGGCGTCGTCATAGACGGCTGCCCGCCCGGGCTGCCGCTGTCCGTCGCGGAAATCCAGGTGGAACTCGACCGCCGCCGCCCCGGCCAGAGCGACATCGTCACCCCGCGCAAGGAAACCGACACGGCCACCATCGTCAGCGGCGTCTATGAGGGCCGGACCCTCGGCACCCCCATCGCCATCACCATTCCCAACGAGGACCAGCGTCCCTCGGCCTACGCGGAGATGCGGGACAAGTTACGCCCCTCCCACGCCGACTACACCTACCAGGTCAAATACGGGCACCGAAACCCCGAGGGCGGGGGCCGCTCCTCCGCCCGGGAAACCGCCGCCCGCGTCGCCGCCGGGGCCATCGCCAAAAAAATCCTCCGCCTTGGCTGGGGGGTCGAGATCATCGCCTATGTGGAGAGCATCCACACGATTGACCTGCCCGGGGCCGCCACCCAGCCCTTTCCCTCCCTGGCCGAGGTCGAAGCCAATGCCATCCGCTGCCCGCATCCGGAAACCGCCGCCGCCATGATCGAGCGCATCAAGGAGGCCCGCAGCCGGGGCGACAGCGTGGGGGGCAACATCCGCGGCCGCGCGCGTGGTCTTCCCGCCGGCTGGGGCGAGCCCATCTTTGACCGCCTGGAGGCCGACCTCGCCAAGGCCATGCTCTCCCTGCCCGCCACCAAGGGGTTCGAGATCGGCAGCGGCTTTTCCGGCACCCGGCTGACCGGCCTGGAGCACAACGACCTTTTTGAAAACCGCGACGGCCGTGTCCGCACCAAGACCAACCGCTCCGGCGGCGTCCAGGGAGGCATCTCCAACGGCGAGGAGCTCGACTTCCGGGTCGCCTTCAAACCCACCGCCACCGTCCTCCAGCCGCAGGCCACCGTCAACAGCGCCGGGGAAAACACCGAGCTTCAGGCCAAGGGCCGCCACGACCCCTGCGTCGTCCCGCGCGCCGTGCCCATCGTCGAGGCCATGACGGCCCTCGTCCTGGTGGACCACGCCCTCCGCCAGGCCGCCCAGTGCGGCACGGTGAAGTTTTCCTGAGTCCACCGGAAAACTTCTTTAGAAAAGCCACCTTGTCTCTTCGTCCGAAAAACACCGTCCCCGTTTTGAAATTTAAACTGAAATCCCTTTGCCGGGCCGCAGGCCGCACTCCGGCCAAAGGCCGCAAATTATTAATTATCAATTCTTAATTATTAATTCCATGTCTCTTCCCATCAACATTTTCGTCATTCTCGGCCCCTCCGGCTCCGGACGCCGCGCCCTTCTGCCCAACCTTGTCCGCGACGGTCTGGGCGACGGCGAGCTGCCCGCCGCCATCCTCGTCTGGTCCGGCGAGCCCGACCACGGACCGGACAGCGTCCCCCGCGGCCTGGCCAACACCTGGTTCGCGACCTACGACTTCGCCCCGGCCAAAACGGCGGAAGGCCTGCCCGTGCCCCTGGCCGTGCCGGTTCTGCCCGAGGCCACCCGCACCCTCTTCCTGCTCGCTCCCGGCTCCGGCGATCCCCGGGATTTCATCGAGGCCTTCCACGCCTGGCTGGCCACCTCGGGCCACGAGCTGGGCCGCATCCTGCTCAACTCGCACTGCCGCCTGCTCCACGACCACCCGGAAACAGCCACGTGGTTCGAGTGCTGCGCGCACTTCGCCGATGTCGTCCTCCTCAACCAGCGCCAGGACATCAACAGCAAGTGGATCCGCGAATACGAGCTCAGCTTTGGCAAGAAACGCATGCCGCTCCTGGTGTTTTTTGTGAAAAAGGACCGTCTGGACCGCGCCGATCTCGCCCTCATGCCCCAGGCCCGCCGCATGTGCCTGCTCTTCGACCCGGTCGAGGAGATCGAGGATCTGACCATCGAGACTTCCCGCGCCCCCGTTTCGGAATGCAAGGCCGTCATTGATGACGACACCGAGTTTGATTTCGACCCCGCCGAACTGGAGGACGACGGCGACGAGACCAGCCCCGCCGAGGACGAGGAACCCGCCGAGGACGAATGGCTGGCCCGCGACAGCCGGGGCATCCGCAAGGTGAGCCTGCCGGAGCTGCCCAAGGCCTGAGGAGCGACGGCCCTCCCGGGCCCTGAAAACCGCCCGGGTCACGCATAAAAAAGCCGGGACAGACCGCTGTGGTCCGCCCCGGCTGGAAGTTTTCCACCGTTTCGCGCCGGCTCAGTTTTGATCCACGCGGATGCGGATGAAACGTTTGGTGCTGGTGGCGTCCACCTTGGTGTTGTCGCGCAGGGTGATGGTTTCGGTGCCGTCCAGATTGTCCACGAGGCTGACCTGGGTGAAGCCGGAGCCGGCCAGGGTCGTGAAATCGGGCAGGTTGGCGAACTCGGGCGTGAAGGTCAGGTCCGTCGCGCCTTTGAGGCGGGTGTAGGTCACGCCCACATAGGTGTCGGTCGAGACCGGCACCGTGACCCCCTTGGGCAGGTGGGCGGTGGAGGAGACCTTGGGGTCCATGCCGAAGGCGTATTCCAGTTTGTTGGGCACTCCGTCGCCATCGGGATCGGCGTCAGGTCCGGAGACGGCGGGGTCGAGCAGTTCGGCCGGGCTGAATTTGGCCGTGTTGAAGGCCGCGTAGGTGGGGCCGGTGGAGGTGACGACCTTGATCTGGCCGGTGGTGGCGAAGAGGGAGGTGTCCCAGGCCAGGCCGGTGCCGAGGGCGGGAACGTTCAGGGTGGCGGTGCTGGTGAAGGTCCCGTCGTCCACAAAGAGGTCGAAGGTGTCGCCGGCGGCGGGGCTGAAACCGTTGATGAGGGAGACGTTGACGGTGCCCACGAGCGTGATATCCGACTGGGATTCAACCACATCGAAGGTTCCGGCTCCCGTGCCGCCCAGCTCCATGGCGCAGACCGAGCCGGCGCCGAGGGTGAGGGGGTTGGTGATGGCCAGGCGCCCGGCGCCGCCATTGCCGGGGGCGATGGTGCCTGTCACCGTGCCGGCCACGGTCAAAATACCCGATCCGGTGAGGCCGCCGCCGTTCACGGTGACGGTGTTGGCCGGCGGGATGAGCAGCCCGTTTGGATCAAAGAAACCGCCCGTGGCCGAGATCAGGTTGGAGCCCAGGGTGGCGGTGGTGGCGGGCCGGAGGGTTCCCCCGGTGATGGTGATGCCGCCGGTGAAGGTGTTGGCCCCGGAAAGGGTCAGCACGCCCGGACCAGCCTGGACAAAAGCTCCGGTGCCGGTGACCACGGTGGAGAAGTCCACCGCGTCCGAGCGGCTGACGGCCAGGGTGGCGTTGTTCGCGATGGTGGTGACGGCCAGCGAGCCGGCGGTGCCGCCGTTGCCCAGCTGGAGTTTTCCCCCGGAAACGGTGACGGCCCCGGTGGCGGTGTTGGCCCCGGAGAGGATCTGCGTGCCCGTGCCGGTTTTGGTCAGCGCCAGGATCTGGACCCCGTTGTTGGAGATGACCCCCGCGTAGGAGCCGCTTCCATTGGCCGCGCCGATGGTGATGACATAGGTGGTGGTGGTGGCGGCCCCGGTGTTGAGGCTGAACGTGCCGTTGCCATTCAAGGCGTTAAACGTCTCGGCGATGCCAAAGCGGACGTTGGAGTTGACGATGTTGATGCTGGTGGTGTCGGGGATGGTGTTGGCCGCGAAGGGTTGGAAGGCGTTGGCAGACAACGGCGCGTTCACGGTGATGTCACCCAGGAAGGTGTTTGCCACGGAGAACATGGTGCGGCCGGTGCCGGTGATGGTGATATTGCCCGTGCCGGAGATGCCGTTGTAGTCGGTGCGGTCGGCCGCGTTGGAGTCGAAAACCACATCATGGGCCAGGGTGATGCCGGAGAAACCCATCAACCCCGTGCCGCCGATGGTGTTCCTGGTTCCCAGGGTGGCCGTGCCGGTGCCGTTGTTGGAAATCAACACGTTGGAAACATAGGTGCTTCCGGCCGGCCGGTTGGTGTCCAGATACAGGGCGGTGTTTCCCGTCCCCGTGTTGGAATCACCCAGGGTGATGGCACCCGTGCCGAGGGAGCCGATGTGCTGGACCCGGACCTCGCCTTGGCTGATGACCGTGCCTCCGGTGTGGAGGTTGGCCAGGTTGCCGGCGAGGGTCAGCACCGAGCTTCCCTTTTTGAGCAGGGAGGTGCTGCCGGCCAGGACATTGCCGGCGCTGGCGGTGAGGGTGAAGTTGTTGGTGCTCGAGTTCACCGTGACGGAGCTGGGCAGGACCGAGCCGGAGAGGGTCACTCCGGTGGCCGTGGCGGTGTCGTCAAAGGTCACCAAATCGCCGGCGAAAAACGTGTCGGCAGTCAGGCCGGGGTTGAGCCAAGAGGCCGTGGTCTGCGTG
>JANOBW010000513.1:0-4582 GCA_031411855.1 Opitutia bacterium
CGAGGCCTTCCACCCGAAGGAGACCTACCGTGAGCTCACTGAACTGATCCGGGATTATCTTGAGGCCAACGGGGGGCGTTCCTATCTGGAGAGCATCAATTCTGTCCGCATGATTGGCTCCTTCACGGAAGGTGACAACAAGCTGGAGATGACCACTTTCCGCAAGCGGCCCAATCTGGTGAGGACCAACTTTCAGGCCGAGCAATACAAGCTTTCCCTTGGTTTTGACGGGTATGCGGCGTGGCAGTCCCTGGAGCGGTCCGGCATGGTGACCTCCGGGCAGATGGGCGGGACCGATGCGGAGGACTTCAAGCGGCATTCCTATTTTCTGCACCCCTTTTTCACCGTGCGTGAAACAGGCAAGTCCCTCACCTTTGTCGGCAAGGAAAAATACAACAACCGCGATTGCTGGCGGGTTGACTACAAGGACGGGGATGTGCTCGTCAAAATCTACCATTCCTGTGACAACCTGTTTGAGTTGGGCAGCCTTAGCGTGGTGAAAATCAACGACAAGGAGTGCCTGCTTGATATCCGCAAGGAGGAGCACAAACTGGTGGAGCGTCTCTTTATTCCGCACCGTATCACGACCTTTCGCGACGGGAAGGTCACCGGGGTTTACCAGTTCACCAACATCAGCCTGAATCACGGTTTGCAGGATTCCTACTTCCGCAAGCCCACTCCCCGGTTCAATCGCTGAGGATTCGCGCTTCCCGCTTGCCCGCGCCGCGTTCGTGGGCTTCCCGTTTCCGTTTCCCATGAAAGTTTTTCTCAACGGTCAATTGGTGGACAAAGCCGACGCCAAGGTCTCGGTCTTCGACCACGGATTTCTCTACGGCGACGGTGTCTTTGAAGGCATCCGCATCTACGAAGGCTGCATCTTCAAGCTGGAGGAGCACCTTCAGCGCCTCGAATACAGCGCCCGCGCCATCTGCCTCAACCTGCCCTGGACACGCGAGCAGCTCGCCCAATACACCTGCGACACCTGCCGCGCCAACAACCTGCGCAACGGCTACATCCGCCTCGTCGTCTCCCGGGGCGACGGCGATCTCGGCCTCAGCCCGAAGCTCTGCAAGGAGCCCAACATCGTCATCATCGCGGACAAGATAACTCTTTATCCGCCTGAACTTTACGAGAAGGGCATGCGCATCGTCACCGTGCCCACCCGCCGCATCAACCCGGCCGCGCTTCCTCCCATGGTCAAGAGCCTCAACTACTTGAACAACATCCTGGGCAAGATCGAGGCCCACAACGCCGGCGTGGCCGAGGCCATCATGCTGAACGACCAGGGCTACGTCGCCGAGTGCACCGCCGACAACATCTTCATCGTTCTCCAGGGCCGCCTCCTGACCCCGGCGGGCTATTCCGGCGCGCTCCGCGGCATCACCCGCGACGCCGTCCTCGGCCTGGCCCGCGAGGCCGGCCTGGAAGTCGTGGAAACCAACCTCACCCGCTACGATCTTTTCATCGCCGACGAATGTTTCCTCACCGGCACCGGCGCGGAGATCATCCCTGTCGTTGACATTGACGCCCGCCGCATCGGCAACGGCGTTCCCGGCCCCGTCACCAAGGACATTCTGGTGCGCTTCAAGGCCATTGTTTCCAAGCAGGGGACGATGATTTGAGATTCCCGGCGGGAAACCACTCCCGCGCTTGTCACCGGAGCCGGTTTGGCCATCCTGTCTTTCAGGAGCCAAGCCGGCTTCCTCATTTTCCCACCACACGCTTCCGCAATGGCCGAACCTTCCCAGTGCCAACTCTGTTCCCAGCCTGCCACCGTGCACCTGACGCAGATCATCAACAACCACGTCCACACGGTCCATTTGTGCGAGGCCTGTTCGATGAACAAAGGCGTGACCGACCCCAAGGGGTTCTCCCTTTCCGCCCCCCTGGGAGGCGCCGCCTTTCCCGGTGACAAGGATGGCTCCGGCCCCACCTGCCCGAGCTGCGGCCAGCGTTTCAGCCAGTTCAAGGACCAGGGGCGCCTGGGCTGCCCGGGTTGTTATGAGGCTTTCACCGGCTCCCTCATGCCCATGCTGGCGGACATGCACCACTCGCTTCAGCACGCCGGGAAGGTTCCCCTCCGGCAGTTTGGCCGCCTCGCCCTCACGCAAAAGGCCTCCGAGCTTCAGAAGGAACTCGAACTAGCCATCCGCGAGGAACGCTACGAGGACGCCGCCCGCCTTCGCGACGAACTCCGCCTCCTGAGCGAACAGGCCGCCAATCCCACCGTCTAATCCCTTGTCTTCCATGCAGATCGCCGACCTGTTGCGCATCCCCCCGGAAACCTCCCGCCGCCAGCGGGCGGATTCCACCGTGGTGCTCATCACCCGACTACGGCTGGCCCGCAACCTCGCCTCCCTGCCGTTTCCGGGCTGGGCCAAGGCCGGCCAGCGCAACGACATCCTCGCCGCCTGCCAGCATGCCGCCCAGCGCGTCCCCCAGCTCCGCAACGGTCTCCATGTTTCCCTTTCCGACCTCTCCGACACCGAACGCAAAATCCTTTTTGAACGTCATCTGATCTCGAAGGAACTCTCCGAGTCGCGCGGGGCCGGCGTGTCCATCTCCCGGGACCAGTCCGTCTCCGTCATGATCAACGAGGAGGACCACATCCGCCTGCAGGTTTTGCGCCGTGGGTTTGACCTCAAAAAGTCCTGGAACACCGCCACCGAGATTGACGACGAGCTGGAGAAGCACCTCGACTTCGCCTTCCACCCCCAGCTTGGCTATCTGACCTCCTGCCCGACCAATGTCGGCACCGGAATGCGCGCCTCCGCCATGATGCACCTTCCCGGCCTCGTCCTGGCCGGCCACATGGAAAAGGTCGTCCGCGCCTTGAACCAGGTCGGCATCGTCGTCCGCGGCTTCTTCGGCGAGGGTTCCGAGGCCTCCGGTTCCATGTTTCAGATTTCCAACCAGCACACCCTCGGCCTGGCCGAGCCGGACATCCTCAAAAAACTCTCCAAGTTCTTCAACTCCATCATCGAACAGGAACTCAATGCCCGCCAGGTCCTGCTGGAAAAAGAGCACACCAAGACCTGTGACAAGATTTCCCGCGCCTACGGCATTCTGGCCCATGCGAGACTCCTCAACACCGCCGAGGCCATGAATCTGCTCTCGTTGCTGCGCCTCGCCAGCGAGGTGGGTTTCTATCCCGCGCAGACCGTGGAAACCCTCGACCGCCTCCTGATCGAAGCCCAACCCAACCACATCGAACACGCCGTGGGCCGCTCCATTGAGCCAAACCAGCGTGATTTCTTCCGTGCCGGCCTCCTTCGCGAGCAGGTTTCCAGACTTCCCGCCCTGGACTTTTCCGCCGGAGATGCCTGAGCCTTTTTTTCGACTTAACAAGGCTCACCCTCAACGGCATGATGTCTGCATGAAAACTTTAAACCCTCTCTCACCCATCCCTCTGAAATCCAATTTCTGTCTGAAATTTGAAATCTGAAATCTGAAATTCCAATTCCATGCCCGACGAACCGCTCAACAACTTCACTCCCCGCGCCCAACAGGTCCTCGCCCTGGCGCGCAAGGAGGCCGACCGTTTCCACCACAACTACGTCGGCACCGAGCACCTTCTTCTCGGGCTCATCACCCTCGGGCAGGGCGTGGCCGTCAACGTCCTGCAAAAAATGGGACTCGACCTCGACACCGTCCGCTCCGCCGTCGAAAAACAGGTCGGCACCGGTCCCGAAGCCAAACCCGCCGGCAACATCCCCTACACCCCGCGCGTCAAAAAAGTCCTGGCTCTCGCCTCCAAGGAGGCCCGCCAGCTGACCCACTCCTACGTCGGCACCGAACACATCCTTCTCGGCCTCCTGCGCGAAGGCGACGGTGTGGCCGCCCGCGTCCTCAAGTCCCTCAACGTGGACATTGACCGCTGCCGCAACGAGATCCTCGCCGAACTCGATCCCAACTACACCGCCGAAGGTGGGTCCGGCCCCGGCAACATCCCCGGCGGCAACGACGAGCCCGCCCACTCCTCCGGCTCCGGTCCGGGCGACTCCTCCGGTGACAAAAAAGACGGCCCCTCCGGCAAGACGCCCGCCCTCAAGGCTTTCGGACGCGACCTCACCGAACTCGCCAAAGGGGGCGAGATGGACCCAGTCATCGGCCGCAAAAACGAGATCCGCCGCGTCATCCAAATCCTCTGCCGCCGCACCAAAAACAACCCCGTCCTCATCGGCGAGGCTGGCGTCGGCAAGACCGCCATCGTCGAGGGCCTGGCCCAGGAAATCGCGGCCGGCAACGTTCCCGATATCCTTCTCGATAAGCGTGTTATCACGCTCGACCTCGCCCTCATGGTCGCCGGCACGAAGTATCGCGGCCAGTTTGAGGAACGCATCAAGGCCGTGATGGACGAGATCCGCCGCGCCAAGAACATCATCCTCTTCATTGACGAGCTCCACACCATCGTCGGGGCCGGTGCCGCCGAAGGCGCGATGGACGCCTCCAACATCTTCAAGCCCGCCCTCTCGCGCGGCGAACTCCAGTGCATCGGAGCCACCACGCTGAACGAGCACCGCAAATACATCGAGAAGGACTCCGCCCTCGACCGCCGCTTCCAGACCGTCATGGTCGAGGC
>JANOBW010000514.1:0-6309 GCA_031411855.1 Opitutia bacterium
GCGATTTGCAATAATCTGAGGCGAGTGTGTGGCGAGCACAACATCAAGACTTGATAGTTGAACAACCTTTTCCAAATCTTTTAGAAATTCTGATTGCCACGATACATGGAGAGAAAGTTCGGGTTCATCAATTAAAATCAATGTATTTTTTTCTGTGCGAAAAAGTAATTCATAAAATAAAACTAGTTCGTGTTGTTCGCCTGAAGATAAGTCTGTCGATTGAAGCACATCGCCAGAGTTAGAAACAAGTCGAAACCCCATTTTAGTATCAACTTCCAGTTTTTTAAATGTAAAACGACGATTTACTAACTCTTTCAGTAAGTCGACTTTAGCTACAATTTCGTCAAAAACTCCAAGTTTTTTCTCTACGTCTGATGCATGAAGTGCAAGAATGCCCTTTACGCTATCTTCAATTTTAGCAAATCCCATGTCAGCGACTCTATGATCAGAAGGTAAGAGTCCAGCAGCAATTATCCCTTTACGCCTATCGTCCAAGCGTTGAAGCTTACATTTTAGCTCTGTTGATTCGATATTAGTTGATGCACTTTCTTCAATTGCGCGACGAGCAAAACTGCTATCTAATTCTTGCGATTTTGAGCCATATTGAGCTTGCACTTGTTGGATACGAACAGCAAGTTCTTGTGCGTAAATTTGCACAGATGGTTGGATAGGTAGGCTCGCAGAAATATTTCTAGTTCTTTTATTTGGACCTACATTTAATAATCTTTGTGCAGCAATTAATCTAACTTCGAATGTTTTTGTAAAAGTTTTTAACCAATCAGGAGTTTTAGATACCAACTTACGGACATGCGCAGGAAGGAAATCTCCATAAATTTCAATAACTTCTTCTAAATCAAGTTGTCGACCACTTGAAACTTCTAACCAAGTTTCAGGGCCAATTTGTTCAACATTTTCAATATGCTGTGTGATGAATTGAGGAGGGACACTCATGCGAATCGTTGACTTATGAAATTCGAATGCGTATTTTTTTAGCATCGGTAAGTCATTTTTTAACTCAAAAACCAGTTTTATTTGTGGATCAGAACTCGCATCATTTTCGTTAACACTTGTTCTAATGATACATAACTCTTGTCCGTCCTCAAAAATAAGGCTTAGTTCAGAAAATGATATTTTCCTAAGCCGACTGAAATGACCTTGCATGACTGCCTGAACCAAGTGCAGTAAGGTTGTTTTTCCATAGCCGTTCAGTCCATGGATTATCGTTATTCTGTCCTTTAAGTTAAGAGGGATCGTGTGGTCAAAGACTCCGAATAATTTTTTGACTTTAATTTCTTTAAGGCGCATTATAATACTTAGTAAATTGTTTGATGGGCTCCATCCCCACCGGGCTTCAGAGCCCGGCGATGGCGTCGTCCATCTTGACGATCAGGTCGGCGATGGTGGCGTCGGTTTCGTCGCCCATGTTGGAGACGCGGAAGGTCAGGCCCTTGAGTTTGCCGTAGCCGCCGTCAATGACGAGGCCGTGGCGCTGTTTCAGGCGTTTGGCGAACTCGGCGACGTCTATGTTGCGGTTGTTTTTCACGCAGGAGAGCGACTTGGAGGCGAACTCCTTGGCGGGGAGGAGGACGAAGCCGTGTTTCTCGACCCAGCCGTGCATGGTGGCGTTGAGGCGGGCGTGACGGGCGTAGCGGGCTTCGAGGCCTTCGCCGAGGATGTCCTCGACCTTGGATTTGAGGGCGAAGATGAGGGGGAGGACCGGGGTGGAGGGGGTCATGCCCTTCTCGTGGTTGGCCTGGAATTCGAGGATGTCGAAGTAGTAGCCGCGGTCGGGAAGTTCGGCGGCGCGGGCGCGGGCGCGGTCCGAGGCGCTGAAAAGGGCGAGGCCGGGCGGGAGGGCGAGGGCCTTCTGCGAGCCGGTCAGCATCACGTCAATGCCGAGGGCGTCCTTGTCAATGCCGACGGCGGTGAAGGAGCTGACGGTGTCCACAATCGTGATGACCTCTGGGAACTCGCGGGCCACGGCCATGATCTCGGCCAGGGGGCTCATCGTGCCGGTGGAGGTTTCGTTGTGGATGAGGGTGAGGCAGTCGAAGCCGCCCTTGGAGAGTTCGCGGCGAACCGCTTCGGGATCAACGGGTTGGCCCCATTCGGCCTTGAGGGCGACGGCTTCCTTGCCGCAGCGTTTCGAGACATCGTTCCACTTGTCGGAAAACGCGCCGTTCATGCAGTTCAGCACCTTCTTGCGGCAGAGGCTGCGGAGGGCGCCTTCCATCACACCCCAGGCGCTGGAGGTCGAGAGATAGACCGGGTCCTTGGTCGTGAACAGCTTTTGCAGACCGGGTTGGAGGTCGTTGTAGAGCTTGACGAAGTCGGAGCTGCGGTGGCCGATGACCGGCGTGCACATGGCGCGGTAGGTCTTTTCGGAGACGTTGACGGGACCGGGAATGAAGAGTTTGAAGGACACGGTGGGAAAAACGGAAACGCTTGCGTGGCGTTTTTCGCTGGTCAACCGCGAATCCTGCGGCGGAGTCAGGTGGTTTACGTGCGCCGCAATTTTTTCAAAAGGACGGGCGAGTTTCTGTCGCAGCGTTTCGACGCCTTCGAGCAGTTCACCGCCGACGTGCTCCACGACCGCCGGGACAACCTGGCGGCGCGGTGTTATGGGGTGGTGCTGGCCGGATTGTCGCTGGTCTTTGAGGGCATCGTCCGGACCCGGCTCCTCCTTTTCCGCAAGCGTGTCCTGCAACGCAACTACCTGGGCTGCCTGGTGGTGGCGGTGGGAAATCTGACGGTGGGCGGGACGGGGAAAACCCCGGTGGTGGAGAAGTTTGCCCGGGCCCTGACGACCCAGGGCCGGAAAGTCGCCATCCTCAGCCGCGGTTACAAAAGCAAACACGAGCCCCGCTGGAAACGCCTCTGGCGGGTGGTCACCGACCAGCCCGAGCCTCCGCCGAAGATCGTCAGCCTGGGAAACGGCCCGCTGCTCAGCGCCGACATCTCCGGGGACGAACCCTACATGCTGGCCCGAAACCTTCCCGGCGTGATCATCCTGGTGGCGAAAAACCGGGCCACGGCGGGACGCTACGCGGTGGAGCACCTCGGGGTGGACACCCTCATCCTTGATGATGGTTTCCAATACCTCAAACTGCCGGCTCAAATCAACCTGCTGCTCGTGGATAAGAGCAACCCCTTCGGCAACCGCCGACTCCTGCCCCGCGGCCTGCTGCGCGAGCCCATCGCCCACCTCCGCCGCGCCACCTACATCTTTCTGACCCGCAGCGACGGGCGTCCCGATCCCGAACTGGCCGCGGAGATCCGCAGCCACAAACCCGACGCCGAACTGATCGAGTGCGCGCACCGGCCGCGCTACCTCCGCCAGGTCAACGGTCCCGACCAGCACCCGTTGGAGTGGCTGAAGGGCAAGAAGATCGCGGCCTTCAGCGGCATCGCCGTGCCGGAGAGTTTTGAAAAATTCCTCCAGGACCTCGGTGCGGAAATCCGCTACTGCAAACGGTTTACGGACCACCACCGTTTCACCGAACGCGAGATCGCCAAGCTCTACGGGAAGACCAAAGCCCACGGACTCGACCTGCTCATCACCACGGAAAAGGACGCCGTCCGCCTCGCTCCCGACTTCGTCCCGCCGGTCCCGACCTTCTTCCTCCGGCTCGAAATCGAGATCCTGAGCGGCGCGGCCGACTTCGATGCCGCCGTCAACCGCCTGTGTCAGCCGTTTCTCACCGGGAAAGTTGTGGGCGACGACGCGGATCTGGCGGAGTAGGGGAGTGGGGACGGGCGACAAGCCCGGAAAGATGGTTAAAAAATCTCCATGTGAGATTTCCCCGTCGCTGTCGTTCGCGTGCTGCTTCTAACACAATCCTAACACACTCCCCATGACTTTGCTGCAAACCACCCTCCGCCGCCCCGTCACGGTGGTGACTCTCATTCTGGCGGTCGTGCTGGGGTCGCTTTTTGCCCTGAAACGGATGGCCCGCGACGTGTTTCCGCCCCTGGGGGTGCCGACCATTTATGTGGCCCAGCCTTTTGGGGGGATGGACCCCGCGCAGATGGAGGGATGGCTGACCTATTTCTACGAATACCACTTCCTCTACATCACTGGCATTGAGCATGTTGAGAGTAAATCCATCCAGGGGGCCAGCATCATGAAGCTGCAGTTCCACCCGGGGACGGACATGGCCTCGGCCATGGCGGAAACCATCGGCTACGTGAACCGCGCCCGCGCCTTCATGCCGCCGGGAACCGTCGCCCCCTTTGTGACCCGTTTCGACGCCGGGAGCGTGCCCGTCGGCCAGCTGGTCTTCACGACCGAAAACCCCAACCGCACCGTGGGGCAGATGCAGGACGCGGCCCTCAACTCGGTCCGTCCGCTCTTCGCCACGTTGCCGGGCGTTTCCGCTCCTCCCCCCTTCGGTGGCAGCGCCCGCAGCATCGTGGTCAACGTCAAACCGGACCGCCTCCGCAGTTACGGCCTGTCTCCGGACGAAATCGTGCAGACCCTCGCCACCGCCAACGTCATCAGCCCGAGCGGCAACATGATCCTCGGTGAAAAATACCCGCTGGTCCCGACCAACGCGGTGGTAAAGAACATCAAGGACTTGGAGGCGGTGGTTTTGCGCACGGGGGCGTCGGGTTCGGTCTTCCTGCGCGACGTGGCCACGGTGGACGACCAGAGCGACCTCGTCACCAGCTACGCCCTGGTGAACGGACGCCGCACGGTTTACATCCCGGTGACGAAACGGGCCGACGCCTCGACTCTTTCCGTGGTCAATCTGGTGAGGGAAAACCTCCCGAAGTTTCAGGCCGTGGTGCCGGACGACGTCAAGGTTAGCTACGAGTTTGACCAGTCTCCCGTGGTGGAGGAGGCGATTCACGATCTCGTCAAAGAGGGCGTCATTGGCGCGATTCTGACCGGCCTCATGGTCCTCCTCTTTCTCCGCGACTGGCGCAGCGTGGTCATCGTGGTCATCAACATCCCGCTCTCCCTTCTGGCGGCCTGTTTCGCCCTCTGGATTTCAGGCCAGACCGTCAACCTCATGACCCTGGGAGGACTCGCCCTGGCGGTCGGCATTCTCGTGGACGAAGCCACCGTGGCGGTGGAAAACATCCACGCGCGGCTTGGCCGCGGAGAGTCGCCCGCGCGGGCCGCGTTGGAGTCCACCCGCGAGACCGCCGTGCCGCGTTTCCTCGCCATGTTGTGTGTCGTGGCGGTCTTTATCCCGGCCTTTTTCATGGAGGGCGCGGCCCGCGCTTTGTTCACCCCGCTGGCGCTCGCGGTGGGTTTCAGCATGGCGGGAAGCTGGCTTCTCTCCAGCACGCTGGTCCCGATTCTGGCCGCCTGGCTGCTGCGTCCGGCTCCGGCCGGCGCCGAGGGTGAAGCCCATGGTCCGGGCCTGCTCTCGCGTCTGGGCGGCAGTGTGTCGCGGCCCTTTGTGGCCGGGCGTTGGCTCCTCGTCCCGGTTTACCTGGCCTTCTGTGTGGCGGTGGTCTGGCTGCTGGGCCCGAAACTCGACACCGAAATCTTCCCCGCCGCCGATCACGGCCAGTTTGCCGTCCGTTTTCGCGCTCCGGCCGGCACCCGGGTGGAAAACACCGAGGCGGTGGCCAAACGGATCATCGCCGCCGTTGACCGCGAGGTCGGGCCCGGTGGTGTCGCCATCAGCATTGGCTTGGTGGGCGTTCACGCCGCCAACTATCCGGTCAACCTCATCCATTTGTGGAACGGCGGACCCGAGGAGGGCCACCTCTCGTTCCAACTGAAAAGCGGGAGCGGCCTCGACATCTCCGCGCTCAAGGAAAAACTGCGGAAGGTGTTTGCCCGGGAAATGCCCGACGTGCGCATCTCGTTTGAGCCCAGCGACATCGTCAGCCGCGTCATGAGCTTCGGCTCGCCCACGCCCATCGAGGTGGCGGTGAGCGGACCCGATCTGGCGGTGAACCGGGAGCATGCCCTCAAACTGCTCGAAAAACTCCGCGCGATTCCGGTGCTCCGTGATGTCCACCTGTCCCAGGAGCTGGAGTTTCCCACCGTGGAGGTGGCCATCAATCGCGAGCGCGCCGGCCTCATGGGGGTGAAGGTTTCCGATGCCGCCCGCTCCCTCGTCACCGCCACGGCCTCCAGCCGTTTCACCGTCCCGAACTACTGGGCCGATCCCAAGTCGGGAGTCAGTTACAACCTCCAAGTCCAAATCCCCCAGGCGCTTACGCAAACGCTGGAGGATGTCGGCAATGTCCCTGTCGCCAACAGGGCCGGGACTTCCACCCTGCTCCGCAACGTCGCGACCATCACCCCGGGAACCGCCGTCGGCCAGTATGAGCGCTACAACATGG
>JANOBW010000515.1:0-6404 GCA_031411855.1 Opitutia bacterium
GCCTGTCACGCGGGGCCTTTCTGCGTCTGGGCGCGTCCGCCACCCTGGGTTTGTTTGCGGCCACGGCGGAGGGCGCATCCTCCCCCCCCTCCATCATTTCCAAGGGAAGGCCCTTTGTGTCCCTTCCCAGCCTGGCCAAACAGCTCGGGCTGAAGTGCGCCGCGGGTCCGGATACCACACGCCTCTCGGGGCCGGGTGTCAGCCTGGACTTCACCCGCAACCGTTCCTCCGCCCTCATCAACGGCCAGGATGTCTGGCTGGCCTCCACCACCCTGGAGCAGGCCGGCCAGCTTTACATCCCCTCCTCCGAGGTCACCAACAGCCTGCTGCCCATCCTTCTGCCCCAGCGCTTTGCGCCCGCCCCGCGGCTCGCCCACATCATGATTGATCCCGGCCACGGGGGCAAGGATCCCGGCACCATGAATACGGCCAGGGCGCTCCTGGAAAAAGCCCTCACCCTCGACATCGCGCTCCGGCTCCGGCCCCTTCTCCAAAAACGCGGGTTCAAAGTCAGCCTCACCCGGTCCACCGACGTGTTTCTGGACCTGGAGGACCGCCCCGCCATCGCCAACCAGGCCAAGGCCGACTTTTTTCTCAGCCTGCACTTCAACGCCAGCGCCCCGGCCGTCCGCGGACAGGAAACCTACGCGCTCACCCCCGCCGGCGATTTTTCCTTCGGACAGACCACCGGCAGCACCTCGGCCCTGCCCGGCAACCGCTCCAACACCTGGAGCACCCTGGCTGGTTATGTGGTTCAACGTGAATTGGTTGCGAAGGTCCCCGAAGGCGAGGACCGCGGACTCAAACGGGCCCGTTGGAAAGTCCTCACCACCCTCGCCTGCCCCGGGATCCTGGTCGAAAGCGGTTTTGTTTCCAACGCGCGGGACGCCGCCCTGCTCGGCACCCCGGCCCACCGCCAGTCCCTCGCCTCGGCCCTCGACCAGGGCATGGCGCGTTACGCCACCGCCCTTGGAAACATCCGTTCCGGCGCCGTCGCACGGTGAAAGGCGGCAACTGAGGTTGCATAAACTGGGAGCCCGTGTCGTGTCCCGGTGAGTCATCCCGGCCATGAGCCAAAGCGGCCTGAAACCATCCCACCCACGCTTGAAAGAAACGTTGAATTCCCCCCAGAAAACACTTTCCCCATGTCAGACTATCCCGAAGCCAAACCCGTTTATCCCATTGATGGCCATACCTATACGATCCGGGAGATCCTGGCCAATTTTGCCTCCGCCGTGGACGAGCGGGGGGGGCACCTCCGTGTCTCGGACCTCCACCTAGTGATGGGAGAACCCCTTCGCTACCGCATGGATGGCGACCTTCACACCGTGAACGGACCGGCGCTCAACGAGGATACCTACCGGGCGCTCATCCAACCCTTGGTCACCCGCGCCCAGTTCCAACGTTTCCTTGATGTCTCCGACCAGGATCTCGACGCCGGCTGCGAACCCCCGGGACTCACCACCAGCCTGCGCATCAACCTCTTCCGTGACCGCCGGGGTTCGGCTGCCGTCATCCGCTTCATTCCCAAGACCGTGATTCCGGTGGAAATGGTCGGTTTTGCCATGGCCAGCACCTGGGAGGAGATCGTCTCCCTGAAACAGGGCCTCGTCATTTTCACCGGCATCACCGGTTCGGGAAAATCCACCACCCTTTTCAGCATCCTCCAGAGGATCAACGAGACGCGCCCGGTCCGCGCCATCACCCTGGAGGATCCCATCGAATACCGCCTGGCCAACTCGCGGGCACTCATCTCGCAGCGCGAGATCGGGCGCCATGTGGCCGGCTTTCCCCAGGGACTCCGCAGCGCGCTGCGCGAGGACCCGGATGTGATCGTGGTGGGGGAAATCCGCGACGCCGAGACCGCCCTGCTCGCCCTGAACGCGGCCGAGACCGGCCACCTCGTCTTCACCACGCTCCACACCAAGGAGGCCCGCGGGGCCGTGACGCGCCTACTTGGTTTCTTCCCCTCCGAGGCCAGCAAGGAAGTCCTCGCCCAGATCTCCCTCGCCGTCTCCCACGTGGTGGCCCAGAAACTGATTCCGCGCGCCGATGGCCAGGGCCGCGCCCTCGCCATGGAAGTGATGCGCATGAACTCGGCCCTGGGTAACCAGATCCGCCTCGGAAAAATGGAGCAGATCAACTCGGCCATCGAAACCGGCGCCAAACAGGGCATGATCTCCATGGAAAAGCACCTTTCCGACCTGGCCTCGCAAAAAATCATCACCCGGGATACCGCGCTCGCCTTCTCCAACGACCCGATGATCATGGAAAAATACCTGGGGCCGGCCGGGAAATGAGCGCGATTTATGATTCTTGATTCGTGATTCTTGATTTTTAAAAACCCTGTCCCCGTGTCCATCAAGTCCATCCCGTCCCTATCGTTCACAAAGCTCTCTTCGCCAAAGACTTGCCTCGACCAATCATAAATCAAGAACCTCGCATCCACCATGCCCGCCAAAACCTCCCGCCCACCCGCCACCGCCGCCGCGCCCAAGACGCCCGCCGCCCCCACACCGCTTGTCGGCATCATCATGGGCAGCAAGTCCGATTGGGACACCCTCGGGCACGCCGTCGCCACCCTGGAGCAGCTCGGCATCCCCTGCGAGGCACGTGTGGTCAGCGCCCACCGCACCCCCGAGCTCATGTTTGAATACGCCAGGTCGGCGGCCGGACGGGGCCTTCAGATCATCATCGCCGGGGCCGGGGGAGCCGCCCACCTCCCCGGCATGACCGCCGCCCTGACCCACCTCCCGGTCCTGGGCGTGCCCGTCCTTTCCAGCGCCCTTCATGGCGTGGACTCGCTTCTCTCCATCGTGCAGATGCCGGCCGGAATCCCCACCCCCACCCTCGCCATCGGCAAGCCCGGGGCCATCAACGCCGCCCTGGCCGCCGCCGCCATTCTCGCCCTCCACGACGCCCCCCTGCGCCAGCGCCTCATCACCTTCCGCGAGCGCCAGACGCAGACCGTCCTCGACGCCGAACTGCCCCCGGCACCCAAAGCCTGAGCACGGAAAGCGCCTGACTGGCAACTGGTTCCGGCTCCTTTTTCCCGGGACGGGTCCGCCGCGGTTGCACCGCCCCGCCCCCACCCGCCGGCCGGGGCGTCCACGAACTTGGATGTTTCCCGCGTTTCCCATTGCCAAAGGGTCGGCACGCGCTTTGCTCACCCGTTTTTTCGCATTCATGTCCCAGCCCATTCGCAATATCGCCATCATCGCTCACGTTGACCACGGCAAAACCACCCTTGTGGACCAGCTCCTCAAGGCCGGCGGTGTTTACCGCGACAACCAGGCCGTAGTCGAACGCGCCATGGATTCCATGGACCTTGAGCGCGAAAAGGGCATCACCATCAAGGCCAAGAACACCTCCGTCCGCTGGAAAGAGTTCATCATCAACATCGTGGACACACCCGGCCACGCCGACTTCGGCGGCGAGGTGGAACGCGTCATGAAGATGGTGGACGGCGTGCTGCTCCTTGTTGACGCCTACGACGGCCCCCAGGCCCAGACCCGTTTCGTGCTCAAAAAGGCCCTCGCCAACGGCCTCAAAACCATCGTCGTGATCAACAAGATTGATCGCGAGAATGCCGACCCCAAGGCCGTCCACGACAAGGTGCTCGAGCTCTTCATGGAGCTTGAGGCCAGCGAGGACCAGTTCAACGCCCCCTTTCTCTACGGCTCGGGCCGCGCCGGTTACATGATGCACCATCTGACCGACAAACCCACCGACATGGCTCCCCTCTTCGAAGCCATCATCAGCCGCGTCAATCCCCCCGAGGCCTATCCGGAACAACCCTTCCGCATGCTGATCTCGAACATCGGCTGGGACAACTACGTCGGCCGCGTCGCCATCGGCAAGGTCAACTCCGGCAGCGTCTCCACCGGCGACCGCATCTTCATCCTGCGCGGCGACGGCACCAGCTCCCCCGCCAAGATCACCAAAGTCTTTGAGTATTCGGGACTTGGCCAGACCGACTCCGCCGCCGGCGTGGCCGGAAACATCATCGGCGTGGCCGGCTTCGACGAGGTCACCATCGGTGAAACCCTCGGCGCCACCGCCGCCGTGGAGCGCATTCCCTTTGTGGACATTGACCCGCCCACCATCTCCATGCAGTTCGCCGTCAACGACGGACCGCTGGCCGGCCAGGACGGCAAACTCGTCACCTCCCGCCAGATCCGCGAGCGTCTCTACCGCGAGGTCAAAACCAACATCTCGATCAACGTTTCCGACACCGACAAATCCACCGTCTGGAATGTCGTGGCCCGCGGAGCCATGCAGGTCGCCGTGCTGGTTGAAACCATGCGCCGCGAAGGCTTTGAAGTTCTCGTCTCCCGCCCCGAGGTCATCACCAAAAAGGACGAGGAGGGAAACACCCTCGAACCTTACGAGCATCTCTACATCGAACTCCCCGAAGAGTGCCAGGGCGGCATCATCAAAAACCTCGCCCAGCGCCGCGCCCAGTTGGTCAACATGAGCCCCCACCACGGCCGCGTGACCCTCGAATACGTCATCTCCACCCGCGGCCTCATCGGCTTCGAGTTCGACCTGATGAGCCTTACCAGCGGCCAGGGCGTGATGAGTCACCTCTTCAAGGAATACGCCCCGATGAGCGGCGAAATCACCACACGCATCACCGGAACCCTCGTCTCCATGGACACCGGCGAATGCACCGCCTACTCGCTCGAAAGTTTGCAGGACCGTGGCAAACTCTTCGTCACCTTTGGCGATATGGTTTACAATGGGATGATCGTCGGGGAAAACCCCCGCACCGAAGACATGCCGATCAACCCGACCAAGGAAAAGGCCCTCTCCAACGTCCGCAGCTCCGGCGAAGGCAAAGGTGTCATGCTCATTCCTCCGCTCCGCTTCTCCCTGGAACGCGCGCTCGAATACATCGCCCCCGATGAATACGTCGAGGCCACCCCCTCCACCATCCGTCTCCGCAAAAAGATCCTGGATGCCAACGAGCGCCGCCGCGTTTCCAAAGGTGCCGCTCCCCGCGGCTAAACAGTGGGTCACTTATTGACCTACTGTCTTTATTTGACCTTCGTTCTTTGCTTTATTTTTCTCACACAATCGTTTTTCATCCCGGTAATGAAACCTCAAGTCGTTGTTGTTGGCAGCTTCGTGCAAGACCTTAGCTGGCGTTGCATGGACTTTCCCAAACCTGGTCAAACCGTGGTGGGAATTTTCTCCACCGGTCCGGGAGGCAAAGGCTCCAACCAAGCGATTGCGTCCGGCCGCACCGGCACCCCCACCCTCTTCATCGGAGCCATCGGCCAGGACACCTTTGGGGAAGGTGCCAAAGAGTTTTACAAGTCCGAAAAAATTGCCGCCAACCTTTTGGAAAAACCAAAACTCGCGACCGGAACCGCCGCGATTCTGGTGAGCGACACCGGGCAAAACGAAATCGTCGTTTCCCTGGGGGCCAATGCGGTGCTTTCCAAAACCGACGTTGACGCCAAAACCCTGGAAGGGGCCAAAATCGTGGTCACCCAGTTGGAGGCCAATGTTTCCACCACCGCCCACACGCTCCGCACCGCCCGCAAGGTGGGTCTCACCACCCTCCTCAACCCGGCTCCGATGCGTTCGGATTTCGATCCGGCTCTCCTCAAGGCGACGGACATCCTCATCCCCAACGAATCGGAATTCGCCGAACTGGTCAACCTCCTCGGCCTGGCGGTGAAAGGCAAAGCCTTCACGGAGAAGGATATCAACCTCAACGACCAACCCGGCCTCCAGGCCCTCTGCCGGAAATTCAACGTTCCCGTCGTCATCATCACGCTCGGCTCGCGCGGATGTTTTGTATCCCAACCGTCCGGGCACACCCACATCTCCGCGCACAGCGGAATCAAGGTGGTGGACACCACCGGTGCCGGCGACGCCTTTGTCGGTGGCTTCGCCTCCGGCTTCGTCCGCAGCAATGGCAACGTGGTCTCCGCCGCCCGCTTCGCCAATGCCGTGGCCGCACTGTCAGTGACCAAACCGGGCACCGCCCCGGCCATGCCCAAAAAAGAGGAGATTGACGCCTTCATGACCCGCGTGCGCCTGGTGCTGTAAGCCCGGGCTCGCGGATGGTTTTGGGTCGCCCAAGACCGGTGTGGCTTGCTTCCTTTGAGTGAGGGTGATGCCTCACCTCATAAACTTTTTTTGCGTCTGACAAAACGTCTGCTTTAAGTGGTCGCCTCTCGTCAGCTTAGACTTGAAAAACCGAACTTGAGTCTTTCACCACAGGGCAGCGTTTGAATGCACTGCTTCCGCCTTCCTCGCTAATTCATCCGTTCCGCCTTTACTGTTCTTAGGTTCGGTGCAAATTTGGCCAACACCCTTTTGCCGGACCTAAACTTTACTAAACTTTAACAGCCACAGCCTTGAGCCAGACCTTACCCCAACCCTCCCCC
>JANOBW010000516.1:0-6263 GCA_031411855.1 Opitutia bacterium
GTTCGTAAGCCTGCGCCCCCGCCCCAACTTCGGCTACGACGCCGCCTCCGGCGAAGCCATGCTCGGCCACCACCAGCCCACCGTCCAGGCCTTCCAGCGCCTCCTCGCCGCCTTCCTCGCCAACCATTGAATACCTCCCCCACAAATCCAGGCCGCAGGCACCACTCGGACGCAGTCCGCCCTTTCATCCTTCATAATTCCTAATTCATAATTTCCCACCCATGTCCCTCTCCCGCACTTTTGAAACCCAGGCCAAGGCCCTCATTGACGACCTCAAGGCCGTCTGCGCCAACCACGGCCTCGGCAACGATGGCAACGAGTTCAAGATCATCACCCAGATCTTCCTCTACAAGTTCCTCAACGACAAGTTTGCCCACGAGGCCAAGCGCCTCGACCCCGCCCTCGCCACCGCCCCCTCCTGGGAGGACGCCCTCCGCGCCTACACCCCCGACTCCTACGAGCTCCTCCTCGCCCGCCTCGGCGGCGGCACCGCCCAGCTCCACCCCCGCCACTTCCTCTCCACCCTCTACGGCAGGCAAAACGAGCCCGGCTTCGCCAAACTACTCGACGCCACCCTCCTCGACATCGCCGCCCTCAACTCCGACATCTTCTCCGTCACCACCGACGACAAAACCAAGGTCGTCCTCTTCGATCCCATCACCGAATACGTCTCCTCCAAGCGCGACGAATTTGCCCGCGCCCTCATCAACAAGCTCACCTCCTTCAGCTTCGAGCGCGTCTTCGCCGAGAAATTCGACTTCTTCGCCACCCTCTTCGAATACCTCATCAAGGATTACAACAAGGACGGCGGCGGCAAATACGCCGAATACTACACCCCCCACGCCGTCGCCAAAATCATGGCCGCCTGCCTCGTCACCACCGAGCGCCACAGCGTCTCCTGCTACGACCCCTCCGCCGGCTCCGGCACCCTCCTCATGAACCTCGCCCACCGCATCGGGGAGGAAAAATGCACCCTCTACTCGCAGGACATCTCCCAAAAATCCTCCGGCCTCCTCCGCCTCAACCTCATCCTCAACAACCTCGTCCACTCCATCCCCAACATCGTCCAGGGAAACACCATCCTCCACCCCGAGCACCGCGAGAAATCCGGCGCGCTGAGGAAGTTCGACTACATCGTCTCCAATCCCCCCTTCAAACTGGATTTCAGCGACTTCCGCGACCAGCTTGACACCAAGCCCAACCACGCCCGCTTCTTCGCCGGCATCCCCAAGGTCCCCGCCAAGGAGAAGGATTCCATGGCCATCTACCTCCTCTTCCTCCAGCACATCATCCACACCCTCAGCCCCACCGGCAAAGCCGCCGTCGTCGTCCCCACCGGCTTTATCACCGCCCAGTCTGGCATAGACAAAGGCATCCGCCAACACCTCGTGGAGAAGAAGATGCTCGCCGGCGTCGTCTCCATGCCGAGCAACATCTTCGCCACCACCGGCACCAACGTCTCCATCCTCTTCCTCGACGCCGCCAACCTAGGCCCCGTCATCCTTGTGGACGCCTCCAAACTCGGCACCAAGGTCAAGGACGGCAAAAACCAAAAGACCCTCCTCTCCACCGCCGAAGAGGACCAAATCATCCGCACCTTTAACGGAAAACACGCCGTCGAGGATCTCTCCGTCGTCGTCTCCTACGACGACATCGCCGCCAAAAATTATTCCCTCAGCGCCGGTCAGTATTTCGATGTGAAAGTGGAGCACGTGGAGATGACGCCGCAGGATTTCGCGTTAAAAATAGCCTCCCATCAACAGCGTCTCTCCCTGTATTTTGAGAAATCCGATATCCTCGAACGTGAAATCAAAACTCAATTAAACAGGCTGAAATTATGATTGAGTGGAAAAAAGCAAAACTTGGGGCCATTGCCGACATGTGTCTCGGCAAAATGCTTGATAAAGAAAAGAACAAAGGGGAATTTCACCCTTACCTTGGCAATATCAACGTTCGCTGGGGAGGCTTTGATTTCAAAAATCTCAACCAAATGCGTTTCGAGGATCATGAGCACGAACGCTATGGTTTGGAAGTGGGGGACTTGGTAATTTGCGAAGGTGGAGAGCCGGGGCGCTGTGCCTTGTGGCGTGGGGATCAGCCCGGGATGAAAATTCAAAAGGCGCTTCATCGAGTTAGGGTCAAAAAGGGCTATGATACTGAGTTTGTCTTTTACCGTATTTTGTTAGCAGGAAAAAACGGCGAACTTGAGAAACACTTTATCGGTTCAACCATAAAACATCTTACCGGTGTAGGCCTGAAAGAAGTCGAATTTGCTTATCCTCCTGAATCGCAGCAAAAACGCATCGCCAACGTCCTCTCCGCCCTCGACGCCAAGATCGAACTCAACAACCAGATCAACGCCGAGTTGGAGGGGATAGCGAAGTTGCTCTATGATTATTGGTTTGTGCAGTTCGATTTCCCGATGACAGCGGCGCAAGCGGCGGCCCTCGGCCGCCCCGACCTCACCGGCCAACCCTACCGCTCCTCCGGCGGCAAAATGGTCTTTCACCCCACCCTAAACCGCCCCATCCCCGAAGGCTGGGAATGTGGCACTCTGGACAATCTCGGTGAAGTTCAGGGAGGCAGCACACCAAGCAAAGAAAACGAGGAAAATTTTTGCTCCAAAGGCACCCCATGGATCACTCCAAAGGACCTTTCGGACAACAAAGGCAACAAGTTCATCCAACGAGGCGAGACAGACGTAAGTGACGCTGGTCGAAAAGCCGCTTCGTTGAAACTCCTCCCTGCTGGCACCGTCCTCCTCAGTTCACGCGCCCCGATTGGCTATTTGGCCATCGCATCCAATCCCGTAACCACAAACCAAGGCTTCAAGTCGTTTGTCCCTAACAAAGGTTATGGTTCGGACTTCATCTTCCAAACGCTCAGGCACTTCATGAAGTTGATTGAGCAGAACGCCTCTGGCTCGACCTTCAAGGAAATCTCAGGTGGCACCCTCAAAGCCATCAAAGTCCCTTTGCCCCAACAGCAACTTGCGAAGCTCTACACCGACAAGGTCCATTCGCTCTCCGCCCAGCAGCAAAACCTCGAAACCCAAAACCAAGAACTCACCGAACTCCGCGACTGGCTCCTCCCGATGCTGATGAACGGCCAAGTCACCGTCGGCTAAATATCTGAATCACAATCATTAAACACATGTCTCTTGTTGAACATAATTACCACGACTACTCGAAGCGGCAGGAAAGGCTTGAGAGGAGGATTTGTCGATGCGGTTCAGATGGAACAGTCTATAATCTCCGAAGTCTGATATCAGATGGTATCATTTTAGATCCCCGGCAGAAAGCTACTCCTTTAACGACTCCATACGTAAAAAGAGAGAGAGGAGATCCTGAGCCTGCAGGAAGTGGATATGGAAGGACATTTATTTTTGCCATAAATGGCAATCTGGATATCCACGTAGCTCCAGATAGTGATAGGATAATTGAAAATGCTGTAAAGCATGAAACATTGTTTAAAAATGCTAATGTTGTGGCCGCAGGGGAGATATGTTTTAGAGATGGAAAGGTTTATGATATAAATGATCATTCGGGAAGTTATAATACTGATTCTAAGTTGGTAGATGACCCAAGATTTTCTAATTCTATATTAGCAGCTTTAAGAGCAAAAGAGATTCCAGTGGCTGAAGAGCTTCTTGAAAAATTATCCCATTTTTGTAATGTTTAAAATGAAAGATCTAAATAAACAAATCTCCGAGTGGCTCACAGTTGATGTAGAGGAAGCCCAGAAAATAGCAGTCTCTAAATCTCCAGTATTCCAACGTCGACTAATTGATGCATCACTAGAGAAAGTTCTTCAAGATGAGGTGAAAGGCAGAGAGGCTTCCAAATTGCTGGAGATTTGCCAAACAATGCTCTCAGCTTCGTTTCCATTTTATTCTGAGCCTGAAATTCTTATACGGTTGAATAAAATTCTCCATTATTCTATCTCGGGTATTAATTCGGAACTAAAGGAGAGAGCAGTGGCAATTGCAGGTAGTTTGTTGGGTCGGATGCGAAATGGCAGAAGTAGTCTGCCTCCGATGATAAAGGGCTTAATTTCAAAAGCCTTGGAAGATGCGAATCCAGTTAGCAGTTCTGTTCTTAAAACAATGCTGCTTAGGATTGAAAAATCAGAGACAAAGGTGAATAATTATTTGATTAAAAATCCGTTTTCTATAGATTTTAAGTCTATAGATATAAAACGTGCAGCTGCGACTGTTAGTGATGATGTTAAGGGTGACTGGTATCGTGATCCATGGGGATGGCCTGAAGTCAAATGGCTGGCAGAATCACGGCCTGAAAAGGTTGTAGAACGCCTCCGAAATCATGAGTATGGATGGACGACGGCCATAGACGTGCCCAAGAAAAATGGTGCCGTTCGGCCCGGAATTGTCATTAACCCACTTGATCGCCTTGCGTTTCAGTGTTTAGCAGATGAATTATCTGTGGAAGCTGCTGGTGACTTGCCCAGTTGGGTTCATGGATGGCGATTAAAGCGATCTTCACCTCGCCGTGGTGATTATGCATCTAACCACGATGAGTGGAAATTATTTAGTGAAAAACTCAAAGCAGGCACTTCCTACTTTCGCTTTTCTGCGCATCTAGACATACAGTCATTCTTTAAGTCTGTTGATACAAATCTCCTTCTTGCGCAACTCGGACGCCGTTACAGAAATGCACCGATACTAGATAAACTTGAAGGATATTTTACAACGTGGCAAAACCAGCCAAATGGCAGTGGTATCCCCCAACGTTCATTTGCGTCATCAGTTTTAATACATACGTTGTTGCGTCCCATCGACATCCACTTGGATAAGCTTTGTAAGAGCATGCGCTCTGGGACGTTTGCCGCAAGCAGGTGGATGGATGACATTTGGATTCATTGCGATAATGAGAAATCACTGCGAAAATATGTTGCTGAGATTGAAGAGATATTAGGCTTGCTTCGTTTAAGCTTGAATGCGGAAAAGACGGAAATCCTTCAAGGGTCCGATTCTAGCGATATAATTTTGATAGATGATTATGAATCAGACGATGAGAGCGAGACGTTGGATCAACTGCTTTTCGATGACGAAGACGCGCCATCTCCAATAGTCAATCATAAGATTACAATGCTTATTCAGGAGCGTAAATTTGATTGGTTCGATTCCTTTAAGCCTCATGAGTTTTCAGAAATAGCTCACCGTGGAAACCAGCTTGCTCGTGCTTTTAGGATCTCAGGTAATTGGAAACGTTTAACAGAAACTTATCTGAGTTACGCCAAGCAGCATGTTTCTGGAGAGAATCTTTCTGTTGCAGGTTGGGGCGAGATGTTTCCCAATAAACCAATGCAAGTTGATAAAGGATTTAGAGAGATTCACAAATACTTTGTTGATCAGATTTTTGACAATGCACAGCGACTTTTAACACCACTCGCTGCACAACGAATATCAGCATGGGGGGGGATATTCAAAGAGAATGTTTTGTCTGATGGAAAGGCACTCGAGAAAGCTGCAAGCAGTTGTGATATCTTCCGCTTGCGCGGGCTTAGTTACGCCACCCTGGGTGGCAGCTTCAGAAAGGAGAAGATTACTGCTATTCTTGATGAGGTTGGGGATGATTTTACCAGAGACTTCTTGACCGATAGAAATTTCTCTCCGCCGCCTCTTTCAGAAAAATTTCAATCCGAGTAAAAACAAAGCCTAAGTCGTCATACAATAATCCGTCCACATGACCAAAACCTTCCGCCACAGCGCCGGCTTCGGCAAACGAATCGAACACTGGATCGTGGGCCTCATGCTCAAGGAAGGCCTTGATGTTTACCTTCCCCTCGTTGACGACGACGCCATTGACGCCGTGATCCGCCGCCCCGACGGCACCTTCACCACCGTCCAAATCAAGGCCCGCTCCAAAACCGTCGTCGAGCGCGACGCCGCCCTCAAAACAAAACCGGCAAAAACATCGGCAAGCGCTCCATCTGGTTTAACGGCAACCGCCGAAACAAGGAAACCGGCAAGCAAGAGGACTACTGCAAGCCGCAGTTCACACGCTACCTGGCCAAGGACTTCAGCCGCCTCACCGCCCCCTATCCCGCCGCTGCCATTTAATCGGTGAAGGACCGGTTCCGGCTACGCCACCAGCGACTTCACAAACTCCTCAAAGTCAGCTTCTTCGGCGTCCTTGTCGGCGAACTCGCCGTCGAGGGAGAGGCGGGAGGCGTCGTCTTTTTCCCGGTAAAGGCTGAAGAGGCGTTCGTCCACGGTGCCTTTGATCAGGACGGGGTAGATG